>FLTS01000001.1:944062-1258750 GCA_900078405.1 uncultured Stenotrophomonas sp. | reverse complement strand
GCTGCCGGCCTTGCGCCCACATCCACCGGCTGCGGACAACTTGTCCACAGAGCTATCCCCACATCGACGGCCGGCATCCGCCTACCATTGGGCGCTCGGCTTTTCCGCAGCAGCAGGTTTCCATGTCCGCCCGTCCCGGTTTCCGTTCCGACCGCCCTGATCGCACAGAACAGCGCATCGATACCCTGCGCGTACCACCGCATTCGGTGGAGGCCGAGCAGGCCGTGCTCGGTGGCCTGATGCTGGCGCCGGAGGCGTTCGACCGGGTCAACGAAGCGCTCACCGACAAGGATTTCTACCGCCGCGACCACCAGCTGATCTACCGCGCGATTTGCGAATTGTGCGAGCGCGACCGGCCGTTCGACGCGGTGACGCTGGGCGAATGGTTCGAGTCGCAGGGCAAGATGGAGTTGATTGGCGACGGCGCCTACCTGATCGAGCTGGCCAGCACCACGCCCTCGGCGGCCAACATCGGCGCCTATGCCGAGATCGTGCGTGACAAGGCGGTGCTGCGGCAGCTGATCCAGGTCGGCACCGACATCGTCAACGACGGCTTCCAGCCGGAGGGCCGCGAAAGCACCGAGTTGCTGGCAGCGGCGGAAAAGTCGGTGTTCGCCATCGCCGAACAGGGCGCGCGCGGCCGTACCGACTTCGTGGCCATGCCCGGCGCGCTGAAGGACGCATTCGAGGAACTGCGCAACCGCTTCGAGAACGGCGGCAACATCACCGGCCTGCCGACCGGCTACAACGAGTTCGACCAGATGACCGCCGGCCTGCAGCCGACCGACCTGATCATCCTGGCCGCGCGCCCGGCGATGGGCAAGACCACCTTCGCGCTGAATATCGCCGAGTACGCGGCGATCAAGTCGAAGAAGGGCGTGGCGGTGTTCTCGATGGAAATGTCGGCCTCGCAGCTGGCGATGCGCCTGATTTCCTCCAACGGCCGCATCAACGCCACGCGCCTGCGCACCGGCCAGCTGGAGGACGAGGACTGGAGCCGCGTCACCGGCGCGATCCGCATGCTCAAGGAAACCAAGATCTTCATCGACGACACGCCCGGCGTGTCGCCGGAAGTGCTGCGTTCCAAGTGCCGCCGGCTCAAGCGTGAGCACGACCTCGGGCTGGTGGTGATCGACTACCTGCAGCTGATGAGCGTGCCGGGCAACAGCGAGAACCGCGCCACCGAGATTTCCGAGATCAGCCGCTCGCTGAAGGGGCTGGCGAAGGAACTGAACGTGCCGGTGATCGCGCTGTCCCAGCTCAACCGCTCGCTGGAAACGCGCACCGACAAGCGCCCGGTGATGGCCGACCTGCGCGAATCGGGCGCCATCGAGCAGGACGCGGACATGATCGTGTTCATCTACCGCGACGAGTACTACAACAAGGAAAACTCGCCGGACAAGGGCCTGGCCGAAATCATCATAGGCAAGCACCGCGGCGGCCCGACCGGCTCGTGCAAGCTCAAGTTCTTCGGCGAATACACCCGCTTCGACAACCTCAGCCACGACAGCATCGGCGCGTTCGAATAGCACCTTGCCGGCGTGGCCGGCACTGTTTCCGAGACGGAGCCGCTCCGGCCCGAAGCCAAAGGACAGACACCATGACGATCAAAGCCTGGGGCGCACACGCGGGCGACCAGCCCCTCCAGCCCCTCGACATCCCACGGCGCGCGCCGGGCGCACACGACGTGCGCATCGACATCGCCTATTGCGGGGTGTGCCATTCGGACCTCCACCAGGTGCGTTCGGAATGGGCCGGCACCCTGTATCCCTGTGTGCCGGGCCACGAAATCGTCGGCCGGGTGGCGGCGGTGGGGGCGCAGGTTTCGGATTTCCGGATCGGCGACCTGGTCGGCGTCGGCTGCATCGTCGACAGCTGCCGGCAGTGCGCCGATTGCGGGGAAGGGCTGGAAAACTACTGCGACCACATGGTCGGCACCTACAACGGCCCGACCGCGGATGCGCCCGGCCACACGCTGGGCGGCTACTCGCAGCAGATCGTCGTGCACGAGCGCTACGTGCTGCGCATCCGCCACCCCGAGGCACAGCTGGCCGCGGTGGCGCCGCTGCTGTGTGCCGGCATCACCACCTGGTCGCCGCTGCGGCATTGGCAGGTGGGGCCGGGGCACACGGTGGGCGTGGTCGGCATCGGTGGCCTCGGGCACATGGGCATCAAGCTGGCGCATGCGCTGGGTGCGCACGTGGTGGCCTTCACCACCTCCGAATCCAAGCGTGAGGCGGCCAGGGCGCTGGGCGCGGACGAAGTGGTCGTCTCGCGCGATGCCGGGCAAATGAAGGCGCAGCGCAATCGCTTCGATTTCATCCTCAATACGGTGGCGATGCCGCACGATCTGGACGCCTTGCTGGCGCTGCTCAAGCGCGACGGCACGATGGCGCTGGTCGGTGCACCGGCCACGCCGCATCCGTCGCCCAACGTGTTCAACCTGATCATGAAGCGCCGCGCCATCGCCGGCTCGTTGATCGGTGGCATCCCCGAGACGCAGGAAATGCTGGATTTCTGTGCCCGGCACGACATCGTTGCCGACATCGAGCTGATCCGCGCCGACGAGATCAACGCGGCCTACGAGCGCATGCTGAAGGGCGATGTGAAGTACCGCTTCGTCATCGACAACGCCAGCATGGCGGGGTGACCGGGGGATACCGGCGTTGTAGGAGCGACGTGAGTCGCGATGGAGCTTTCCCGGTAAAGCCCGGTCGCGACTCACGTCGCTCCTGCAAGGTACAGAGGTAGGGCAGTCAGGCTGCCTTTTTCGCCGCCAACTGCCGGAGCACGTACTGCAGCAAGCCGCCATTGCGGAAGTATTCGACTTCCTTGGGCGTCAGCAGCAGCATGTGTGCCTGGAAGCTCTTGCGGGTGCCATCGGCACGGGTGGCGGTGACGGTGGCGAGCTTGGCCTTGCCATCGTCCAGCCCGGTGACGTCGAAGCTTTCGGTGCCATCCAGGCCCAGCGTCTGCGCGTTCTCGCCTGCCTGGAACTGCAGCGGCAGCACGCCCATGCCGACCAGGTTGCTGCGGTGGATGCGCTCGAAGCTCTCGGCGACCACCGCCTTCACTCCGAGCAGGTTGGTGCCCTTGGCCGCCCAGTCGCGGCTGGAGCCGGTGCCGTATTCCTTGCCGGCGATGACCACCAGTGGCACGCCATCGGCCTTGTACTTCACCGCAGCGTCGTAGATGGACATCTTCTGCGGTGGCTGCACCCCGAAATACAGCGTGTTGCCGCCTTCCTCGCCGCCGAAGAACAGGTTCTTGATGCGGATGTTGGCGAAGGTGCCGCGCACCATCACGTCGTCGTTGCCGCGCCGGCTGCCGTAGCTGTTGAAGTCGGCCGGCTGCACGCCGCGCGACTGCAGGAAGCGGCCGGCCGGCGACTCCTTCTTGATGTTGCCGGCCGGGGAGATGTGGTCGGTGGTGATCGAGTCGCCGAACAGGCCCAGTACGCGCGCGCCGAAGATGTCGCCGATGCTGCCGACCTGCATGGTCATGCCGTCGAAGTAGGGCGGGTTCTTGATGTAGGTAGAGTCCGCGTTCCACTGGTAGGCCTGGCCTTCCGGCGATTCGATCCGCGCCCAGCGGCTGTCGCCCTTGAACACGTCGGCGTAGTTCTGCTTGAACATCTCCGGGCCGATGGTGGCGGCGATGATGTCGCCGATCTCCTTGCTGCTCGGCCAGATGTCGCGCAGGTACACCGGCTGGCCATCGCTGCCGGTGCCCAGCGGCTCGCTGGTCAGGTCGATGTCGGTGGTGCCGGCAAGTGCATAGGCCACCACCAACGGCGGGCTGGCCAGGTAGTTCATCTTCACTTCGGGGTGGATGCGGCCTTCGAAGTTGCGGTTGCCCGACAGCACGGCGGCGCAGACCAGGTCGTTGCCGGTGATGGCTTCGTTCAGGTCGGCGGCCAGGTCGCCGGCGTTGCCGATGCAGGTGGTGCAGCCATAGCCGACCACGTAGAAACCGACCTTCTCCAGCTCGTCCAGCAGCCCGGCTTTTTCAAGGTAATCGGTGACCACGCGCGAGCCCGGCCCGAGCGAGGTCTTCACCCACGGCTTGCGGGTGAGCCCGCGCGCGGCGGCATTGCGCGCCAGCAGCCCGGCGCCGACCATCACCGCCGGGTTGGAAGTATTGGTGCAGGAGGTGATGGCGGCAATCACCACCGCACCGTCCTTGAGTTTGATCGGCTGGCCGTCGATCTCGATGTGGGCCACGCCCTTGCTCAGGCCGTCGTTGCCCACCGCCGCGGTGCCGCCCTCGGCGATGAAGTCGGCCACCTCCGGGCTGCGCCTGTCGCGCGCGGCTGCCAGCGGAGCCACCGCCTGGCGGTAGGCCTGCTTCATGTCGCCCAGCAGCACCCGGTCCTGCGGGCGCTTGGGGCCGGCCAGCGAAGGGGCCACCGTGGACAGGTCGAGCGTGAGCAGCTTGGGGCCGGCCAGCGACGGTTGCACCTCGCCCATGTCCAGCTCCAGCGTGGCGCTGTACTGCGCGTGCGGGCTGTCGGGCGTGTGCCACAGGCCCTGCGCCCTGGCATAGGCCTCCACCAGCGCGATCTGCTCCTCGCTGCGGCCGGACAGGCGCAGGTAGTTCAGCGACTCGGCGTCGATCGGGAAGATGCCGCAGGTGGCGCCGTACTCCGGCGCCATGTTGCCGATGGTGGCGCGGTCGGCCAGTGGCAGGTGTTGCAGGCCGTCGCCGTAGAATTCGACGAACTTGCCGACCACGCCCAGCTCGCGCAGCATCTGGGTGACGGTGAGCACCAGGTCGGTGGCGGTGGCGCCTTCCGGCAGCTTGCCGGTCAGCTTGAAGCCGACCACCTGCGGGATCAGCATCGACGAGGGCTGGCCGAGCATCGCCGCCTCGGCCTCGATGCCGCCCACGCCCCAGCCGAGCACGCCGATGCCGTTGATCATGGTGGTGTGCGAGTCGGTGCCGAACACGGTGTCCGGGAACGCCCACAGCGCGCCGTCAACCTCCCGCTCCATCACCACGCGGGCGAGGTTTTCCAGGTTCACCTGGTGCACGATGCCGGTGTTCGGCGGCACCACCTTGAAGTTGCCGAACGCCTTCTGGCCCCAGCGCAGGAAGCTGTAGCGCTCGCGGTTGCGCTCGAACTCGATCTTGCCGTTGAGGTCCAGCGCATCGGAACGGCCGAACACGTCCACCTGCACCGAGTGGTCGATGACCAGCTCGGACGGGATCAGCGGGTTGATCTGTTCGGCGTCGCCGCCGAGCTTGACCACCGCGTCGCGCATCGCCGCCAGGTCCACCACGCAGGGCACGCCGGTGAAGTCCTGCAGCACCACGCGCGCCGGCATGAAGGCGATCTCGGTGTCCGGCTCGGCGGCCGGGTTCCAGCGCGCCACCGCCTCGATGTGCTCAGCCCCGACGGTGATGCCGCCGTCCTCGTGCCGGAGCAGGTTCTCCAGCAGGATCTTCATCGACCAGGGCAGGTGGGAAATGTCGAAGCGTTCGCCCAGCTTGGGCAGGCTGGCATAGGTGTAGGCCTTGCCGTTGACGTGCAATTGGCTGCGGGTGGAGAACGTGTCGCTCATGGCGGGCTCCTTGTCGTGGGTGGCTTGCGGCGGCCGTTGCGGCCGCTGACGCTGGCGACGGGGCGCGGGCCCCGTCCATCAACCGGTGGTTCGAGTATGGACGAATCCACCGGCGAGGCGCGCATCGCGCTGGCGCCAGCTTATGCACCGGTATGTTGCAAAGACGTCATGGGGGACAAGGAACCCCGGTGACGCGGCAGCGAGTCGGCGCGCTTACCTGCCGCGCCCGAACAGCATGCCGATGCCGACCACGACCAGCAGCGCTGGCCACCAGGTGGCCAGCATCGCGCCGATGTTGCCATTGATCCAGCCCAGGTTCTTGGCCAGGAAGAACAGGCCGACGATGATCAGGATCAGTGCGGCAATCAGGTTGGAGCGCATCGGCGTGCAGGTTCGTGGTTGGAGTGGCGGCTATCGTAGCCGCTGCCGCCAGATTTCGACACGCTCGGCCAGCACGCCGGAGTCCAGGCGCTGCGCCGGGCCGCTACCCCATACCGGGCCGGGCCAGGCCGCGTCGCCCTCGTGGCGGCCGACCAGGTGCACGTGCAGTTGCCGCACGATGTTGCCGAGCGCGCCGATGTTGAGCTTGGTGACGTTCGGTTTCTGCTTCAGGTGCCGGGAAATCTGGTCGATTTCGGCCAGCAGCAGGCGTTGCTGGCCGCCGTCCAGGTCGATCCATTCGCTGGCCCCGGCCACGCGCGGCACCAGCACGATCCACGGGAAGCGGCCATCGTTCATCAGCCGGATCTGGGACAGCGGGCCGTCGGCCACCAACACGCTGTCGGCGGCAAGGCGGGTATCAAGCTCGAAATCGGACGTCACGGCTTCGGTCATCGCAGGTTCTCTTCGAGGAAGGCCAGGGTGCGTTCGCGCGCCAGGTCGGCGCTCGGGGCGTGGTAGTGCGTGCCGACCTCGCGGTTGAAGGCGTGGTCGGCCGGGTACACGTATACCGGCATTGCCGGTTGCTTTTCACGATGCGCTGCAACGGCGGCCGCCGGGATGGAGGGGTCGAGCTTGCCGAAATGGAAGATGGCCGGTGCCTTGAACGGGGTATCGAGGTAGGGCACGTTGCGTGCGCCGTAGTAGCTGGCCGAGGGCAGGCCCAGCCGCTGCGCGGCGAGCAGGGCGATGGTGCCGCCCCAGCAGTAGCCCACGCTGCCGACCTTGCCGTACCCGGCCAATGCGCGGGCGGCGGCGTCCACGATATCCACCGCGCGGTCCACGCCGAGCGTGTCCACCAGTGCCTTGCCGCGGGCCGTGCCGGCAGCGTCGTAATCCAGTTCCAGCCCCGGTTCGAGCAGGTCGAAGAACGCCGGTGCCAACACTGCATGGCCGGCGGCGGCGTATTGCCCGGCGACATGGCGGATGTGGGCGTTGGTGCCGAAGATTTCCTGTATCACCACCAACCCGGCGCGGGGCGGGGCGTCGGGCAGGGCCTGCCAGGCGCGGACCGGGCCGTGGGCGGTCTGCAGGCTGATCCACTGGGACATGGCGGTTCCTCGGAGGCGGGAGGCCCAGCGTACCCGCAGGAACACTGTAGGAGCGACGCAAGTCGCGACGGGGCTTTCCCGGTAAAACCCCGTCGCGACTTGCGTCGCTCCTACAACGGCCCACAACGGCGGGTAAGGCTGGCCGGTATAATCGCCGCGCTTCCGGCCCCAGGTCATTCCGATCCCCGGCCCCCAGAACCGCAGATTCCATGTCCCAGCTGAACCCCAAAGTCGGCTTCGTCAGCCTTGGCTGCCCGAAGGCCCTGGTCGATTCCGAGCGCATCCTCACCCAGCTGCGGGTGGAGGGCTACGACATCGTGCCGTCCTACGACGCAGCCGACGTGGTGGTGGTCAACACCTGCGGCTTCATCGACTCGGCGGTGGCCGAATCGCTGGACGCCATCGGCGAGGCGATGAACGAGAACGGCAGGGTCATCGTCACCGGTTGCCTGGGCAAAAAGGGGGACATGATCCGCGAGCATTACCCGGACGTGCTGTCCGTCTCCGGCCCGCAGGACTACACGACGGTGATGGAGGCGGTGCACGCGGCACTGCCGCCGAAGCACGATCCGTTCGTCGATCTGGTGCCGGACTACGGGGTCAAGCTCACCCCGCGGCACTACGCCTACCTGAAGATTTCCGAAGGCTGCAACCACCGTTGCAGCTTCTGCATCATTCCCTCGATGCGTGGCGACCTGGTGTCGCGTCCGGTCGATGAAGTGCTGCGCGAGGCCGAACGGCTGGTCAAGGGCGGCGTGCGCGAACTGCTGGTGGTGTCGCAGGACACCTCGGCCTACGGCGTGGACCGCAAATACGCGCCGGGCACGTGGCGCGGCAAGGAATACGCCACGCGCATGAAGGCGTTGTGCGAAGGCTTGGGCGAGTTGGATGCGTGGACGCGCCTGCACTACGTTTACCCGTACCCGCACGTCGATGACGTCGTGCCACTGATGGCGCAGGGCAGGGTGCTGCCATATCTGGACATCCCGTTCCAGCACGCCAGCCCGCGCATCCTCAAGCTGATGAAGCGGCCCGGCGCGGTTGACAAGACGCTGGAACGCGTGCTGCGCTGGCGTGAAATCTGCCCGGACATCACCGTGCGCTCGACCTTCATCGTCGGTTTCCCCGGCGAAACCGAGGCCGAGTTCGAGCAATTGCTCGACTTCCTCGACGCCGCCCAGCTCGACCGTGTCGGTGCGTTTGCCTATTCGCCGGTCGAAGGCGCCACTGCCAACGGCCTGCCCGACCCGGTGCCGGAAGACGTGAAGCAGGAGCGCCTTGCGCGCTTCATGGAAAAGCAGGCGGCCATTTCCGCGGCGAAGCTGGAAGCGAAGATCGGCAGCGTGCAGCAATGCCTGGTCGACGTGATCGAGGACGGCATCGCGGTGGCGCGCTCCAAGGCCGACGCGCCGGAGATCGACGGGCTGGTGCACATCCAGAATGCCGCCGACGCCGGGCTGCGCGTCGGCGATTTCGTCGATGTGGAAATCACCGACAGCGACGAGCATGACCTGTTCGGCGATGCCATCGCCAAGCCGGCGCCGAAGACGTTCGACCTCAAGGTGCTGTGAGCAAAACCGGGGTCGCCGGGGCGCGGCGCAGGTTCGTCGCCCCGCCGCGCGGGCAGGTGGCGCCGGCCTGTTTCGCGCACCCGCTGTTCGCCGGTTTCGATGATTTCCGGGGCCTGATGGACGCGCCCGATTGGCCGGCCATCGACGCGCTCAACGCGCGGCTGCCGCTGCCGGACAAGCGCTTCGTCACGCAGGACGTGGCGCTGCTGGCCGATGGCCTGCACTACGAGGTACGCATCGGCGAGCATGGCCGCATCGCCACGCGTGCGGAAAACTGGCACGACCTGTTCAACGCGCTGGTGTGGATGCGCCAGCCGGCCATCAAGCTGGCGCTCAATGGGCGGCAATGCCGGCACATCGCGGTGATGGGGCCGCACCGGCGCAACCGCGCGCAGGCGGCGCTGACCCAGTTCGACGAAACCGGGCTGGTGGTGCGGGTGTGCGATGTCGGCCTGCTGGCGGCATGGGATCGGCACGACTGGCGCGCGCTGTTCGTGGACAGCGCGGCGCAATGGCGCAGCGGTGGCGGCATGGCCGTTGCCGCGGTGGTTGGTCATGCGCTGCTGGAACAGGCGTTGCTGCCCGGCCGCCTGCTGGTCGGCAAGTGCGTGGTGGTGCGTGGCGATGACGACGATGCCGGCGTGGCCCGCGTTGCGGCGGCCATCGCGCGGGGAGAAATACTCGACGACCCGCTGGAGTTGCGGCCGTTGCCCTTGGCCGGCATTCCCGGCTGGCATCCGGGTCAGGACGTCGCCTTTCATGCGCGGAGCGATTACTTCCGGCCGCTGCGCGCGGGTCGCGTGTATCCGCCGCCCTTGGCATGACGCACGCCGGCATCGGCACAGCCGCCATGTGGGGCAAGCCGCGCGGTTGCGGTCAACCTTCGCCGTAAGCGATGCCGACCACGGCGAAACAGGTTCTGCCGCCGGGCAGTTCCACCGCGAATTCGTCGTCGATGCGCTTCTTCAGCAGCGCGCGCGCCAGCGGCGAGTCGATGCTGATCCAGCCGGCGCCGGCATCGGTTTCATCCGGGCCGACGATGCGGTAGCGGTGGCATTGGCCGCTGTCCACGTTCTCCAGCTCCACCGTGGCGCCGAAGAACACCGCGTCCGGGTCGCTGGGGCGGGTATCGACCACGCGCAGCGCTTCCAGCCGCTTGCTCAGGTAGCGCACGCGGCGGTCGATCTCGCCCAGCTGCTTCTTGCGATAGGTGTATTCGGCGTTTTCCGAACGGTCGCCCTCGGCAGCGGCAGCCGCCAGCGCCTTGACCACTTCGGGCCGGCGCAGCCGCCACAGTTCGTCCAGCTCGGCCTTCAGCCGCGCATGGCCTTCGCGCGTGATCAGTGCGGTGCTCTTTTCCGCGGGGGGGCGCCAGCGCGACATGTTTCAGCGCCTGCCGAAGATGCCACCGAGGATGCCGCGCACGATCTGGTTGCCGATCTGGCCGCCGTACTTCTTGCCGGTCTTGCCCATCACCGATTCGCCGATGGAGCTGCCGACGCTGCGCCCGATCGAACCGCCGACGTTGCGCGTGGTCTGCTTGGCCACCGACTCGACCACGCCCTGGCGGCGTCCGCTGCCGAACAGGAATTCGTTGATCTTCTGGCCGATGCCGCCGCCCTGTTCCGCGCTTGGCACCTTGGGTGCCTGCGCCTGTTCGGCGGCCTGCTGCGCACGTTGGGCCAGCAGTTCGGCGGCCGATTCGCGGTTGATGGCGGTGTCGTAGCGGCTGCCGACCGGGCTGCCGGCGCGCACCTGCATGCGTTCGGCCTCGGTGATCGCGCCCATGCGGCAGCGCGGCGGCGCCACCAGCGTCTTCTGCACCGGCGAGGGAATGCCCTTGTCCTGCAGCGTGGACACCAGCGCTTCGCCAGTGCCCAGTTGCGACAGCGTGGCGACCACGTCGAGCTTCGGGTTCGGCACGAAGGTCTGTGCGGCGGTTTTCACCGCCTTCTGGTCGCGCGGGGTGAAGGCACGCAGCGCGTGCTGCACGCGGTTGCCGAGCTGGCCGAGGATGTCGCCCGGCACGTCGTCGGGGAACTGCGAGCAGAAATACACGCCCACGCCCTTGGAGCGGATCAGCCGCACCACCTGCTCGATGCGCTGTACCAGCGCCGGCGGGGCGCCATCGAACAGCAGGTGCGCCTCGTCGAAGATGAACACCAGCTTCGGCTTTTCCAGGTCGCCCACTTCCGGCAGCTGCTCGAACAGCTCGGACAGCAGCCACAGCAGGAAGGTGGAATACAGCCGCGGCTTGAGGATCAGCTGCGCCGCGGCAAGGATGCCGATGACGCCGCGGCCGTCGTGGTTGACGCGCATGATGTCGGACAGTTCCAGCGCCGGCTCGCCGAAGAACTGCTCGCCGCCATCCTGCGCCAGCCGCAGCAGCGCGCGCTGGATCGCGGCGATGCTCGGTGCGCTGACCAGCCCGTATTCGGTGGAAATGGTTTTGCGCTCGGCGGCGACGAGGTTCAGCAGCGCGCGCAGATCGTCCAGGTCGAGCAGCAGCAGGCCGCGGTCGTCGGCCAGCTTGAACACGATGTCGAGCACGCCGCTCTGGGTGTCGTTGAGTTCGAGGATGCGCGCCAGCAGGGTCGGCCCCATCTCGCTGACCGTGGTGCGCACCGGGTGCCCCTGCTGGCCATACAGGTCCCAGAAAATGGTGGGGCTGGCCTGCGCGGTGTAGCCGTCGATGCCGATTTCGGCCGCGCGCGCGGCCAGTTTCTCGCCGATATCGCCCGGTACCGCCAGCCCGGCCACGTCGCCCTTCACGTCGGCCAGGAACACCGGCACGCCGATCCGGCTGAAACCCTCGGCCAGCGTCATCAGCGTCACCGTCTTGCCGGTACCGGTGGCGCCGGCCACCAGCCCGTGGCGGTTGCCGAAGCCCGGCAGCAGGGTGACGGCGACGTCGTCGGTGGTGCCTTTGCCGATCAGGATGGGGTCCATGTACGTGCTCTTGCGGTGGCAGGGAAGGGATTCTAACGGTCGACTGTATCGCGGCGCCGGGCCGGTTGCCGCCGGGCGAGGGCGGCGGCTACCCTGCCTGCCTTTGCCGCTCGTGCCGCCGCTGATGCCTGTTCTTTCCGCCTCGACCGCTCCGCCCGCCCGCCGCCGCGCCCTGCTGGTTGCCGCCATGCTGCTGCTTGCCGTCCCCGCTGCCCATGCCCAGCGCGTGTCCACCCGCGACAAGGCCAAGGTGGAAGTGATCGAGCAGCGCATGGTCGCCGCGGAGAAGCGCTACACCGACGCGCTGCTGCTGGTTGCCAATGCCGACCCCAAGGGCACTGCCGAAGGCAATGCGGCGTTGGAGGACATGGAGGACGTCATCGACGCCTGCATCGACCAGAAGGGCTGCCAGGTGGGCACCCTGTTGTCCACCTACAAGCGCCTGCTGAAGCGGCAGGCCGACGCCAGCGGCGAGGACGTCGCCGACGAGGCCGGCGACACGCTCGAGGCCGATCCCGACCATGCCGGCCCGTTGGTCGCCGACGTGCCGGAGGCCGCGCGCGCGGCGGCATTGCTCAACGACCACCGCCATGCCTTCGACGACATGGTCGAGTACAACCCGGCCATCCAGGCCGGCATCCGCCGCTGGCTCACCGACATGCGCCCGGCGCTGCTGACCAGCTACGAGAACTACATGAACCTGCGCGCGGTGATGTGGCCGGAATGGGAGAAGCGCGGCCTGCCCGAGGCGCTGCTGTTCGGCATCATGGCCAAAGAATCCAATGGCCGCGTGCATGCCTCCTCGCGCGCCGGCGCGGCCGGGCTGATGCAGTTCATGCCGGCCACCGGCCGCCGCTTCGGGCTGGGGCCGGACGGCACCGGCTTCGATACCCGTTTCGACCCACGCAGCGCCGCCGAGGCCAGCGCCGCCTACATGAACGAGCGCATGGGCCAGCTCAACCGCAACATCGAGCTGGCGCTGGCCGCCTACAACGGCGGCGAGGGCCGCGCGCTGCGGGTGTTCAACCAGAGTGCGGGGCAGGGCTTCTGGACCGATTCGGTCTACAACCAGTTCCCCGGTGAAACCAAGGACTACGTGCCGATGGTGATCGCCGCGGCGTGGATCTTCCTGCACCCCCGGCAGTACGGCGTCGAATTCCCGAAGGTCAACGCACAGCCGGCGACGATCCGGCTCGCAAAATCCACCACCATCTACGAACTGACCATCTGCCTGGGCAGCGCCGGCACCCGCGATGGCTACATGCGCGCACTGCGCAACCTCAATCCGCGCTACGAAGCCGACGGCTGGATTCCCGCCGGCACCATCCTCAACGCCACCACCCGCATCGCCGGGCTGTACAACCGGCACTGCGTCAACGGCCCGCGTGCCGACCTGGCCCGCGCCCTGATCACCGCCGACCTCAATGCCGCGATCAAGCGCCCGCAGGCCGCCTACAACGGCAACGTCGCCGTGGGCGACGTGCAGGCGTTGCAGGCGGCCACCGCCGCCGCGCCAGCGCGACCGGTGCAGCGTCCGGCCACGCGTACCCACAAGGTCGTCAAGGGCGATACGCTGGGGCGCATCTCCACGCGCTTCCAGTGTCAGCTGCCGGTGCTGGCCCGCGCCAACGGCCTGCGCGCCCCGGCCTATGCCATCCGCCCGGGGCAAGTCCTGAAACTGGAAGGCTGCCGCCGCTGAGAAACGCCATGTCCACCATCCCCGACGACCTCGAACTGGACCGCCTCGCCGCCCGCCTCGGCGAGCACCTGCGCGACGCCCGCGACCGCGTGGTCACCGCCGAAAGCTGTACCGGGGGCTGGATCGCCAAGGCGATGACCGGCGTGGCCGGCTCGTCGGACTGGTTCGACAGCGGCATGGTCGCCTACAGCTACGAGGCCAAACAGGCGCTGCTCGGCGTGCGCCCGCAGACGCTGGAAAGCGAGGGCGCGGTGAGCCGTGAGACGGTGATTGAAATGGTGTCTGGCGCGCTGGTGCATTCCGGTGCCAGCGTCGCCGTGGCGGTCACCGGCATTGCCGGGCCGGGTGGCGGCAGCGCCGACAAGCCGGTCGGCACCGTGTGGATCGGCTGGAAGCGGCGCGGAGGCTACACCCGCGCCGAGCTGTTCCACTTCGGCGGCGACCGCGACGCGGTACGCCGGCAAACCGTGGCCGCCGCACTGCGTGGGCTGGAGACGCTGTAATCGTTGACGGGGTGGGTTGTTAGTAGTAATACTACTAACCATGAACCTGACCGATACCCAGCAGGCCATTCTCGACCTGATCGCCGAGCGCATCGCGGCCGAGGGCGTGCCGCCTTCGCAGACCGAAATCGCCCGCGCCTTCGGCTTCAAGGGCGTGCGCTCGGCCCAGTACCACCTCGACGCCCTCGAAGCGGCCGGCGCCATCGCGCGCGTACCGGGGCGCGCCCGCGGCATCCGGCTGGTGCAGGCCGACGACGCAGGCGGCGAGCCGGCCCCGGCGGCCAACGACGACAATGTGCTGCGTCTGCCGATACTGGGCCGTGTCGCAGCCGGGCTGCCGATCGGCGCCGACATCCGCTCGGATGATTTCGTGGTGCTGGACAAGGTGTTCTTCTCGCCGGCGCCGGACTACCTGCTGAAGGTGCAGGGCGATTCGATGATCGACGAGGGCATCTTCGACGGCGACCTGATCGGGGTGTATCGCACCCGCGACGCCCGTTCCGGGCAGATCGTGGTCGCGCGCATCGATGACGAAATCACCGTGAAGCTGCTGAAGATCGGCAAGGACCGCATCCGCCTGCTGCCGCGTAATCCGGACTATTCGCCGATCGAAGTGCTGCCCGACCAGGACTTCGCCATCGAGGGGCTGTATTGCGGCCTGCTGCGTCCCAACCGGTGAGGCGTCCGCCTTCCGCAGCCGCCGATGCGTGCTTTCCCCATGTCCGGCCGCGGCAACCACGGCTGCTGGCAGGCAGGGCAGAAAAATAAATTCAACGGTATCGCCGCCAGTCTCAGCCTTTGCGATACCGCCCCGTTACAGTGAGCCCCATGACGAAATCCAAATCACCCGTGAGGAACGACCTGATGGACGAGAACAAGAAGCGCGCGCTTGCCGCCGCCCTGAGCCAGATCGAGAAGCAGTTCGGCAAAGGCTCGGTGATGCGCATGGGCGACCGCGTGGTCGAGCCTGTCGAGGCCATTCCCACCGGCTCGCTGATGCTGGACATCGCCCTGGGTATCGGCGGTCTGCCCAAGGGCCGCGTGGTCGAAATCTACGGCCCGGAATCCTCCGGCAAGACCACCCTGACCCTGCAGGCCATTGCCGAGTGCCAGAAAATGGGCGGCACCGCTGCCTTCATCGACGCCGAACACGCGCTGGACCCGATCTACGCCGCCAAGCTGGGCGTGAACGTCGACGACCTGCTGTTGTCGCAGCCCGACACCGGCGAGCAGGCGCTGGAGATCGCCGACATGCTGGTGCGCTCCAGCTCGGTGGACATCGTGGTCATCGACTCGGTTGCGGCGCTGACCCCCAAGGCCGAAATCGAAGGCGAGATGGGCGACCAGCTGCCGGGCCTGCAGGCCCGGCTGATGAGCCAGGCCCTGCGCAAGCTGACCGGCAACATCAAGCGCTCCAACACGCTGGTGGTGTTCATCAACCAGCTGCGCCACAAGATCGGCGTGATGATGCCCGGCCAGAGCCCGGAAACCACCACCGGCGGCAATGCGCTGAAGTTCTACGCCTCGGTGCGCCTGGATATCCGCCGCATCGGCGCGATCAAGAAGGGCGACGAGATCATTGGCAACCAGACCAAGATCAAGGTGGTCAAGAACAAGCTGGCGCCCCCGTTCAAGCAGGTCATCACCGAAATCCTGTACGGCGAGGGCATCAGCCGCGAAGGCGAACTGATCGACATGGGCGTGGACGCCAAGCTCGTGGACAAGGCCGGTGCCTGGTACAGCTATGGCGACGAGCGCATCGGCCAGGGCAAGGACAACGCCCGCGGCTACCTGCGCGACAACCCGCAGGTGGCGGCCAAGCTCGAAGCCGAGCTGCGCGAGAAGTTCCAGCCGGCCGAGGCCGGCCGCGAGGAAGGCGACGAGGATTGATTGCCCGCGGGAGCGGGGCTGCGCATCGTCAGTGACGTCGCCCTGCTCCCGCGGTTTTATGGCATGGGCACCAGCCCACCCAGGTGTGGGGCAAGCCTCGCGCATGCGGGATGGCAGGCAACGCGATGAACGACAGCGAAGACCGGCAACCGTCCTCCCGCCGCGGCCGGCGGCCGCGCGAGCAGACGCCCTTGCAGCGGGCGCTCGGGCTGCTGGTACGGCGCGAGCATTCGCGCAAGGAACTGGGGCGCAAGCTCCGCGCCAAGGGCATCGATGCCGACGAGGCCGCCGCTGCAGTCGCACGGCTGGCCGAGGAAGGCTGGCAGGACGATACCCGCTTCGCCGAAGCACTGGTGCGCAACCGTTCCAACACCGGCTATGGCCCGCTGCACATCCGTGCCGAACTGGGTACGCATGGCCTGGATGGCGAGCAGATCGAGGTGGCAATGGCCACCTTCGAGGGAGATTGGGCGGAAAACGCCCGCGACCTGGTCTGCCGGCGTTTCGGCGAGGGTGGGCCGCAGGACCTGGCGCAGCGACGCAAGGCCGCGGACCTGCTGGCCCGGCGCGGCTTCGACGCCGGCTGCATCCGCAGCGCCACCCGCTACGACCCGGAGGACTGAACGGGCCGGGCCTGATACCCTTTCAGGGTTTCGTCCGCCCCGGATACCCGCGCGTCCCGCACGGGCGTCGGCGGCCGCCAGCCCGCTTACCGCCAGTCCAAATGAACACATCCGCCAAAGTCACCACCTCCCAGATCCGCGCCGACTTCCTCGCATTCTTCAAGGGCAAGGGCCACACCATCGTGCCGTCCGCGCCGCTGGTGCCGGGCAACGACCCGACCCTGCTGTTCACCAACTCCGGCATGGTGCAGTTCAAGGACGTCTTCATCGGCGCGGAAAAGCGCAGCTACGTGCGCGCGGCCGATGTGCAGCGCTGCCTGCGCGCCGGCGGCAAACACAACGACCTCGACTCGGTCGGCTACACCGCCCGCCACCACACCTTCTTCGAGATGCTGGGCAACTGGTCGTTCGGCGACTACTTCAAGAAGGACGCCATCGCGTGGGCGTGGGAGCTGCTGACCGGCGTGTGGAAGCTGCCGGCCGAACGCCTGCTGGTCACCGTCTACCACAACGATGACGAGGCCTACGCGCTGTGGCGCGACATGGTCGGCGTGCCCGCAGAGCGCATCGTGCGCATCGGCGACAACAAGGGCGCGCCCTATGCTTCGGACAACTTCTGGCAGATGGCCGATACCGGCCCGTGCGGCCCCTGCACCGAGATCTTCTACGACCACGGCGAACACATCGCCGGTGGCCCGCCGGGCTCGCCGGACGAGGACGGCGACCGCTTCATCGAGATCTGGAACCTGGTGTTCATGCAGTTCGACCGCCAGCCCGATGGCACCTTGGTGCCGCTGCCGGCGCCGTGCGTGGACACCGGCATGGGCCTGGAACGTCTGGCAGCGATCCTGCAGCACGTCCACACCAATTATGAAATCGACCTGTTCCAGACCCTGATCGGCAAGGCCGCCGAGCTCACCGGTACCGCCGACCTGGAAAACAAGTCGCTGCGCGTGATCGCCGACCACATCCGTGCCTGCGCGTTCCTGATCGTCGATGGCGTGCTGCCGTCCAACGAAGGCCGCGGCTACGTGCTGCGCCGGATCATCCGCCGCGCCCTGCGCCACGGCTGGATGCTGGGCGTGCGCCAGCCGTTCTTCAGCGCGATGGTGCCGACGCTGGTCGAGCTGATGGGCGAGGCTTACCCGGAGTTGCCGGCCGCCGCTGCGACCGTGGAAAAGGCGTTGCTGGCCGAAGAAGAGCGCTTCGCTGAAACGCTGGACGCCGGCATGAAGATCTTCGACGACGTCGCGGCCAAGGTCGGCGACGGCATCATCCCCGGCGCCGAGGCGTTCCGCCTGTACGATACCTACGGTTTCCCGGTCGACCTGACTGCCGACATCGCCCGCGAGCGTGGCATGACCGTGGACATGGCCGGCTTCGACAGCGCGATGGAGCACCAGCGCGAGATGGCGCGTGCCGCCGGCAAGTTCGGCGGCGGCGTGCAGTTGCCGGCCGACCTGGTCGCCACGCTGTCGCCCACCGTGTTCCTCGGCTATGAGCAGTTGCAGGCCGATGGCCTGAACGTGGTCGCGCTGCTCAAGGATGGCCGCCCGGTGGAGGCCGTGCAGGCCGGTGACGAAGTCATCGTGTTCACTGCGCAGACGCCGTTCTATGCCGAATCGAGCACCACCACGGCGTGCTGGTGCTCGATGCCACGCCGTTCTATGCCGAATCCGGCGGTCAGGTCGGTGACCACGGCGTGTTGTCCGCCAATGGCGTGGAAATCGCCGTCAGCGACACGCAGAAATTCGCCGGCCAGTTCCACGGCCATGTCGGCACCGTGAAGCAGGGCACGATCAAGCTGGGCGATGTCTTGTCCGGTGTGATCGACACCCGCCGCCGCGGCGCCACCATCCTCAACCACTCGGCCACCCACCTGCTGCACGCCGCGCTGCGCGAGGTGCTGGGCACCCACGTGCAGCAGAAGGGCTCGCTGGTCGCACCGGATCGCCTGCGTTTCGATTTCTCGCATTTCCAGCCAATCACGATCGAGGAACTGGCGGTCATCGAGCGCAAGGTCAACGAGCAGGTGCGTGCCAACAACGCCGCCGAAGTGCACCACATGGGCATGCAGGAAGCGCTGGATTTCGGCGCGATGGCGCTGTTCGGCGAGAAGTACGGCGAGCACGTGCGCGTGCTGAAGATGGGCGACTACTCCACCGAACTGTGCGGCGGCACTCATGTCTCGCGCACCGGTGACATCGGCCTGTTCAAGATCACCTCCGAAGGCGGCGTGTCCTCCGGCGTGCGCCGCATCGAAGCAGTGACCGGGCAGGGTGCGCTGGACCACGTGGACGCGGAAGAAGCGCGTCTGGCCGAGGCTGCCCACCTGCTGGGCGGCGCCGCCAGCGACGTGGTCGACAAGATCCGCCAGCTCGGCGAGCGGCAGAAGAAGCTGGAGCGCGAACTGGAAGCCCTCAAGGCCAAGCTCGCCTCCGGCGCCACCGCGGACCTTGGTGCTTCGGCCGTCGATATCAACGGCGTGAAGGTGCTGGCTGCGCGCCTGGAGGGCTTCGACGCCAAGGCCCTGCGCGAGGCGCTCGACCGCCTCGAAGTACCGCGAGGCGCTCGACCGCCTCGAAGTACCGCGAGGCGCTCGACCGCCTGAAGCAGCAACTGGGCGATGCAGTGGTCCTGCTGGCCGGTACGCAGGACGGCAAGGCGTCGCTGGTAGCGGGGGTGGGCGGAGCGGCGCTGGGCAGGGTCAAGGCCGGGGAGCTGCTGGCCCATGTTGCCGGTCAGATCGGTGGCAAGGGCGGTGGCCGTCCCGACATGGCGCAAGGCGGCGGCGAGGATGGCCCGAAGCTGGTCACCGCGCTTGACAGCGTGCCGCAATGGGTCAGGCCGCACTTGGCGTGAACACATGCACCGGCGCGCCTTGAAGCCATTGCTGTCCTGCCAGTAATATTGACAATCTTTCCCTTTGTCGTGGGGCGCAGGCAACAGGCGCGCCGATACCGGTGGGGAACCCCGCCGGTTAATGGAGATTCTCAAAATGTTGATCCTGACTCGCCGTGTAGGCGAAACCCTGATGATCGGTGACTCGGTCAGCGTCACCGTGCTTGGCGTCAAGGGCAACCAGGTGCGTATCGGCATCACCGCCCCGAAGGACGTGGCGGTGCACCGCGAGGAAATTTTCCAGCGCATCCAGCGTGGTGACGAACCCGTGGCGCCGGGAAGCAAAGAAACTTCCGAATAAGGGTTTACCTTTTACCCTGTTAAACGGTATTCTTCGCGCCCTGCTTCGCAGCGCGAGGCAGGGAAAAGAAAGAAAAACGGAGTGATGCCCGAGAGGCCGAAGGGGCTCCCCTGCTAAGGGAGTATAGGGTCAAAAGCTCTATCGAGGGTTCGAATCCCTCTCACTCCGCCAGAGTCGAGAAAGCGCCTGCGATCGATGATCCGCAGGCGCTTTTGTTTTTGGCATCGTGTATGGTCGTGCATGATTCGTTTGACCCCAGAGGGGGCTGGGCCAGTCCCGGGGTATCCCTAACTGTGGGTAGGGGATGCACTGATGCAGGGGCATCAGCAATCCGCGCATTGTGCTCAGGGTCGGGACGCATGGCATCCATGCGACGGGGAACGGGGGCAATCCCCCCGCGTCAGCCGGCGTTTTTCTGATTGATAATACACATGGCTTTCGCCATGACGGGCGGTGGCGTTGCCATCGTCCGCCTGTCCGGAACACGGGGCGCGGCGAGTCACAACTGTCACCTGTTTGCCAGGGAGAGGAGTGCGCATGACCATCAGGGTATTTCTCATCGATGACCACGCGCTGGTGCGCACCGGCATCAAGATGATTCTTTCCGGTGAGACCGGCATCGAAGTGGTGGGTGAGGCGGAAAACGGCGAGACGGGGCTGCCGCAGATAAGGCGCCTGCAGCCGGACGTGGTGTTGTGCGACCTGCACCTGCCGGGGTTGAGCGGGCTGGAAATCACCGAGCGCATCGTCAAGGGCGATCACGGAACCCGGGTCATCGTGGTCTCGGTGTCCGAGGACGGGCCGATGCCGCGGCGGCTGCTGGAGGCGGGAGCGTCGGGATATGTGGGCAAGGGCGGCGACGCGAAGGAGCTGGTGCGTGCAATCCACGACGTGGCGCTGGGGCGCCGCTACCTGTCCAGCCACATCGCGCAGAACCTGGCGTTGTCGAACCTGGAGGGGAGCGACTCGCCGTTCGACGGGCTTTCGCCGCGCGAGCTGGAAGTGGCGTTGCTGCTGATGCAGGGGCGGCGGCAGGAGGAGATTGCGCGCCGGCTCAGCCTCAGCGCCAAGACCGTGAACACACACAAGGCGCGCCTGTTCCAGAAGACCGGGGTGCACGACAACATCGCGCTGGTGCGTCTGGCGGCGCAGTATGGCGTGATGGATCCAGCCAAGGCGATTTGAGCTGGAGATATCCTGTTCTGTATGAGGGGGACGGGAAGTCGAAAACGAAAAAGCGGCCGTGAGGCCGCTTTTTCGTTGTTGCCGACAGCACCTGCTCAGGCGCTGCGAGGCTGGTCATCGTCCGTCTTGGCGTCGTCCGCGGCAGCGGTCTCTTCCGCGGGCGGAGTGGCCGTTTCGTCGACGGTTGCGTTGGTATTCGCCGATGCGGTTTCCGTTGCCGGTGCTTCGACGAAAAGCTGGCCGTTTTCCGGTGCGGCCGGTGCCGACGGAGTGGTTGCCTGTTCGTGGACGGGGTGTTCCTCGACGACCGGCGCCGCCACAACCGAATCAATGGGGTCAACCACGGTGGGAGCCGCCGGCTCCTCGACGGCTTCCGGTGCAGGTTGCACAGCCACTTCCGTTACCGGCGAGGTGCCGATCGTTGCGGTTTCCACGGTTTCGGGAGTGGTCGGGTGACTGGCTTCGACCACCTCGACCGGCGGCTTGCCCGCTTCCGCGGTTGCCGCAGGTGCTTCCGCTGCGATGGGCTCGAGAGCCAAATCCGTGATGGCAGGCTCTGCCTTCGCTGCGGGAGCCGGCGTGGTGGTTTCCTGCGCGCGAGCGGATGCAGGGGCTTCCGCCGTTGCGGCAGTGATGGCCGGCTCGTCATCGAAATCGAACTCGGGCTGGGCCAGAACCGGGCGGGCAGCGTTGGCATTGGGCTCGCCGGTTTCGCCAGCCATGTCCTCGTCGCCGTCTTCGCCGGCGTCGTCATCCTGGTTCGGGTTGTCGATGGCAGTGCTGCCGTCGGCAGTGCCGCGACGACGGCGACGGCCACCACGACGGCCGCGGCGGCGGCGGCTGCCGCCCTCACCGTTGCCTTCTTCGGCGGCTGGCGCAGGCGTGGTCGCACCGTCGGTGACGGTGACAGTGGGGGCGGCCTGCTGTTCGGTCTGGACGACTGCGACCGCTTCCACTGCGGCAGGAACTTCCTTCGGCAATGCATCGATGACAGCAGGCGTTTCCGTTGCAACCACGGTGGCTGCGGCGGCCGGCGCGATCACCGGACGGCCTGCTTCGGGCTGGGGCTGGCGAACCGGCTTTTCGGTCACCTGCTGTGCGGGCTTGTCCTTCTCGACGGATTGCTGCGGCTTCTGCTGCTGCGGCTTGGGCTGCTTCTGCTGCCGGGGCTGCTGCTCGTTGTTGCGTGCAGGCTTGGTGGCCTGCTGCTGACCCTGCTCGCTGCGCGGCTTGGGCTGCTGGCCGGCGCTCTTCTGTTCCTGCGGATTGCCATTGCCGTTCTGGCGGCGCTGCTCGTCACGGCGATTGCCGCGCTGCGGCTGGTTGTTGCCATTGCGGCGCTGGCTACGGTCGTTGCGGTTGCCGCGGCTGTTGTCCTGGCGCTGCGGCTGGGCCGGCTGCGCGGCGGAGGTGGTTTCGCCACCAAACACCCGCTTGAGCCAGCCCATGACGCCACCGCCCGCGCCGGGAGCGGCCGGAGCGACGGCCGGGGCAGGTGCGGCAGCCTCTTCGGACACTTCGCGCACCGGAGCCGGCTGGCTGTGCTTGACGTGGGTGACGGCCGGCGCCGGCGGGATGTTCAACTGCGCCTTGGTCAATGCGTGCACCGGCAGCCTGCGCGGGGTGCCGCGCTGGTAGCTGGGCTTGCCGGACTCCTCGCCCAGTTCGTTGTCGCGCAGGCGCGTGACCTCGTAGTGCGGGGTGTGCAGTTGCTCGTCGGCGACGATGATGATCGGCGCGTCGTGGCGCTGCTCGATCTCGCGCAGCGCGCCGCGCTTCTCGTTGAGCAGGAAGTTGGCGATCTCCACCGGGGCCTGTACCAGCACCTGCCCGGTGTTCTCCTTCATCGCGTGCTCTTCGGCGACGCGGATGATCGACAGCGACAGCGATTCGATGCTGCGCATGCGGCCCTGGCCGTCGCAGCGCGGGCAGACGATCTGGCTGGATTCGCCCAGGCTCGGGCGCAGGCGCTGGCGGCTCATCTCCATCAGGCCGAAGCGCGAGATGCGGCCCAGCTGCACGCGGGCGCGGTCGTACTTCAGCGCGTTCTGCAGGCGGTTCTCGACTTCGCGCTGGTGCTTGTTGCTGGACATGTCGATGAAGTCGATGACCACCAGCCCGCCCAGGTCGCGCAGGCGCAGCTGGCGCGCCACTTCCTCGGCCGCCTCCAGGTTGGTCTGGAACGCGGTGTCCTCGATGTCGCTGCCCTTGGTGGCGCGCGCCGAGTTGACGTCAACGGCGGTCAGCGCTTCGGTCTGGTCGACCACGATCGAGCCGCCCGAGGGCAGGCGCACGTTGCGCTCGTAGATCGCCTCGATCTGCGACTCGATCTGGAAGCGGTTGAACAGCGGGATGTCGTCCTTGTAGTGCTTCAGCTTGCGCAGGGTCTGCGGCATTACCTGCTGCATGAACTCGCGCGCGGTTTCGTACAGCTCCTCGGTATCGACCAGGATCTCGCCGATGTCGGCGCGCAGGTAGTCGCGCAAGGCGCGCACGATCAGCCGCGATTCCTGGTAGATCAGGAACGGGGCGGGCTTGGCCAGCGCGGCCTCGGCGATGGAGCGCCAGACGCTGAGCAGATAGTCCAGGTCCCACTGCAGTTCTTCGGCATCGCGGCCGACGCCGGCGGTGCGGATGATCACGCCCATGTCGTCGGGGATGTTCAGCTTGTCCAGCGCTTCCTTCAGCGCGGCGCGGTCCTCGCCCTCGATGCGGCGCGAGACGCCGCCGGCCGACGGCGAATTCGGCATCAGCACCATGTAGCGGCCGGCCAGCGAGATGAACGTGGTCAGGGCGGCGCCCTTGTTGCCGCGCTCGTCCTTGTCCACCTGGACGACGATTTCCTGTCCTTCGCGCAACAGCTCGCGGATGCCGGCCTTGTTGTGGTCGACGCCGCTCTGGAAGTAGTCGCGGGAGATTTCCTTCAGTGGCAGGAAGCCGTGGCGGTCGGCGCCGTAGTCGACGAAGGCGGCTTCGAGGGAGGGTTCGAGCCGGGTGATGCGGCCCTTGTAGATGTTGGACTTTTTCTGTTCCTTGGACGGCTGCTCGATATCGATGTCGTACAGCGTCTGGCCATCGACGATGGCTACCCGCAGTTCTTCGGCCTGCGTGGCATTGATCAGCATTCGCTTCATTGTGCGTTCCTCGCGCGCTGCTACCGCGCGGAACACCGTGGCGTTTCGCCTCTGGACACGGTTCGCCGCCCATTCGCGCAGGCGCGGGCAGGGCGGTTTGGGTTTCCAGCGCTGCGACACCACGGCAGGCCGCGGGAGCGCTTCTTTGTAAGTTTTCAGGTGTTTCAGGACCGGCGGCAGCTTCAGCCAGGCTGGAGTTGCCGCGCGGGACATGTTCAGCGCGGATGCGTGTCAGGCATCCGGCGATGGCGGGGAGCGCCGGCGAGCCGCTAACATGGCCGCCCCGGGGGCGGTGGCCGCGCACTGTGCCGGATCCGTCGGGAGCGGGGCTTCTGGCCCTGACCAACTTCCAACGAAATCAAACCCTTATACCGCCCGCCGAGTGTAGCAGAATAAACAGGCCGATGACCGACTCCGAACACCGCCGCAACCCGTCCGCGGCCAAATCCAGCGTGCGCCTGATCAAGGTTCCCGAAGACCGGGCCGGGCAGCGGCTGGACAACTTCCTGCTGGGCCAGCTCAAGGGCGCGCCGCGCAGCCTGGTCTACAAGCTGGTGCGCAGCGGCCAGGTGCGGGTCAACGGCGGCCGCGCCAAGGCCGAGCGCAAGCTGGAAGCGGGCGAGGAGGTGCGGGTACCGCCGGTCAATCTCAGTGAGATTGGAGACAAGGCGCCGCCACCGGCCGGCTTCCTGCAGCGCATGGAGCAGGCCATCGTGTTCGAGGACGCGCGGCTGCTGGTCATCAACAAGCCCTCCGGGGTCGCCAGCCACGGTGGCAGCGGCATCAGCCACGGCGCCATCGAAACCATGCGTGTGCTGCGCCCGAACCAGACGCTGGAGCTGGTGCACCGGCTGGACCGGGATACCTCCGGGCTGCTGGTGATGGCCAAGAAGCGCTCGGCGCTGAGCGAGCTGCAGGCACTGCTGCGCGAGGACCACGGCGCCACGGGGGGAATCCGCAAGCGCTATCTGACCCTGTTGGCCGGGCGCATGCCCGATGGCGTGATGAGCGTGGATGCGCCCTTGCACGTCGGCCTGCGCCAGGGCGGCGAGCGCCATGTGCAGGTGAATGCCGCCGGCAAGCCGTCGCTGAGCCATTTCAGGGTGCTGGAGCGGCGCGGCGGCCATTCCTATTGCGAGGTGCGGATCGAGACCGGGCGCACCCACCAGATCCGCGTGCATGCCCTGCACATCGGCCATGCGGTGGCGGGCGACGACAAATACGGCGATCCGGCGGTCAACAAGCGCCTGCGCGAGCAGGCCGGGTTGAAGCGGCTGTTCCTGCATGCGGCATCGCTGGAGTTCGCACTGGACGCCGGCAAGACACCCTATGTGCTGAATGCGCCGCTGGCGCCGGAGCTGGCCGAGGTGCTGGACCGGCTGGGATGAGGCCGGTCGGCTTCTGGCGCCATATATGTAGAAGCGTTCACCACTTGAACAGCACCAGGCTGATCGCCAGTGTCGCCATGCCGGAGACCAGCCCGTAGACGGTTTCGTGGCCCTTGGCGTAGCGTTTGGCTGCCGGCAGCAGCTCGTCCAGTGCAAGGAACACCATCACCCCGGCGATCATGCCGAACACGATGCCGAAGGTGCTGTGCGACAGCACGCCGGACAATGCGAAATAGCCGATCGCCGCACCCACCGGCTCGGCCAGCCCCGACAGCAGGCTGGCGCCGAAGGCGTAGAACTTGTTGTTGGTGGCGAAATACACCGGCACCGCGATGGCGATGCCCTCGGGAATGTTGTGGATGGCGATGGCGAAGGCCAGCGGCATGCCCACCGAGGGGCTTTCCAGCGTGGCGAAGAAGGTTGCCAGCCCTTCCGGAAAGTTGTGCGCGGTGATCGCCACCGCGGTCAGCAGGCCGACGCGGCGGATGTAGCTGCGGTTGTCGTCGCGGAACAGCGGGTCCTGCTTGTCCAGGCTTTCGTGCGGGTTGGGGATCAGGTGGTCGATGCCGACGATCAGCAGCACTCCGGCCAGGAACGACAGCGTGCCCCAGGTGAAGCCCAGCCGCTCGCCGTGCGCCAGCGCGAACGAGGCGATCGACTTGTTGAGGATTTCTGACAGCGACACATACACCATCGCGCCACCGGCGAAGGCCAACCCGAACGCCAGCAGGCGCGGGTTCGGGCGACGCGAGAACAGCACCATCAGGCTGCCGATGGCGGTGGCCAGGCCGGCGGCCAGGGTCAGCGCGAAGGCGGCCCAGAGGTTTTCGATGGCGATCACGAAGGCCGCTCGATGTGGGGGGAGGGGCGGCGCATCAACCGCCGCGGCGCATCCGTTCTTCGATGGCGAAGCACTCGTCGGGCTTGGGCTGCGGCGGGTTGAAGCTGACCGGCACCTGGATGGTGGTGGAGACCGGCTGGCCGTTGCGGGTGGCGGCCTTGAACTTCCATTCGCGCACGCGCGCAGCGGCGGACTCGTCCAGTTGGCCATTGCCGCTGCTGGCGACCAGCGAAACCTCGGTGGGCATGCCTTCCGGCCCCACCACCACCTTCAGCACGCTCTTGCCGCCGACGCCGGTGCAGGCCAGTTCGGGCGGGTAGTCCGGCGGCGGCGTCTGCACCGCGGCGACTTCGGTGGGGGCGATGGCCGGCGCGGCGGGCTGCTCGGAGGACGTGCAGGCACCAAGCACGGCGGCGAGGCACAGGGAAGCGGACAGCAGGCGTGGCTTCATGTCATTGCTCCGTCAGCGCCGATGCCTTGGCGGCACAGATGAAATCGTTCTCGCTCAGGCCGCCCACGTCGTGGGTGGAGAAACGCACCACCGCGCGGTCGTAATGCACGCCCAGATCAGGGTGGTGGTCTTCGCGATGGGCGATCCACGCCAGCGCATTCACGAATGCGATGGTGCGGTGGTAGTCGTCGAAGCGGAAGGTGCGCAGCAGCGCTTGGCCGTTTTCGGCCAGTTCCCAGCCGGGCACCTGTGGCAGCAGTTCGGACAGCCGGGCCTCGCCGAGGCGGTGTTCGCTGCCTTTGCGCGGCATGCAGTGCGCCTGCGCCAGTGGAATCAGATCAGGGGCCACGACAACCTCCATCGAAGAAAGGACCGCAAGGGTGCCACCGGTGGAAACAGCGTCCCGTCAGTGGCAACCAAGACACGGCTAGAATACCCGCATGATCCAGATTTCAGATACCGCACAGAATTATTTCCGCAAGTTGATCGAACGCGAGGCCGTGCCGGGCATGGGCGTGCGCCTGAGCGCGGTGGAGCCGGGGACGCCACGCGCCGATGCGCGCCTGGAGTTCGCCGAGCCGGCCGACCTGCAGGGCGACGAGTGGGCGGTGGATTGCGACGGTTTCACGCTGTATGTGGCGGCCGCCAGCGTGGCATGGCTGGATGGCGCCGAGATCGACTACGTCAGCCAGGCCGCCGGCACCTGGCAACTGACCATCAAGGCGCCGAAGATCAAGGGCGAGGTGCCCGGCGAGGCGGCCTCGCTGGTCGAGCGCGTGCACTGGGTGGTGGAGAACGAGGTCAACCCGCAGCTGGCCTCGCATGGCGGCCATGTCGCGGTGCAGGAGGTTTCCGCCGATGGCGTGGTGCTGCTGCGCTTCGGTGGCGGTTGCCACGGTTGTGGCATGGCCGACGTGACCTTGAAACAGGGCATCGAGAAGACCCTGCTGGCCCGCGTGCCCGGCGTGACCGCGGTGCGCGATGCCACCGACCACGCCAGTGGCCATGCGCCCTACATCCCGCGCGGCAAGGCCGGCTGAGTTGCTTCCGGCATGCCGGTGCCGTCGGTAGCCGAGCTGATCGACCTGCTGGCGGCGCGTGTTCAGGCCGTCCGCCTGCATGACCGCCGTACCGGCATGCCATACAGCTGGAGCGGTTGGTTGCGCGGCTGGGTGTCGCGGGCAGAATCGGCTTTCGCGCCGGATGAAATGATCGGCGTAATGGCGGGAAGGACGCTGCTGCTTGAGCGCAGGCCACCGGTGCGGGCTTTCTGGCAGGTGATGTTGCTGCTGCTCTGGCATGGCGGCGAACCGCCGCCGCGCGACCAGCGCGGCCTGCGCTGGTTTGCCGCCTTCTGCAGCGTCGCCCTGCATCTGGTGTTCGCGATGTTGCTGGTGTGGGTGGCGCTGGTGCGCAGCAACGCACCCGACGAGCGTGCCGATGAAGGAGAGCGGGTGCAGGTCGAATACATCGGCCGTGGCACGGTGCAGGAAGAAGGCGGTGGCGCCCCGGTGGCGATCGGTGCGCAGGCACCCGCCGCGGCCCGTGATGGACAGTCTGCAGGCGGCAGACCGGCGCCGGTGCAACCGGAAGCGGTGCCGCTCGCGGAAGCGGTCGTGCCGGTGGAGCAGGCGGTGGCTGCACGTGCGCAGCCGGCGGTAATGGTGCCCGTGCCGGTGGATGCTCCCGGGCAGGAGTCGGCTCCTGAGCAACTCCTGCAAGCAACCGAAACCCTGCGGCCGACCACGGATTTCGTGGTGTCGCCCCGTCTGCTCACCCCGGCATTGCATGCGCCGGAACCCCGGGTGCGCGAGCGCCGTATCGAGACCGCGGTCGAACGCCCGCAGCCGACGCAGGGGGTGCGAAGCCCGGTCATTGCACCGCCGCAGATGGATGCCCCGCAGGTGCAGGTCCGTGAACGCCAGGTCGAAATGGTGCCGCAGCAACAGGTGACCCTGGCAGCGCTCGTCCCGAGCGATGCGCAAGTGCGGTTGCGCATGCCGGAACCGGGTGTGCGCGAGCGGCAGATCGAGATGGCGGCCTCGCGGGAAGTGGAGATGGCGCCGGTGCGCCCGCGCGAAACGGAGGTACGCCTGCAGGGGCCGGACGTGGCCGTGCACGAGCGGCAGATGCCGGGTGTGCAGGAAGCCCCGGCGGTGGCATCACCGGCAGCGGGTGAGGAAGCCGCTGCAACGGCCGATCAGGGCCGGGCAGCGGCCGCGACTCCGGCTGCGGGCGCGGCGGAATCGAGCATCGCGACCGCGCCTGTCCCCGCCACGCATCCGGGCACCAGCCCGGGGGGCGGCCCCAAGCCGCAGGATCGCTCCGGTGGCTGGGCGACGCCGGCGCGTTCGGATGATTGGGGTGCTTCGCAACGCCAAGTGGCGGGAAATGCGGGTGGGCAGGCCGACCAGGGCTTGTTCAATGCCGACGGCAGTGTGCGCTTGGCCGATGATGGCAAGGAGCGCGGGCAGGACGCCACGCGCGGCGCACCGGGGGGAGATTCGGACGGCTGGAGCCGCGAGCGCATCGCCCAGGCCGGTACGTGGCTCAAGCGGCCACCGTACGACTACACCCCGACCTCGTTCGACAAGTACTGGGTGCCCAACGAATCGCTGTTGGCCGAATGGGTGCGCAAGGGCATCAAGAACATCGAAATCCCGATCCCGGGCACGAAGACGAAGATTTCCTGCGTGGTGTCGATGCTGCAGTTCGGTGGCGGCTGCGGCCTGACCAACCCGGACATGCAGGAACAGCCGGCCGGCGCCCGCCCGCCGCCGGACATTCCGTTCAAGGAGGAGCTTCAGGAAGACAACGGCAGCCGTTGATGCAGGGGTTGCCGGCGGCGATGAACATCCTGGAATGACGGGATGCTTGCTGTAGATGCGGGGGTTTGCCCCGCATGAGGAGGCTCTCCGGGGCAAGGCTCCATGCGGGGCAAACCCCGCATCTGCGGCATGTCCTCGGCGTGCGTGCGGGACAGCCGGGTCGAGAGCGGGTTACTTCAGCCCGTGCAGGTCCCGCAGCTGGCTCGGGCGCGAGCCGAACCAGGCGGCCAGATCGGCAATGTCCTGGTCGCTGAGGTTGGCGGCCTGCGGCGACATCAGCATGTGCTCGCGGTCGCCGCTGCGGTAGGCCTGCAGCGCATGGGCCAGATAGTCGCCGTATTGGCCGCCCAGACGCGGGTAGGTGGCGTCGATGGGCTGGTTGCCGTCGGCGCCGTGGCAATCGATGCAGCTCTGGCCGGTGGCCTGGCCCTTGCTGTTGGCCAGTTGTTCGCCGATGGCGATGCGCCCCTGCGGCAGGCCAGCGGAAGAGCTGGAGCCGTGCTCGCCGCTGGCGTGGCCGGGGTCGGTGGCGGAGTGATCGGCAGACCCGGAACAGGCGGCCAGGGTGCAGGCTGCAAACAGGGCGATGGCAATACGCGTGGCGTGCGTGGCTTTCGACATGAGCGGCGCTTACTTGATGGTGGAGAGGTAGGCGGCGAGATCGGCGATGTCCTGCGTGCCGAAGCTCATCGATTGCGCCTGCATGGTCGGGTGCTTGCGCTTGCCCTCGCGGTATTCGGTCAGCGCCTGGGTCAGGTATTGGGCCGACTGGCCGCCGATCTTCGGCACCCGGTAGCTGGGATAGGCGTTCTTGTAGCCGGTGATGCCGTGGCAGCCCTGGCAGGTGTAGGCCAGCACCCTGCCGGCTTCGGCGTTGCCGGTGGTGGCGGCCGGCGTGACGGCGGGTTCGGGCGGCGGTTCGGCCTGCGCGGCGGCCCCGAAGGGCAGGGCGAGGGCCAGAGCAAGACAAGCGGCGAGCGGCTGCGGGCGCATGGTTTCCTTGTCCGGGATACGGGTCTGGTGGTTCCTTGGCTGAACCGTGGAACGGTCCGAGTATAGCTCCCGCATTCACCGTTACGGAACAGTTCATCGATGATGCGGTGCGTCACGCAGGCATGACCTTTGGCGCATGGTGTTGGTGTGGGGTGGTGCAATACTTTCCTATAACACCTACCCAAGCATCTACAGGGAACCGCGATGTCTCGACTCTTCTCCATGCCCGGCCGCACCGGAAGCTGCGCTGCCGCGCTCCTCGTCACGACCCTGTTGCTGGGCGGCTGCAAGGCCGGCGGCGAGGCGGCCAAGGCCGGGGCGCCGGACGGGCAACAGGCCAGCGATGCGGTACCGGTCGAGGTGGCCAAGGCCACGCACCGCGCGATTGCTGCCAGCTATACCGGCACGGCCTCGCTGGAAGCGCGCGCCGAGTCGCAGGTGGTCGCCAAGACCTCCGGCGTGGCGTTGGCGGTGATGGTCGAGGAAGGGCAGGCGGTGCAGGCCGGGCAGCCGCTGGTGCGGCTGGACCCGGACCGTGCGCGGCTGGCCGTGGCGCAGAGCGAGGCGCAGATGCGCAAGCTGGAAAACAGCTACCAGCGCGCGCAGAAACTGGTGCAGCAGCAACTGGTCAGTGCCGCCGACGTGGACCAGTTGCGCTTCGACCTGGAAAACGCCCGTGCGCAGTACCGGATGGCGACGCTGGAACTTTCCTACACCACGGTGGTGGCGCCGATCTCCGGCGTGGTGGCCTCGCGCGACATCAAGCCGGGCAACTTCGTGCAGATCAATTCGCCGATCATCCGCATCGTCGACAGCGGCTGGCTGGAAGCCACGCTCAACGTGCCCGAGCGCGAGATCGCCAAGCTCAAGCCGGGGCAGAAAGTGGAGCTGGCCGCCGATGCGCTGCCGGGCCGCAGTTTCACCGGCACGGTGGACCGGGTGTCGCCGGTGGTGGACACCGGCACCGGCACGTTCCGTGTGGTGACCACGTTCTCCGGCGGGGAAGGCCTGCAGCCGGGCATGTTCGGTCGCTTGAGCATCAATTACGACCAGCGCGCCGATGCACTGGTGGTGCCGCGTGCGGCACTGCTGGAAGACGGCGGCGAGCCGGCGGTGTACGCGGTGCGCGATGGCAAGGCGATGCGCACCGGGTTGAAGCTGGGCTACGACGATGCCGGCTGGGTCGAGGTGCGCGAGGGCCTGCAGCCGGGCGATGAAGTGGTCGTGGCCGGCAAGGCGGCGCTGCGCGAGGGCAGCGCGGTGCAGGTGATCGGCAAGGAGAAGGCGGTCGCCGCGACCGAGGCGGCGGCCACACGGGCGGCCAAGCAATGAGTGCGCGCGGACCATCGGCTTCCGGTGGTGGCTTCGACCTGATCGAGTTCGCCACCCGCCGCCGCGTCACCATCGCGATGATGACGCTTACTCTGGTGCTGTTCGGCCTGATCTCGCTGTCCAGCCTGAAGGTCGAGTTGTTGCCCGACCTCAGCTATCCGACGCTCACCGTGCGCACCGATTACGAGGGCGCGGCGCCGGCGGAAATCGAGACGCTGATCTCGCAGCCGGCCGAGGAGGCGCTGGGCATCGTCAAGGGCCTGCGCAAGCTCAAGTCGATCTCGCGCACCGGGCAGAGCGACGTGGTGCTGGAGTTCGCCTGGGGCACGGACATGCAGCAGGCCGGGCTGGACGTGCGCGACAAGATGGAGACGCTGCAGCTGCCGCTGGAGGCCAAGCCGCCGGTGCTGCTGCGCTTCAATCCGTCCACCCAGCCGATCATGCGGCTGGCGCTGTCCTCGAAACAGGAGGGCGGCAGCGAGGCCGATGCGGTGCGCCGGCTGATGGAGCTGCGCCGCTATGCCGACGACGACCTCAAGCGCAAGCTCGAACCGGTCAGCGGGGTGGCCGCGGTCAAGGTCGGCGGCGGCCTGGAGGACGAGATCCAGGTGGACATCGACCAGCGCAAGCTGGCGCAGCTGGGCCTGTCGCTGGACACGGTGATCCAGCGCCTGGAACAGGAGAACGTCAACCTGTCCGGCGGTCGTCTGGAAGAAGGTTCGCAGCGTTACCTGGTGCGCACGGTCAACCAGTTCGCCACGGTCGAGCAGATGCGCGAGATGCTGCTGACCACGGCCGGCGGTTCGAGTACGTCGTCCACCGGTGAAAACCAGCAGTTGATGACCGCCATCCTCGGCAGCCGCGACCCGAACGTGATCGCCGCGCTGCGCAATGACGGCAGCGGCGCCAGCGTCGCCACGGTGCGGCTGAAGGACGTGGCCAACGTCTACCAGGGCTACAAGGAGCGTGAGGCGGTGATCCGCAGCGCCGGCCACGAGGCGGTGGAACTGGCGATCTACAAGGAAGGCGACGCCAATACCGTGTCCACCGCCGACGCGCTGGAAGCGAAGCTGGAAACCATCCGCAAGCAGATGCCCAGGGACATCGAGATGACGGTGGTGGAGGACCAGTCGGTGTTCATCCGCCATGCGATCAAGGACGTGAAGATCGACGCGGTGATCGGCGGCCTACTGTCGGTGCTGATCATCTTCCTGTTCCTGCGCGACGGCTGGAGCACCTTCGTCATCTCGCTGTCGCTGCCGATCTCGATCATTGCCACGTTCTTCTTCATGGGCCGGCTCGGCCTGAGCCTGAACGTGATGTCGCTGGGCGGCCTGGCGCTGGCGACCGGCCTGGTGGTGGACGATTCGATCGTGGTGCTCGAATCCATCGCCAAGGCGCGCGAGCGCGGCATGGGCATCCTCGAAGCGGCGATCAAGGGCACGCGCGAAGTGTTCATGGCAGTTGTCGCCTCGACCCTGACCACGATCGCGGTGTTCCTGCCGCTGGTATTCGTCGAGGGCATCGCCGGGCAGCTGTTCCGCGACCAGGCGCTGACCGTGTCGATCGCCATCGCGGTGTCGCTGGTGGTGTCGATGACGCTGATCCCGATGCTGAGTTCGCTGAAGGGCCGTGCGCCGCTGGAGTTCCCGGCCGAGGAGCCGCGCCAGCCGTGGCGTCCGGCCAGCCGCTGGCAGAAGCCGTTGGCGTTTACCGGCCGTGGTGTCGGCGCGATGTTCCGCTATGGCTTCTTCGCCGCGGTGTGGATGGTGGTGCGCGTGTTCCGCGGCATTGCCGCGGTGGTCGGGCCGGTGATGCGCAAGGCCAGCGATATCGCGATGGCGCCGTATGGCCGTGCCGAGGCCGGTTACCTGAACCTGCTGCCGGCGGCGCTGAAACGGCCGTGGCCGGTGCTCGGCGGTGCCGCATTGGCGTTCGCGCTGACCCTGCTGGCGCTGCCGCTGCTGGGTGTGGACCTGATCCCGCAGCTGGCGCAGGACCGCTTCGAGATGACCGCCAAGCTGCCGCCGGGCACGCCGCTGGTGCAGACCGACGCGCTGGTGCGCGAAGTGCAGCGCCGGCATGCCGACGAAGCCGGCGTGCGCCTGCTGTACGGCGTTTCCGGCACCGGCACGCGGCTGGACGCCAGCCCGACCGAGAGCGGCGAGAACATCGGCAAGCTGTCGGTGGTGATGGACGACACTTCGCGCGAGCCGGAGCTGACCGAGAAGCTGCGGCAGACGATGAAGGCATGGCCGGCGGCGCAGGTGGATTTCGCGCGGCCGGAGCTGTTCGCGCTGTCGCCGCCGCTGGAAATCGAGATCGAGGGCAACACGCTCGATGCCATCCGCGTGGCCGGCAACAAGCTCGCCGGCATGCTGCGGCAGAACCCGCACTACGCCGATGTCAAGTCGACGGTGGAGCAGGGCTTCCCGGAAATCCAGATCGTGTTCGACCAGGACCGCGCCGCCGCGCTGGGCCTGACCACCCGGCAGATCGCCGACGCGGTGGTCAACAAGGTCAAGGGCAACGTGGCCACCCGCTACAGCTTCCGCGACCGCAAGATCGACGTGCTGGTGCGCGTGCAGGAATCGGAGCGCTCCTCGGTCGACGACATCCGCCGCCTGATCGTCAACCCCAGCGGCAACAAGCCGGTGGAACTGGCCTCGGTGGCCGAGGTGGTCGCCACCACCGGCCCGAGCGAGATCCACCGCGCCGACCTGCGCCGTGTCGCCATCGTCTCGGCCAACCTGCGCGACATCGACCTGGGCAAGGCGATCACCGAGGTGCAGGGTATGGTGGCCGCGGACCCGCTGGGTACCGACGTCGGCATGCACATCGGCGGCCAGGGCGAGGAGCTGGGCGAGTCGATCCGCTCGCTGCTGTTCGCCTTCGGGCTGGCGATCTTCCTGGTCTACCTGGTGATGGCCTCGCAGTTCGAATCGCTGCTGCATCCGTTCGTGATCCTGTTCACCATCCCGCTGGCGCTGGTTGGCGCTGTGGCGGCGCTGTTGCTGGCGCGCTCGCCGGTGTCGGTGGTGGTGTTCATCGGCCTGATATTGCTGGTCGGGCTGGTGGTGAAGAACGCCATCATCCTGATCGACAAGGTCAACCAGCTGCGCGAGGAAGGCGTGGCCAAGCGCACCGCGCTGGTGGAGGGTGCGCGCTCGCGCCTGCGCCCGATCATGATGACCACGCTGTGCGCGGTGTTCGGCTTCCTGCCGCTGGCGCTGGCCTTCGGCCAGGGCGCGGAGGTGCGCTCGCCGATGGCGATCACCGTGATCGGCGGCCTGCTGGTCTCGACGATGCTGACCCTGCTGGTGATCCCGGTGGTGTACGACCTGCTGGACCGCAAGCCGGACGAGTACTACGCCGAGCGCGGCCGCCGCGCGCGGCAGCAGGCCGAACAGGTCGAGCAGGTGCTGGCGCATGAGCAGGACGCGGTCGGCGACGGCGGATTGAAGGGCTGAAACGGATGAACATCACCGAGCTGTCCATCCGTCGTCCCGTCACCACCATCATGCTGTTCGTGTCGATGGTGGCGATCGGCCTGATCGCCGCGTTCCGGCTGCCGCTGGAGGCCGAGCCGGAGGCCACCATCCCGTTCTTCTTCGTGTCGCTGCCGTATCCCGGCTCGACCCCGGAGGAGGTGGAGCGCAACCTGCTGCGGCCGGTGGAAGAGGCCATCGCCACGATGCCCGGCATCAAGTCGATGAATGCGCGTGCCAATGCCGAGGGCGGGCAGATCCAGGTCGAGTTCAGCGACTGGGGCCGCGACATCGCGATGGCCGCATCGGAAGCGCGCGAGCGCATCGATGCGGTGCGCGACCAGTTGCCGGACGACTTCCGCCGCTATTACGTGCAGCGCTGGAGCACCAGTGACCAGGAAGCGATCAGCCTGCGCCTGAACAGCCAGGAGGACCTGACCGCGCGCGCGGACATGATCGAGCGCACCATCAAGCAGCGGCTGGAACGGCTGCCCGGCGTGGCGCGCGTGGAAGTGGAAGGCGTGGCCAAGCAGGAAGTGCTGGTGGCGCTGGACAAAGACCGGCTCAGTGCCCACGGCGTGGCGCTCAACGAGCTGGTGCAGAAGCTGCAGGCGGCGAACTTCTCGGTATCGGCCGGGCAGATCACCGAGGCCGGCCGGCGCCTGCGGGTGCAGCCGCGCGGCGAGCTGCTGGAGCTGCAGTCGTTGCGTGACCTGCCCATCGACCAGCGCGGTACGCGGCTGTCGGACATCGCCGAAGTCGGCCTGAAGCCGCAGCGCATGAGCTATGTGCGGCAGATGGAGGGCAAGCCCAGCGTCGGCGTGGACATCTACAAGGAGCGCGCGGCCAACCTGGTCGACCTGTCGCGCGCGGTGCGCGCCGAGGTCGAGGTGCTGAAGGACGACCCGGCGATGCGCGGCATCGGCATCGAGGTCACCGACGACCAGGGCCAGGCGGTGATCAGCTCGCTGCTGGCGTTGGCCGAGGCCGGTGCGATCGGCCTGCTGCTGTCGGTGATCGTGCTGTACGCCTTCCTGCGCCACTGGCCGTCGACGCTGATGGTGTCGCTGGCGATCCCGATCTGCTTCATCATGACCCTGGGCTTCATGTACTTCGCCGGCATCACCCTGAACATCATCTCGATGATGGGGCTGCTGCTGGCGGTGGGCATGCTGGTGGACAACGCCGTGGTGGTGGTGGAGAGCATCTACCAGGAACGGGAGAGCCTTGCCCGTCATCCGGCCCAAGGGCCGTATGGGCCGGACCAGCCGTCGCTGGCCTCCATCATCGGCACCCGCCACGTCGCCATCGCGCTGTCGGCCGGCACCCTGTGCCACTGCGTGGTGTTCCTGCCGATGATGTTCGGCGAGAAGAACATCATCACCATCTACCTGTCGCAGCTGGCGGTGACCATCTCGGTGTCGCTGCTGGCCTCGTGGCTGGTGGCGGTGAGCCTGATCCCGATGCTGTCGGCGCGCATGCGCACGCCGCCGGCGCTGAAGTCGCCGTTCATCAGCGGCCTGCAGGAGCGTTATGCGCGCGCGCTGCGCTGGACCCTGCAGCACCGCGGCTGGGCGGTGGCCGGCATCCTCGCCATCTCGCTGGCCAGCCTGTTTCCGATGACCCACACGCAAGGTGGCGGCGATGAGAGCGATCCGAGCGAGATCAACATCTTCTACCAGTGGCGCGGTGCCTATTCCAAGGAAGAAATGGGCAGGGAAGTGGCGCGGGTGGAGGAATTCGTCAACGCCAGGCGCAAGGAATTCCACATCGAGCGGGTATACAGCCGCTACAGCGAGCAGGGTTGGGCGCAGACCCGCCTGTTCCTGGACATCGACGACCGCGAGCTGAGCAAGAAGATCGAGGAGGAGGTGCGCAAGGGGCTGCCGCAGTCGGCGCGCGCCAAGATCGGCATCGGCTGGCCCGGCGGCATGGGCAGCGAGGGGCAGGGCATCCGCTTCAGCCTGGTCGGCGACTCGACCCAGACCCTGAAGGAACTGGCCGAGGACATCGTGCCGATGCTGGCACGCGACCCGAAGCTGCGCGACGTGCGCGTGGATACCGGCGATGCCAACACCGAGCTGGCGGTGCGGGTGAACCGCGAGCGCGCCGCGGCCTATGGCTTCAGCGCGCAACAGGTGGCGCAGTTCGTCGGCATGGCGCTGCGCGGCTCCTCGCTGCGCGACTTCCATCGCGAAGACGTCGAGATCCCGGTCAACGTGCGCTTCGCCGGCTCGGAGAACTACGGCGTCGAGGACCTGTCCTCGTTCATGGTGCGCACCGCCAGCGGCAAGGAGGTGCCGCTGCTGGCAATGGTGGACGTGAGCGTCAACCCGGCGGCCAATGCGATCCAGCGCCTGAACCGGCAGACCATGCTGCGGGTGGAGGCCGGGCTGGCCAAGGACGTGCCGATGGACGCGGCGCGCAAGTCCATCGAGACCGCACTGGACAATGTGCAGTTCCCGCCGGGCTACGGCTACACCTTTGCCGGCGGCAGCTTCAACATCAACTTCGACGGCATGCAGCAGATGGTGAACAGCATCTTCATCGCGCTGATCCTGATGCTGGTGATCATGGCCGCGGTGTTCGAGTCGCTGCTGTTCCCGGCGGCGATCATGTCCTGCGTGCTGTTCTCGATCTTCGGCGTGTACTGGCTGTTCTGGTTGACCGGTACCGAGATGAACATCATGGCGGTGATCGGCATCCTGGTGCTGATGGGGGTGGTGGTGAACAACGGCATCGTGATGATCGAGCACATCAACAACCTGCGCCGGCGCGGAATGGCCCGCACCGATGCGCTGGTGGAGGGCAGTCGCGAACGCCTGCGCCCGATCATGATGACGATGGGCACGGCGATCCTGGCGATGGTCCCGATCGCGCTGAACACGCAGACCGCCGACGGTATGCCGCCCTACCACCCGATGGCGCGCGCCATCGCCGGTGGGCTGGCGTTCTCGACCGTGGTCAGCCTGCTGTTCCTGCCGACGATCTACGCGATCCTCGACGACCTGCGTACCGGCACCACGCGGCTGGTGCGGCGCGCGCGCGGGTTGCCGGCGGCGGAAGAGGGGGTGTCGGCCGCTGGCCGGCAACCACAGGGAAGTTGAGCAGAGTGCGGAGTGCCGGCCAGTGTGGCCGGCACTCGTTTGGCCGCAGGTCGGGGCTTACGCCCCCGACGCGCGCCATGGCATCCCGGCGTCGGGGGCGTAGCCCCGACCTATGGCGAGTGCCGGGTTCTCCGGCACGGGGCCCACGCATCGATCAGAAGCTTCAGCCGGCGAGCTTGCCGTATACGGTGAAACCGGTCAGCCACAGGCCGAGCATGCTGCCGATGTTGGTCAGCATGAAGGTCAACACGATGCGGGTGACGCGGTTGCGATACCAGCCCTTGAAGGTCTGCGCATCGTCGCGCAGCTGCAGGAAGTCGTTGTAGGCCGGCTTGCGCAGCCGCGTCTCCACCAGTGCGGCGAAGGCACCGGTGGGAATGCTCAGGCGGAACGGCTTGAATGGCGCCACCGCAATGGCGGTGAGGATGCTCAGCGGGTGGCTGCCGGCCAGCAGTGCGCCCAGGCCCGCCAGTCCGCCGGTATACAACGCCCAGATCGCCAGCATGTGCGTGCCCATGCCCAGCCCGCCCTTCCAGAAGCCGACACCGATGCCGGCCAGCACCACGGCGAGGATGGTCAGGGTGATCCACGGGATGTTGCGCTTCTTCGGTACCGCTTCCAACTGCGCGCGCAGCGGGCCGGGCGCCTCGGTATCGGTCTGCAGGTGACGCGCCAGCCCGGCGAGGTGGCCGGCGCCGACCACCGCCAGCACGTTGCACTGCCCGGCGTCGTGCTCCTCGCGCAGGCGGGTGGCCATGTAGCGGTCGCGCTCGCCGATGATGGTTTCGTACAGCGCCGGGCTCTCGCTGGCGAATTCTCCGAAGCTCGACTCGAGCATGTCGCCCTGCTTGAGCTTTTCGATTTCCTCCTCGCCGACGTCCTCCGACGAGAACAGGCCGGCACCGAGGCCGGCAACCAGCTTCAGCTTGCCGAAGAAGCCCAGCTGCTGCGAGGCGCGGCGGAAGGTCAGGCCGACGTCGCGGTCGATCAGGTGTACCGGCAGGCCGTTTTCCTTCGCCAGCGCCACCGCGCGCTTGAGCTCGGCACCGGGTTCGATGCCCAGTTGCTCGGCCAGCCGGCGCTGGTAGGCGGCCAGTGCCAGGTTGGCGGCGAACAGGGCCACGCGGCCCTTGCGGATCACCTCGACCAGGTCCAGCCGCGCCATCGCATCGGGATCGGTCAGGGCCTGCAGCCGTTGCGGGTCGAGCTCGACCGCCACCGCGTCGAAGCGGCCGCTGCCGATGGCCTGTTCCACCGCCTGCACGCTGGCGACGGAAATGTGCGCGGTGCCGAGCAGGGTGTAGGTCACGCCGTCGCGTTCGACGATGCGCACGGGCTGGCCGGCGAGCAGTTCGCCGCCTGTATCGGGAAGGGTATCGGTCATTGCGTCATTCATTGGAAGGGGAGCAGCCGGTGCCATCGCCGAGCGCGCGCTGCATGAACACCGTGTCCAGCCAGCGCCCGTGTTTCCACGCGATGCCGGGGAAGCTGCCGATGTGGCGGAAGCCGAAACGTTCGTGCAGCTTGATCGAAGCGGTGTTGGTCGGTTCGCCGATCACCGCGACCATCTGCCGGAAGCCGCGCGCGACGCAGGCGTCGATGAGTGCCTGCAGCAGTGCCGCGCCCACGCCATGTCCCTGCGCGGTGGCGGCAACATAGACCGAGTTCTCCACCACCCAGCGGTAGGCGGCGCGGGAACGGAAGCTGCCGGCATAGGCATAGCCGACGACTTTGCCATCCAGCTCGGCGGCCAGGTACGGGTAGCCGCGTGCGCGCGTGTCGTCCATGCGCCGCGACATTTCGGCTTCGTCCGGCACCTCGTATTCGTAGGTGTTGACGAAACCGGTGACCTCCACCGCATAGATCGCGGTGATGGCGGGAATGTCGGTGGCGACGGCGTCGCGGATGGAGAGAGTCATCTCGTCTGCTCGTTGTTCCTGTTGTAGGAGCGACGTAAGTCGCGACCGAGGCTTTCCCGGCAAGGTACGCCCGGTCGCGACTCGCGTCGCTCCTGCATGGAGGATACGTGGGCGTTCAGTCGATGTAGCGCTTGAGCAGGTCGCCGTAGGCGTCGATGCGGCGGTCGCGCAGGAACGGCCAGATGCGGCGCACGTGCTCGCTGCGCTGCAGGTCCACGTCGCAGACCAATACGGTCGGCTCGGTGCCGGCTTCGGCGATGAACTCGCCCTGCGGACCGAGCACGTGGCTGTTGCCCCAGAACTGGATGCCCGACGCACCCAGCGGTGAGGCCTCGTGGCCGACGCGGTTGCACGACAGCACCGGCAGGCCGTTGGCCACGGCATGGCCGCGGTGGCTCAGTACCCAGGCGTCGCGCTGGCGGTTCTTCTCGTCCTGCGCGTCGTCCGGGTCCCAGCCGATGGCGGTGGGGTAGAGCAGCAGTTCGGCGCCGGCCAGCGCCATCAGCCGGGCCGCTTCCGGGTACCACTGGTCCCAGCACACCAGCACGCCGAGGCGGCCGACCGAGGTGTCGATGGGCTTGAAGCCGAGGTCGCCCGGGGTGAAGTAGAACTTTTCGTAGAAGCCCGGATCGTCCGGGATGTGCATCTTGCGGTACTTGCCCAGCAGCGTGCCGTCCTTTTCGAACACCACCGCCGTGTTGTGGTACAGGCCGGCAGCGCGGCGCTCGAACAGCGAGCCGACGATCACCACGCCATGCTTTTGGGCCAGCACGCCGAGGCGCTCGGTGCTGGGGCCGGGGATCGGCTCGGCCAGGTCGAACTCGTCCACCGACTCGTGCTGGCAGAAGTACGGCCCGTTGTGCAGTTCCTGCAGCAGCACCAGCTTCGCGCCCTGCGCGGCGGCTTCGGCCACGCGCTGCTCGATGATGGCCAAATTGGATTCGGCGTCGCCGTGGTTGCGCTCCTGGATCAGCGCGACGGTCAGGGTCTTGGTGTTCATGCGGGCATTGTAGATGTGTGCGGTGTGGAGGATGTGCCCGAAAGGTTTCGCGCAAGACATGAAGAGGGTCGTGCGCCTTGTAGATGCGGGGCTTGCCCCGCATGTGGCCTTCTCGGGAAAGCCCATGCGGGGCAAGCCCCGCATCTACAAGGGCCGTGTCAAACCAGGCCGGCAGGCAACTGCATGGTGATACAGTGGAGCGAGCCGTTCTGCCAGATCAGCGGGCGGCATGGCACCTGCACGATCTCGCGGCCCGGGAATGCGCGGGCCAGTACGTCGCGGGCGGCATCGTCGGCCGGGTCGCCGTAGGCCGGCATCAGCACCGCGCCGTTGACGATCAGGAAGTTGGCATAGGAGGCAGCCAGGCGCCGGCCGCCGTCGAGCACCGGTTGCGCCCACGGCAGCGGGAACAGGCGATAGGGCCTGCCGTCGGCGGTGCGCAGTGCCGCCAGCTCGGCGCCCATCGCCTGCAGTTCGGCATAGTGCGAATCCTGCGGGTCGTCACAGCTCTGGTAGACGATGCTGTCGGCCGAGGCGAAGCGGGCCAGCGTGTCCACGTGGGCGTCGGTGTCGTCGCCTTCGAGGTAGCCGTGGTCGAGCCACAGCACGCGGTCCTGCCGCAGCCACTGCGCCATGTCGGTGCCGAGCGATGCGCGGTCGCGGTCGGGATGGCGTTCGTGCAGGCACTGCCACGTGGTCAACAGGGTGCCGGCGCCGTCGGTGTCGATTGCACCGCCTTCCAGCGCGAACGGAATGCTGCGCACTTCGGCGTCGTTGAAGGTGCCGGCTTCATGCAGCACGCCGACCAGCTGGTCGTCGCGGCTGGCCTCGAATTTTCCACCCCAGCCGGTGAAGCGGAAATCCAGCAACTGGAAACCGCTGTCGCCGCGCTTGAGGGTGATCGGGCCGGAGTCGCGCAGCCAGGTGTCATCGTACTGTGCACCGACGAAGCGCACGCGCTCCATGTCGATGCGGTTGGAGCGAAGGCGTATCTCCGCATAGGTTTCGATGTCGTCGTCGGCCACGCAGATCAACACCGGCTGGAAGCGGGTGATGGCGGCCACCAGCGCGATGTAGGTTTCCTCGACCTCCGCCAGGCGCTCGGCCCAGTCGGTGTCGGCGTGCGGCCAGGCGATCAGGATGCCGGACTGGGGCTCCCATTCGGCGGGGAAACGGAGTGCATCGGTCATTGCGGATCAATACTCGGTCATGCCCGAACCGTGGCCCGGGCGTCATCTGGGTTCCCGCCGGGATGCGGGACGTCGCGTCAGCGGATCGGGGGCCTGGGGCCCGCTTCCTGCGGCCCGGCCTGGTTGGCGACCACGTCGATCACGCGCTGCTTCTCGAAATAGACGGTGAAGGCCGGGTAGACCCAGCGGTTGATGGTTGGCCACTGTTGCTTCTGGCCGCCGCGGGGCTGCAGCCGCTCCTGTGGCGCGCCGAAGCGGGCCTCGACCTGTTGCATGGACTGGCCGCGCGCGGGCAGGGCTTCGGCCGGCTTTTCCTGTGCGCGATCGATCAGCAGGGTGTCGGCCATCGCCGCCGGTGCGGCAGCGAAGGCGGCAATCAGGGTCAAGGCGTGGATCGTCTGTTTCATGGTCACTACTCCCCGTAAGGACACAAGCTGCCGATTACACCAAAAAATCCGGCAAAAAAACGCTTGGGGCCGCCCGGGATGCCGCGCGCGTTGGCCTGCAAGCGATGGCCATCACTAGCGACAGATGCAAAAAGCCGCCCGGAGGCGGCTTTTTACGGGGCGGAACCCTGCGGATTCCAGTGGCGGCTTGCGCCGCCCGGCTCAGCGCTGGCGAGCCTTGAAGCGCGGGTTCGACTTGCAGATCACGAAGATCTTGCCGCGACGGCGCACGACCTTGCAGTCGCGGTGGCGGGTCTTGGCCGACTTCAGGGAGGACAGGACTTTCATGGCATACCTCGGCAGATATCTTGGGAGTTCTTTCTGGTAGGAGCGTTGTCGCAGGCATGCCAGATTGGCGCTCGGCAGGTTGACGCTCGTTCAAGCCGGGCATTCTACCGGGTATTTCCACGCTGGTTCAAGTGGTTGCATGGTGCCAGGGCGGTGGGGTGCCCGGGCGAGGCGCTAGAATGCCCGATTCCCGAATCAACGGCAGGCTGCAGATGAGCCAACTCCCCCCCGTTCTCACCATCGACGGCCCGTCCGGCGCCGGCAAGGGTACCGTCAGCCGCATCATCGCGCGCCGGCTTGGCTGGAACTACCTGGACTCGGGGGCGCTGTACCGGGCGGTGGGCGTGGCAGCCAGTTGGGCCGGCATCGACACCTCGGACGCCTCGGCGCTGGTGCGCTGCACTTTCGACACCCGGGTCCGTTTCACCGAGCAGGGCGAGAGCCTGCGGGTGCTGGTCAACGACACCGACGCCACCGACGAATTGCGGCTGGAAACCACCGGTGCGCTGGCCTCGGCGATTGCCGCCATCCCCGAGGTACGGGCTGCGCTGAAAGAGCGGCAGCGCGCATTCAGGATGCTGCCGGGGCTGGTCGCCGATGGTCGCGACATGGGTACGGTGATCTTCCCGGATGCCCCATTCAAGGTTTTCCTGACCGCCAGCGCCGAAGAACGGGCGCACAGGCGTCATAAACAGTTGAAGGAAAAAGGAGTTTCGGTTAACTTTGGCGACCTCCTGCGCGAGATCATGGCCCGCGACGCCCGTGATGCACAGCGTGCAGTGGCGCCCCTGAGGCCGGCCGATGACGCCGTCCTCATCGACACCAGCGGTATCGGCATCGACGACGTCGTTGCCAGGGTGTTGGGCCTGGTTTCCGCCAAGGAAGCCTGAGCCGGGCAGTGTGGAACGCGGCCAGCCCATCGGCCGCAGTCGTGCCAATGATGTTGCAACAGCCCCGCTGCGCAATGGTGCGTGGCGGGTATTTCCATTCCACGCGGCCGCCCGCACGGGGTCGCACAACAGGCTGGACGGCACGGGTATCCGCAACACCCCGTCGTCCAATGTGTTCAACCGAGTAAATCCAATGACCGAATCATTTGCAGAACTGTTTGAAGCCAGCCAAGCCAACCTGGCCAAGCTGAAGCCGGGCGCCATCGTCGTCGGCACCGTGGTCGACGTCCGCGGCGACGTGGTGGTCGTCAACGCCGGCCTGAAGTCCGAAGGCATCGTGCCGATCGAACAGTTCCGTAACGACGCTGGCGAGATCGACGTGGGCGTGGGCGACCAGGTGAAGGTTGCCTTGGACTCCATCGAGAACGGCTTCGGCGAAACCGTCCTGTCGCGCGAGAAGGCCAAGCGCGCGATGGTGTGGGACGAGCTGGAAGAAGCGTTGGAAAAGAACGAGACCATCACCGGCCGCATCAGCGGCAAGGTCAAGGGTGGTTTCACCGTGGACATCAAGGATGTCCGCGCCTTCCTGCCCGGTTCGCTGGTCGATGTGCGCCCGGTGCGCGACCCGGCCTACCTGGAAGGCAAGGAGCTGGAGTTCAAGCTCATCAAGCTGGACCGCAAGCGCAACAACGTGGTCGTTTCCCGCCGCGCCGTCGTCGAGAGCGAGCACTCGGAAGAGCGCGAGCAGCTGATGGACAAGCTGCAGGAAGGCGCGATCCTGAAGGGCGTGGTCAAGAACCTGACCGACTACGGCGCGTTCGTGGACCTGGGTGGCATCGACGGCCTGCTGCACATCACCGACATGGCATGGAAGCGCGTGCGCCATCCGTCCGAAGTCGTGAACGTCGGCGACGAGCTGGACGTGCGCGTGCTGAAGTTCGACCGTGAGCGCAACCGCGTCTCGCTGGGTCTGAAGCAGCTGGGCGAGGATCCGTGGGACAACATCTCGCGCCGCTACCCGGCCAACAGCCGCGTGTTCGGCAAGGTCTCCAACGTCACCGATTACGGCGCATTCGTCGAGATCGAGCCGGGCGTGGAAGGCCTGGTGCACGTGTCCGAGATGGACTGGACCAACAAGAACGTCAACCCGTCCAAGGTCGTGCAGGTCGGTGACGAAGTCGAAGTGATGGTGCTGGACGTGGACGAAGAGCGTCGCCGCATCTCGCTGGGCATGAAGCAGGTTGGCCAGAACCCGTGGGAAGAGTTCGCCACCAACTTCAAGCGTGGCGACAAGGTCCGCGGCGCCATCAAGTCGATCACCGACTTCGGCATCTTCATCGGCCTGGACGGCGGCATCGATGGCCTGGTGCACCTGTCCGACATCAGCTGGAACACCACCGGCGAAGACATCGTGCGCAACTTCAAGAAGGGCGACACGCTGGACGCCGTGGTGCTGGCGGTCGATCCGGAACGCGAGCGCATCTCGCTGGGCGTCAAGCAGCTGGAGCAGGACCCGTTCGGCCAGTACATGGCTGCCAACCCGAAGGGCTCCAAGGTCGAGGGCGTGGTCAAGGAAGTCGACGCCAAGGGCGCCGTGGTCGAACTGGCCGATGGTATCGAAGGCTACGTGTCGGCCCGCGACATCAGCTACGACCGCGTGGACGATGCCTCGCAGCACCTGAAGGTCGGCGACAAGATCGAAGCCAAGTTCGTGGGCATGGACCGCAAGGGCCGTACCCTGCAGCTGTCGATCAAGGCCAAGGACGAAGCCGAAACCGCTGAAGCGCTGGCCGAGTTCAACAAGACCTCGACCGAAGCCGCCACGGGCACCACCAGCCTCGGTGCGCTGCTGCGTGCGCAGTTGAACGGCAACAAGTCCGAGTAATCGGCCCGGTTTTGCCGCAGTTGTGAACTGGACGGCCCGGACATCAGTCCGGGCCGTTTCAGGGCATGAAATTTCCGTGACGGGTTCGCGATGACCAAATCCGAGTTGATCGAAATCCTTGCGCACCGCCAGGGCCACCTGAAGGCCGACGACGTCGACCTGGCAGTGAAGTCGTTGCTGGAAATGATGGGTGGGGCGCTGGCTGCCGGCGACCGCATCGAGATTCGTGGTTTCGGCAGTTTTTCCCTGCATTACCGGCCGCCGCGGCTGGGCCGCAACCCGAAGACGGGTGATTCGGTGGCATTGCCGGGCAAGCACGTGCCGCATTTCAAGCCGGGCAAGGAGTTGCGCGAGCGCGTCAACGACGTCGTGCCGCAGGAAGGCGAGTCCGCCTGAGTCGATGCAATCCGCTGCTGCGGATTCGCGCCGGGGCCGCTAAGCTAGAGGCTTGGTGAACAGGGAGCAGGCCGCCGCATGAAGGCTGTCCGATTGTTGCTGCTGCTGGCCGTTCTGGTCGGTGGCCTGGTGATAGGTGCGTTGAATTCGCAACCTGTCGAAATCAGCCTGGCGTTCTGGTCGCTGAAGACCACTTCGGGCATCGCGATCATCGCCTCGTTGCTGTTGGGCGCCTTGCTGGGCGGCGGCATGGTGGTGGCCGGTTTGGTGGTTCCGCTTTATGCCAGGCTGCGGCGTGCCAGCAAGGCGGCTGTAGCGCCCGCGCAGGCAGCGCAGGCTCCTTCTCCTTTCGACGGACGCTGACCGACGATGGCCTTCATCAGTGAATGGTTCTGGTTCTTCCTGTTCCTGCCGATCGCGGCGCTGTGCGGCTGGGTGATCGGCCGGCGCGGCGGGCAGCGGCACAGCGAAAGCCAGGTCAGTCGCCTGTCGAGCACCTACTTCCGTGGCCTGAACTATCTGCTCAACGAGCAGCCGGACAAGGCCATCGAGCTGTTCCTGCACATTGCCGAGCTGGACAAGGAAACCTTCGAGACCCAGCTCGCGCTCGGCCACCTGTTCCGCCGCCGCGGTGAGGTGGACCGGGCCATCCGCCTGCACCAGGGGCTGGCGAACCGCAACGACCTGTCCGATGCGCAGCGCGTGCAGGCATTGCTGGCATTGGGCGAGGACTACATGAAGTCGGGCCTGCTCGACCGCGCCGAGACCGTTTTCACCGACCTTGCGCGCATCGACGAACGGGCGCCGCAGGCGCTCAAGCACCTGATCGGCATCTACCAGGCCGAGCGTGACTGGGAAAAGGCGATCGAGAACGCCACCCGCTACGAGCAGGTCACCGACGAGCCGATGGGCAAGCTGGTTGGCCAGTTCGAGTGCGAGCTGGCCGAGCGCTATCGCGCCGCCGGGCGCCTGGACGACGCGCGTGCGGCCATCGAGCGCGCCAACGCCGCCGATGCGATGAGCGTGCGCGCGGGCATCATCGAAGGTCGGCTGGAAAGCGACTTCGGCAACGATGAGGCCGCGGTGCGTGCCTTCGAGCGCGCCGCGCGCAACGACCCGGATTACCTACCGGAAATCCTGCCGCAGCTGCTGAAGAACTACCGCAACGTCGGTGACCTGGCCGGCGCACGGGCTTTCCTTGCGGAAATGACCGAGCACTATCGTGGCATTGCCCCGGTGCTGGGGCTGGCACGGTTGATGGAGGAACAGGAGGGGACCGGCCCGGCCCGTGCCTACCTGGGCCGCCAGTTGAAGGACCGGCCGTCGGTGCGTGGCGAGTCGGCGCTGATCGACCTGACCTTGGCCGAGGGTGCCGATCCGGTGGCGACGCTGCAGGACTTGAAGCACATCACCGACCAGCTATTGGTGCGCAATCCGGCCTACCGCTGCACCCGCTGCGGCTTCGGTGCGCGAACCCACCATTGGCAGTGTCCGAGCTGCAAGGAGTGGGGCACGGTCAAGCCGCTGCTGAACTACGCGGTGCTCTGATCCGTGTGGCCGGCATGGGCGATGGGGTTCGCGGCGGTATTCCTGCTTGCCGCGCTGCTGACTTGGGCGGCACGCGGGTATGCGTTGCGCCGGAACCTGTTCGACCAGCCCGGTGAGCGGCGCAGCCACAAGGTCGCCACACCGCGAGGCGGCGGTATTGCGATCGTGATTTCGCAGGTGGTGGCCTATGCGGCCATCGGCACCGTCCGTGATGAGCTTGCGGTGGCTCTGGCGCTGTTTTCGACGGGCCTGCTGCTGGTCGCGGGTATCGGCTGGTGGGACGATCACCGGCCGCTGTCCGCCAAGCTCCGGTTGTGCGTGCATGTAGTGGCGGGCGCGCTGCTGGGCATGCTGGTCTGGCAGGCGAGCGGGGATGCGTTCAAGGCGGTTTTCAGCGCGTTGTTGGCGATCGGATTGATCAACGTGTGGAACTTCATGGATGGCATCAACGGTTTGGCGACGACGCAGGCAATCCTCGCCGCCATTGCCTTCGCGCTGCTGCTGCCCATGCCGCATGCCGGTATCGCCCTGTCATTGGCGGCGGGTTGCCTGGGGTTCCTGCCTTTCAACTTTCCCAAGGCCCGGATTTTCATGGGCGATGTCGGCAGCGGGGCACTTGGCTATCTGCTGGCCGGCCTTGTCGCCCTGGGCATCACCGTCACCGACATAGCCTGGCCGATCTGGCTGCTGCCGCTGACCGCATTCCTGGTCGATTCCGGATTCACCCTGCTCGTACGCATGCTCAGGGGGGAGCGCTGGATGGAGGCCCATACCCAGCATCTGTACCAGGCGCATGTGAAGCGTGGCCGCAGTCACGCTGCCGTGACGCTTGATTACGCAGTGTTCAGTGTTGCTGGACTTACACTTTGCGCCGCTTCGGGGGGGCTGCCTCCGGTGTGGGGGAGCATGGTGGCCGTGGCATGGGCCGCCATCGGGTTCTGCATCTGGTACACGCTGCGGAACAGGATCGTTCGATAAAACTAGGGAATTCGGAGATGTCATTCTGGCGCCAGCGGCAGGCAGGAAATATTCCACGCATCGCGGTGATGCTGCACGACCTGTTCATGGTCTGGGCATGCTGGCGCCTGCTGCATGCCGCCCGCTATGCATTGCTGGACGACGTGCCATCCAATCCGCTGTTCGATTTCAACGTGGCCGTGGTGCTGCTTGCCCAGGCCCTGGCCTTCCGTTACGTGGGCCTTTACCGGGGGCTTTGGCGCTTTGCCAGCGTGGCTGACCTGGTCAGCATCTTCAAGGCCAGCTTCATTGGCCTGGTCGCCATCGTGCTGGTGCTGAGCTACAAGCGCCTCGATGGCATTCCGGTATCGGTGCTGATCGCCTATCCCTTCGCGCTGGCGATCCTGCTGGGAGGGCCGCGCCTGCTGTACCGCAGCTGGAAGGATTACCTGGCGGTCCAGTCGGATGCGAGCGCCAGGCGCGTGCTGGTATTGGGGGCGGGCCATGCGGCCGAATCGCTGGTCAAGGACCTGCGCCGCTCGGGCGATTACGAGGCGGTGGGCCTGCTTGATGATTCCCCGCACCTGCAAGGTGCCGAACTGCAGGGCATTCCTATCCTGGGAACGCTGGACGACGTGGCCAGCGTGGCGCGGGAAACCGCCGCGAAACTGCTGGTGATCGCCATCCCGACGCTGAACGCCACCGGCATGCAGCGCGTGATCGCCCTGTGCGAAAGCACCGGGTTGCCATTCCGGACGGTGCCGAGGCTGAACGACCTGATGGAAGGCAGTTCGCTTCCGGGGCAGCTGAAGGAAGTGGCGATCGAGGACCTGCTTGGCCGCCAGCCGATACAGCCGGATTGGGAGCTGGTCCGCGGCTGGTTGCGCGGGCGCACGGTTCTGGTAACCGGGGCCGGCGGTTCCATCGGTTCCGAACTCTGCCGCCAGTGCGCGCGCCACGGCGTGGCCCGCATCGTGCTGCTGGAAATCAGCGAGTTCCTCATGCTCAACATCCGCGGGGAGTTGTGCCGCAATTTCCCGCACCTGCAAATCGAATGCGTGCTGGGTGATTGCGGCGACTCGGCGCTGGTACGGCATGCGTTGTCGGAATACCGGCCGGATACGGTATTCCATGCCGCCGCCTACAAGCAGGTGCCGCTGCTGGAAGGAAACCTGCGCGAGGCCGTGCGCAACAATACCCTGGCCACCGACTGCATGGCCCGTGCCTGCCTGGCACATGAAGTGGACAACTTCGTGTTCATCTCCACCGACAAGGCGGTGGACCCGGCCAGCGCGCTGGGAGCGAGCAAGCGCTACGCGGAGTTGATCTGCCAGAGCCTCAACCAGAAGAAGGGGACCCGGTACGTGACCGTCCGCTTCGGCAATGTACTGGGCTCGGTGGGCAGCGTCGTGCCGCTGTTCCGCGAGCAGATCCGCAGGGGCGGCCCGGTAACCGTGACCGATCCGGAAGTCAGCCGCTATTTCATGACGATCCCCGAGGCCTGCCTGTTGATCCTGCAGGCGGCGGCTTCCTCCTCGCGTGGTGCGATCTACATGCTCGACATGGGCGAGCCGATCCTCATACGGGACCTGGCCAGGCAGATGATCCGGCTGGCCGGCAAGCAGCCGGACGCCGACATCGCCATCGTCTATACCGGTTTGCGGCCGGGCGAGAAGCTGCACGAAAGCCTCTTCTATTCCGACGAGAACAGCCGGCCGACCTCGCACCCGAAGGTGCTGGAGGCGGGGATCCGGGAGTTCTCGGCCGAGCAGGTGCTTGGCAACATCACCCGGCTGCGCGAAGCCGTGGCCGCCTATGACGTGAGTGCCATGCTGGAGATCCTGTCCGTGACCGTTCCCGAGTATTCTCCGTTGCAGGAAACGATGGGTGCGCCTCAGGTTGGAGCCAACATTGTTCCATTCCCTTCCAAGGAAGCAGGTAGAAATTGATGTCACGACGTATCCGCAAGGCGGTGTTCCCGGTGGCTGGCCTGGGTACCCGTTTCCTGCCGGCGACCAAGACGGTGCCGAAGGAAATGCTGCCGATCATCGACCGGCCACTGATCCAGTACGCGGTCGATGAAGCCATCGAAGCCGGTTGCGATACCCTGATCTTCATCACCAACCGCTACAAGCATGCGGTGGCCGATTACTTTGACAAGGCCTACGAACTGGAGCAGAAGCTCGAGCGTGCAGGCAAGCTGGAGCAGTTGGAGCAGATCCGCCATGTGCTGCCCAGGGGCGTGCGCGCGGTGTTCGTGACCCAGACCGAGGCACTGGGGCTGGGCCACGCGGTGTTGTGCGCCAAGCCCATCGTGGGCGATGAACCTTTCGCGGTGCTGCTGCCGGACGACCTGATCTGGAACCGTGGCGCGGGTGCGCTCAAGCAGATGGCCGACCTCAACGAAACCAGCGGCGCCAGCATCATCGCGGTGGAGGACGTGCCGCACGACAAGACCGGCAGCTACGGCATCGTCGCCACCGACAGGTTCGACGGGCGCAAGGGCCATATCACCGAGATCGTCGAGAAACCAAAGCCGGAGGATGCGCCCAGCGACCTGGCCGTTGTCGGCCGTTACGTGCTGAGCCCGAAGATTTTCGAGCTGCTGGAGGCGACCGGTACCGGCGCCGGCGGTGAAATCCAGCTGACCGATGCCATCGCCCGCTTGCTCGACAGCGAGCCGGTGGATGCCTATCGCTTCGAGGGGACCCGTTTCGATTGCGGCACGCACTTGGGGCTGGTCGAAGCCACCATCCGCTTCGCGCTGGAAAACGAGAAGCTGGCCGCGCCGGCGCGCGAGGTGATGCGGAAGATGCTGGCCGAGTAGGGTGGCATGCGGTGCAGGCGCCCGTTATGGGGCGCCGGACGAGAAAAGGGCAGCCTCGCGGCTGCCCTTTTTGCTTGCACCATGGCGAGTGGAATCAGAGCGCCTCGAACACGCCCGCCGCACCCATGCCGGTGCCGATGCACATCGTCACCATGCCGTACTTCTGCTGGCGGCGGCGCAGGCCGTGCACCAGCGTGGCGGTGCGGATCGCGCCGGTGGCGCCCAGCGGGTGGCCGAGGGCGATGGCGCCACCCAGCGGGTTGACCTTGCCGGCGTCCAGCCCGCAATCGCGGATCACCGCCAGTGACTGCGCGGCGAAGGCCTCGTTGAGTTCGATCCAGTCCAGCTGGTCCTGGCTCAGGCCGGCCTGCTTGAGCGCCTTCGGGATCGCGGCGATCGGGCCGATGCCCATCACTTCCGGGCGCACGCCGGCGACCGAGAAGCTGACGAAGCGTGCCAGCGGGGTCAGGCCGTAATCCTTGACCGCCTGCTCGGAAGCCAGCAGCACCGCGCCGGCGCCGTCGCTCATCTGCGAGGAGTTGCCGGCGGTGACGCTGCCGCCGAACTGGCCGTTGCGGAACACCGGGCGCAGCTTGGCCAGGCCCTCGGCCGAGGAGTCCGGGCGCGGGCCTTCATCGGTATCGGCGATCCTGTTGCGGGTGATGATGCGCTGGCCGTCGGCCAAGTCGGGCTGGTGCGAGACGATCTCGTAGGGGCTGATCTCGTCCTTGAACTCGCCGGCAGCAATTGCGGCGATGGCCTTCTGGTGCGAGGCCAGGGCGAAGGCGTCCTGCTCCTCGCGCGAAACCTTCCATTCCTCGGCAACCTTCTCGGCGGTGATGCCCATGCCGTAGGCGATGGCGACGTGGTCGTTGTCGAATACGCTCGGCGCCATCGCGATCTTGTTGCCCATCATCGGCACCATCGACATCGACTCGGTGCCGCCGGCCAGCATCAGGTCGGCGTTGCCGAGACGGATCTGGTCGGCCGCCATCGCCACCGCCTGCAGGCCGGAGGAGCAGAAGCGGTTCACCGTCTGCGCGGCGATAGTGTTGGGCAGGCCGGCCAGCAGCACGCCGATGCGCGCCACGTTCATGCCCTGCTCGGCCTCGGGCATGGCGCAGCCGATGATGGCGTCGTCGATGCGGTTGACGTCGATGCCCGGCGCCTGCGCGACCACGCTCTTCAGCACATGGGCGAGCATGTCGTCGGGGCGGGTGTTGCGGAACATGCCCTTGGGCGCCTTGCCGACCGGGGTACGGGTGGCGGCGACGATGTAGGCGTCCTGGATTTGCTTGGTCATTGCGGTGATCTCTTGGAATTGGGTGTGGGATTGGGATTGCCGGCCAGTGGCCGGCACTACCGATGTCCCGTCAGTTCCGCAGCGGCTTGCCGGTCTTGAGCATGTGCGCGATGCGGGCCTGGGTCTTTTCCTGCTGGGCCAGTTCAACGAAGTGCCTGCGCTCCAGCGTCAGCAGCCATTCCTCGTCGACGACCGTGTTGCGATCGACCTTGCCGCCGCACAGCACGGTGGCGATGCGCTCGGCGATTTCGTAGTCGTATTCGCTGATGAAGCGGCCTTCCAGCATGTTGACCAGCATCATCTTGAAGGTGGCGATGCCGACGTCGCCGGCCACGCGGATGCGGCGTGCCGGCATCGGCGGGCGGTAGCCGCCTTCGGCCAGCGCGGTGACCTCGACCTTGGCGATGTGCAGCAGCTCGTGGCTGTTGAACACCACCTTGTCGGTGCCGCGCATCAGGCCCAGTTCCTTGGCGTTGACCGCCGAGTTGGACACCTTGGCCATCGCCACGGTCTCGAAGGTCTTCTTCAGTTCGGCGAACACGTCACCGTCGGCACCGGCCGCCTGTGAGGCGCGCACCGCCAGTTCCTTCAGGCCGCCACCGGCCGGCAGCAGGCCGACGCCGGCCTCGACCAGGCCGATGTAGCTTTCCAGGGCCAGCACGCGGTGGCTGCAATGCATCAGGAATTCGCAGCCGCCGCCCAGTGCCAGCCCGCGCACGGCGGTGACCACCGGCACCAGCGCGTACTTGATGCGCTGGCTGGTGCGCTGGAAGTTGGCGACCATCGCCTCGAACTCGGCGATCTTGCCGGCCTGCAACGCACCCAGCGCGCCGGACAGGTCGGCGCCGGCCGAGAACGGTTCCTTGTGCTGCCAGATCACCACGCCCTTGAACTGCTTCTCCGCCAAGCCGATGGCGTGCTGGATGCCGTCCAGCACCTGGTCGGACACGGTGTTCATCTTGGTCTTGAAGCTGATGACGCCGATGCCGTCGCCATCCGTCCACAGGCGGATGCCGTCGTTCTCGAACACGGTTTCGCCCTGCGGGAACTGCTCGCCCAGCAGCGGGTCGGGGAAGCGTTGGCGCTGGTATACCGGCAGCGCCGAGCGCGGCAGCTTGGCGTTGCGCGACGGGCTGTAGCTGCCTTCGGCGGCGTGCACGCCGTCGCGGCCATCGAACACCCAGTCCGGCAGCGGCGCGTTGCTCATGCTCTTGCCGGCGACGATGTCGTCGGCGATCCACTGCGCCACCTGCTTCCAGCCGGCGGCCTGCCAGGTCTCGAACGGGCCCAGCGACCAGCCGTAGCCCCAGCGGATCGCCAGATCGACGTCGCGCGCGGTTTCGGCGATGTCGGCCAGGTGGTAGGCGCTGTAGTGGAACAGGTCGCGGAAGGTCGCCCACAGGAACTGCGCCTGCGGGTGCTGGCTTTCACGCAGCTTGGCGAACTTCTCGGCCGGGTTCCTGATCTTCAGGATTTCGACCACTTCTGGCGCGGCGGCGCGGTCGGCCGGGCGATAGTCCTGCTTCTCGACATCCAGCACCACGATGTCCTTGCCGACCTTGCGGAAGATGCCGGCACCGGTCTTCTGGCCCAGCGCGCCCTTGGCGATCAGTGCTTCCAGCCACTTCGGCGACTTGAAGAATTCGTGCCACGGGTCGTTCGGCAGAGTATCGGCCATCGTCTTGATGACGTGCGCCATCGTGTCCAGGCCAACCACGTCGGAAGTGCGGTAGGTCGCCGACTTCGGGCGGCCGACCAGCGGGCCGGTCAGGCCATCGACTTCATCGAAGCCCAGCCCGAACTGCGCGGTGTGGTGGATGGTGGACAGGATCGAGAACACGCCGATGCGGTTGCCGATGAAGTTCGGGGTGTCCTTGGCATACACCACACCCTTGCCGAGGTTGGTGGTCAGGAAGGTTTCCAGCCCTTCCAGCACCGCCTTGTCGGTGGTGGTGGCCGGGATCAGCTCGGCCAGGTGCATGTAGCGCGGAGGATTGAAGAAGTGCACGCCGCAGAAGCGGTGGCGCAGTTGCTCCGGCAGCACGTCGGCCAGCTTGTTGATGCCCAGGCCCGAGGTGTTGGAGGCCAGCACCGCGTGCTCGTTCACGAACGGGGCGATCTTCCTGTACAGGTCCTGCTTCCAGTCCATGCGCTCGGCGATGGCCTCGACGATCAGGTCGCAGTCGCGCAATTGTTCCAGGCTGGTTTCGTAGTTGGCCGGTGTAATCGCTTCGGCCAGCGCCTTGCTGGCCAGCGGGGCGGGGCTGAGCTTGCCGAGGTTGGCGATCGCCTTGAGCACGATGCCGTCGGCCGGGCCTTCCTTGGCGGGCAGGTCGAACAGCACGGTGTCGATGCCGGCATTGGTCAGGTGGGCGGCGATCTGCGCGCCCATGACGCCGGCACCCAGCACGGCGGCGCGGCGGATTGGCAATGAATTGGTCATGGTGTGGGCCTTTGTTGGTACCGGGTGGAATCAGGGGGAGGGCGGGGCATCCAGCGCGCTGGCGCGGAAGCCGGCCTCGGCGAAATGGATCAGTTCCTGTGCGGCCTTGTTGCGGTGGGCGGCCTCGCTGATGCCGTGAGGGCGCTTGATCAGCCCGAAATCGGCCATCGCGTAGGTCAGCGCGCCGGCGAGGAAATCCAGCCGCCAATACAGTTCTTCCTTGCTCAAATCAGGCACGCAAGCGGCAATGGCCTTGCCGAACTCGCGCAGCACGTGGCCGTAGTGGTCGGACAGGAACTTGCGCAGGTTGTCGTTCTTCTCGGCGTAGGCGCGGGCGATGACCCGCACGAACGCGCCACCGCTCTGGCGGTCCTGCGCCATCGCCAACGCCGGCTCGACGAAGGCGGCCAGCACCGCGCGCAGGTCGCCCGGCCGGGTGCTGCGGGCCTGTTCCAGTTGGTCCAGGCGGGCGGCGGTCATCTCGTCCATGCGCCGGCGGAATACCTCGTTGACCAGGTTTTCCTTGCTGCCGAAGTGGTAGTTGACCGCGGCGATGTTGACGTCGGCGTGGCTGGTCACCTGCCGCAGCGAAGTGCCGGCGAAGCCGTACTGGGCGAACAATTCCTCGGCCGCGCCGAGGATGCGGTCCTTGGTGGAGAAGCTGGCGGGTTTGCCCATGTCCGGTTCGATCAATCAAACGATTGTTTGGATGCTACGCCTGCCCGGGCGCCCGGGTCATGTTGCAATGCAGCATGATTCATCCGCCGCCGTGCAAAACCCGGGGGCAACCGTTAGAATCGCCTACTGCAATTCATTACCAAGCCCGCGCCCACACGCGGGTTTTTCCATTTCCCATCGGGCCGCAACGGTCCATCACCCGGAGAACCCACATGGCGCTGGAGCGCACCCTGTCCATCATCAAGCCCGATGCCGTCGCCAAGAACGTGATCGGCGAGATCTATGCCCGCTTCGAAAAGGCCGGCCTGAAGATCGTGGCCGCCAAGTACAAGCAGCTCTCGCGCCGCGAGGCCGAAGGCTTCTATGCCGTGCACCGCGAGCGTCCGTTCTTCAACGCGCTGGTCGAATTCATGATCTCCGGCCCGGTGATGATCCAGGCACTGGAAGGCGAGAACGCGGTGCTGGCCCACCGTGACCTGCTGGGCGCCACCAACCCGAAGGAAGCCGCGCCGGGCACCATCCGCGCCGACTTCGCCGAGTCCATCGACGCCAACGCCGCCCACGGCTCGGATTCGGTCGAGAATGCCGCCATCGAAGTGGCCTACTTCTTCGCCGCCACCGAAGTGGTTTCGCGCTGAGTCAAGTGAAGGTTGAAGCCGTGAACGAGGTCGCCCAGCCATCCATCGCCCCGCTGCCCAAGGCAGCGCCGACGGCCGGCAAGCAGAACCTGCTCGACCTCGATCGCGCGGGCCTGGAAAAGTTCTTCGTCGAGACCCTCGGCGAGCAGAAGTTCCGTGCCCACCAGGTGATGAAGTGGATCCACCACCGCTACGTCACCGATTTCGACCAGATGACCGACCTCGGCAAGTCGCTGCGTGCCAAGCTGCAGCAGCATGCCGAGGTCGTCGTCCCCGGCGTCGTGTTCGACAAGCCCTCCGCCGACGGCACCCACAAATGGTTGCTGGCAATGGGCGTGGATGGCAAGAACGCCGTTGAAACCGTCTACATCCCCGACAAGGGGCGTGGCACGCTGTGCGTGTCCTCGCAGGTCGGCTGCGGCCTGAACTGCACCTTCTGCTCCACCGCCACCCAGGGCTTCAACCGCAACCTGACCTCCAGCGAAATCATTGGCCAGCTCTGGTGGGCCAAGCGCGTGCTCGAGGCCGATGCCGGCACGGCGCGGCTGGGCGGCGCCGGCAACGACGACACGCGCGTCGTCAGCAATGTGGTCATGATGGGCATGGGCGAGCCGTTGATGAATTTCGACAACGTCGTGCGCGCGATGAGCATCATGCGCGACGACCTCGGCTACGGGCTGGCCAACAAGCGGGTGACGCTCTCGACCTCCGGGCTGGTGCCGATGATCGACCGGCTCTCGGTCGAAAGCGACGTATCGCTGGCCGTGTCGCTGCACGCGCCGACCGACGAGCTGCGGGAAACCCTCGTGCCGCTCAACAAGAAGTACCCGATCGCCGATTTGATGGCTTCCTGTGCGCGCTACCTGCGCGGCAACAAGAAACGTGATTCGGTGACGTTCGAATACACCTTGATGAAGGGTGTCAACGACCAGCCCGAACATGCCCGCCAACTGGCGCGGCTGATGCGCCAGTTCGACAACGCGGTGCAGGCGCGCGACTCGGGCAAGGTCAACCTGATCCCGTTCAACCCGTTCCCCGGCACCCGCTACGAGCGTTCGGACGAGGAGCAGATCCGTGCCTTCCAGAAGATCCTGCTCGATTCGCAGGTGCTGACGATGGTGCGGCGTACCCGTGGCGACGACATCGACGCTGCCTGCGGCCAGCTCAAGGGCCAGGTGATGGATCGCACCCGGCGCCAGGCCGAGTTCAACCGCCTGCTGCAGGAACAGGACGCGTTGCAGGCGCAGAGGAACGCGCTTGGCTGAGCGGCTGTTGGCGCTGCTGGCCCTGACGCTGCTGGTCTCCGGCTGCGGCCGCGGAGATGGCGTCAAGGCGAGCCGGATTTCGTGGGGCGACCAGGCCACGCTGCACCATGAGGTGCGCGACGACCGGCAGGTTCGCAAGCGCGAGCGGTATCGGGAAATCCTGCGGCTGGCCGGCGACCGCTTCGGCCGCGACGATCTGGACGCCGCGCTCAAATATGCGCGCTCGGCACAGCGGCGAGAGCCCGACTGGCCCGATGCCTACACCATGCAGGCGGTGATTCAGGCACGGCTGGGCAGGGTCGATGAGGCCGGCGTGCTGTATCGCAAGGCCGCCGAACTGGCCCCCGGACAGGGCGATGTGCTGAACAACTATGGTGCATGGCTGTGCGGCAACGGCCATCCGGCCGAGGCGCTGGTCTGGTTCGACCGCGCGCTGGTCGATTCCGGCTATGCCGCCCGTGTCGATGCGCTGGCCAATGCCGGCGGCTGCGCCCTTGATGCAGGGCAGCGCGAACGCGCCGAATCGGATCTGCGCCAAGCCCTGGCGCTGGCCCCCGGCAATGCCTATGCGCTGGCCTCGATGGCCCGCAACGAATTCCTGCATGGCCGCTATTTCGAGGCGCGCGCCTTCTGCGAGCGGCGCCTTGCGGCTGCACCGGCCACGGCTTCCGTGTTACAACTTGCGATCGAGATTGAGGAACGGCTGGGCGACGGGAGCGCCGCAAGCCGATATCAACAGCGGTTGCGCGAGGAGTTTCCCGAAAGCGCGACCCCGAATCCCCAGGGCTGATGCATTGTGAGCAATGATCCGGGTATGAAGGTTTTGGCGGTGGGTTGCGGGGAGCAGCTTCGCCAGGCACGTGAAGCAGCGGGTTTGACGGTGGCGGACGTGGCAGGGCGCCTGCACATGCCGGTGCAGGTGGTTGCGGCGCTGGAGGCCGAGCAGTGGGAGCGGCTGGGTGCACCGGTATTCGTGCGCGGGCAGTTGCGCAGTTGCGCGAAATTGCTGGGCGTGGAGCTTGACGGCCTGCTGGAGCAGGCGCGCATCGCCCCGGTCGAGCCGCCGAAGCTGGTCAGCCACACCCATACCCCGCGGCTGCGGCGGATGGCCGAAAGCCTGGGCCGCCGTGCGGTCTACGTGGTGATCACCGCGGTGCTGGCGGTCCCGGCGTGGTACGCCTTCCAGGGCAAGTTCGGTGATTCCGTGCCGAATACGGCATCGCTGGACGTGGTCCCGGACGCGGTATCGCCGGCCGCCACGCAGCCGGCTGCGGCGTCCGATGAAGTGGCACGCCCGCGCCCGGCGGCAGAACGCACGCCATACATCGCCTCCATCGCGCCGGTTGCACGGCAGTCGGCCGTGGCAACACCGGCGGCCAGTGCCATGACCCTGGATTTCAAGGGCGAAAGCTGGGTGGAAGTGTTCGCGCCGGATGGTGCCGTCATCGAGAAGGCCCTGGTCCGTGCCGGTGAGAAACGCAGTTATGACGCCGGTCAGGTTGGCCACATGGTGGTGGGCAACGCTTCGGAAGTGGAGATGCGCCGGGATGGCGACAGCGTCGACCTGACGACATATACGCGCGGTAATAATGTGGCCCGCTTTACGGTATCCTCTGACGGTTCCGTGGCGCCGGTTTCGCATTGAGGCAAGGCGCAGCCCACTACACAAGGCTCCCAGCAGGCGGAGCGAGAGTTACGCATGGCGATTGATGACCTGCTCGACGAGCATGAACAAAGCGAACGTGTCCGCACCTGGCTGCGCCAGAATGGCGCCGGCATACTTGGCGGAATAGTCCTCGCACTGGCCCTGATCGGTGGCTGGCAGTGGTGGCAGAAGCAGCAATTGGGCAAGCTGGCCGAGGCCAACAGCCGCTACGAGGCGGTATCGCGCAGCCTGCAGTCGAAGGATCTGGACGAAGCAGCCAAGGAAGTGGCAGCGCTGGAGGGCGGCAAGGCCGGCATCTACGCCGACCTGGCGGCGCTGGAACTGGCCAAGGCGCAGGTCGAGGCCGGCAAGCATGCCGATGCGATCAAGACCCTGCGCGGCCTGAAGGTCGAGGGCGAATTCAAGACGCTGATCGACCAGCGCATCGCCCGCCTGCTGGTCGAGACCGGCAAGCCGGATGAAGCCTTGTCGCTGCTCGGCGATGCCGGGGACAGCGCCGGTCTGGAAATCCGTGGCGACGCACTGGTGGCGCAGGACAAGCGCGAGCAGGCACGCGACCTCTACAAACAGTCCCTGGGCAAGCTCGACGTTGCCGCGCCGCAACGCCGCCTGCTGGAAATCAAGCTGATGGACGTTGGCGGCAGCGTCGCCGACCCCGCAGCGGAGAGCATCTGATGAAACTCAAGCATGTTGCGGGCATCGCGCTGGTCGCGATGGCGCTCAGTGGCTGTTCGACGGTGAAGGGCTGGTTTGCCGGCAAGGACGCCGAGGCCAAGAAGGCGCTGGAGCCGGCCGAACTGGTCAAGTTCGATGCCACGCTCGAGGTCGATCGGATCTGGTCGGTCAACGTCGGCAAGGGCGAAGGCCGTATCGGCGTGCGCCAGGCGCCGGCGGTGGCCGGCGGTCGCGTCTATGCGGCGGCGGTGGAAGGCGGCGTGAAGGCGCTGGACCTGCAGACCGGCAAGGAAATATGGGAATACAAGCCGGCCAAGGAAAAGAAGAAGGCCAAACTGCGCCTGTCCGGTGGCCCCGGTGTGGGCGATGGCGTGGTGGTGATCGGTACGCTGGACGGCCAGGTGATCGCGCTCGATGCCGCCGATGGCAGTGAGAAGTGGCGTGCCAGGGTGCCGGGCGAAGTGATCACCGCCCCGGCGGTGTCGCAGGGGCTGGTCTTCGTGCGCAGCAATGACGGCCGCACCACCGCGCTTGATGCCGCCAGTGGCGAGCAGCGCTGGTTCAACGCGCAGGAACTGCCATCGCTGACCGTGCGCGGCAATGCACCGGTGGCGGTCGGGCCGGGCGTGCTGTTCATCGGCAATGACGATGGCACGCTCAGCGCGCTGGCGATGCAGGATGGCCGCCCGCTGTGGGAGCAGATGATCGGCGCTCCGGAGGGTCGTACCGAGCTGGAACGCATGGCCGACGTGGATGGCGCGCCGGTGCTGGAAGGCAACAACCTGTACGTCACCAGCTTCAAGAACGAGACGATGGCCATCGAAGGCCCGACCGGGCGGCCGCTGTGGTCCCGCGACCACGGTGGCGCCGGCGGCGTGGCGGTATCGTCCGGCAATGTGGTGGTGACCGACGGACAGGGTACGGTCTACGGGCTGGACAAGACCACCGGTGCGGCGATGTGGTCGCAGCAGGCGCTGGCGCGGCGCTCGGTGACCGGGCCGGTGATCCAGGGCGATTACGTCGTGGTCGGTGATTACAAGGGCTACCTGCACTGGCTGCGGCTGGGCGATGGCGCACTGGCCGCGCGGGAGCGCGGAGGACGCGACCGGGTGGTCGCGCAGCCGGTGGTTGCCGATGGCGTGCTGCTGGTACAGAACGTGGACGGCAAGCTGGCCGCCTACCGGCTGGCAAACTGAGGAGTACCAAGCGATGCTGCCTTTGGTCGCCCTGGTCGGACGGCCGAATGTCGGCAAGTCCACCATTTTCAATGCGCTCACGCGCACCCGCGACGCACTGGTCCATGACCAGCCCGGCGTCACCCGTGACCGCAATTACGGTGTATGCCGGCTCGACGAGGACAACCATTTCCTCGTCGTCGACACCGGCGGCATTGCCGAGGAAGAAGAGGGTCTGGCCGGCGCCACCGCGCGCCAGGCCCGTGCCGCCGCCGCCGAAGCCGACCTGATCCTGTTCGTGGTCGATGCACGCGACGGCACTTCCGCATTGGATGATGAAATCCTGTCGTGGCTGCGCAAGCTGTCGCGGCCGACGTTGCTGCTGATCAACAAGATCGACGGCACCGACGAGGATGCGGTGCGCTCGGAGTTCGCGCGCTATGGCTTCGGCGACATGCTGACGGTATCGGCCGCGCACCGGCAGGGGCTGGATGACCTGCTGGAGGAAATCGTCGCGGGCCTGCCGGAAGAAGGCTCGGCCGAGACGCTGGACAATGACCCCGAGCGCATCCGCATCGCCTTCGTCGGCCGCCCCAACGTCGGCAAGTCCACGCTGGTCAACCGCCTGCTCGGCGAGGAGCGGATGATCGCCTCCGACGTGCCCGGTACCACCCGCGATTCGATCGCGGTGGACCTGGAGCGCGACGACCGCCTGTACCGCCTGATCGACACCGCCGGCCTTCGCCGCAAGTCGAAGGTGGAAGAGGTGGTGGAGAAATTCAGCGTGGTCAAGACGCTGCGCTCGATCGAACAGTGCCAGGTCGCGGTGCTGATGCTTGACGCCAGCGAGGGCGTCACCGACCAGGACGCCAGCGTGCTCGGCGCGGTGCTCGATGCCGGTCGCGCGCTGGTCATCGCAATCAACAAGTGGGATGGCCTGACCGATTACCAGCGCGAGCAGGCCGAAACCCTGCTGTCGCTGAAGCTCGGCTTCGTGCCCTGGGCCGAGGTGGTGCGCATTTCCGCCAAGCATGGCTCGGGCCTGCGCGAACTGTTCCGCGCCATCCACCGCGCGCATGCCTCGGCCACGCATGAATTCGGCACCAGTGAAGTGAACAAGGCGCTGGAGATCGCCTGCGAGAGCAACCCGCCGCCGAGCATTCGTGGTCATGTCTCCAAGCTGCGCTACGTGCATCCGGGTGGCAGCAACCCGCCAACCTTCATCGTGCATGGCACGCGCCTGAAGGAGTTGCCGGATTCGTACAAGCGCTATCTGGAGAACTTCTTCCGCAAGCGCTTCAAGCTGGTTGGCACGCCGGTGACCTTCCTGTTCCGCGAGGGCGCCAACCCCTACGAAGGCAAGAAGAACGTGCTGACCGAACGCCAGATCGCGCGCAAGCGGCGCTTGATGAAGCACGTCAAGGGCAGGAAGTGATCATGGGGGCGGCCGCGGGGCCGCCCTTCTTGTTCATGGCAATCCGCGACAGGTAGTGCCGAACAGCGGCCAGCACTACCGGCCCGCTTGGATGATAATCCGGGCATGAGCATTCGCGAGATTTCCCCCGTCCAGGCCCGTGAGCGCGCGGCCACAGGGGCGCAGTTGATCGACGTACGCGAGGCGCACGACCGCGCGGGTGGCATGGCCGAGGGCGCGCAGGGGATTGCCAGGGGCGAGCTGTTGGCCGACCCGCAGGCATGGCTGCCCGTGCACGATGCGGAGATCGTGCTGATCTGCCAGGGGGGCAAGCGTTCGCTCGATGCGGCGCAGGCATTGGCGGACGCCGGCTACACGAATCTGGCCTCGGTTGCCGGCGGCACGGTGGCATGGCGCAGTGATGGCCTGCCGCTGGCGCAGCCCGGGCTCGATGCCGGCGAACGCGATTTTTACGACCGCTATTCGCGCCACCTGCTGTTGCCGCAGGTGGGCGAGGCCGGACAGCGGCGCCTGCAGCAATCGCGCGTGCTGGTGCTGGGTGCCGGCGGGCTGGGTGCGCCGGCGGCGTTCTACCTGGCCGCAGCCGGGGTGGGACATCTGCGCATCGTCGATCACGACGTGGTGGAGCGCAGCAACCTGCACCGGCAGATCATCCATGCCGAAGCCGCCGTCGGTGCGGCCAAGGTCGAGTCGGCACGTGAGCGGCTGCTGGCATTGAATCCGCACATCGAGGTGGAGGGCATCCGCCAGCGGGTGACGTCCGACAACGTCGATGCGCTGATGAATGGCGTGGACGTGGTGTTGGACGGCTCGGACAATTTCCCGCTGCGCTATCTGCTCAACGACGCCTGCATCAAGCATGCAAAGCCACTGGTCTATGCGGCCATCGAGCGCTTCGACGGGCAGGTGAGCGTGTTCGACGCCGGCCGTCGGCGCGGTGAGGCACCGTGCTACCGCTGCCTGTTCCCGGAGCCGCCACCGCCGCAGTTCGCGCCCAACTGTGCCGAGGCCGGCGTGCTCGGCGTGCTGCCGGGGCTGGCGGGGGTGATGCAGGCCACCGAGGTACTCAAGCTGCTGCTGGAGATCGGCGAGCCGTTGGCCGGCCGCCTGCTGCGTTTCGATGCACTGGGCATGCGCTTCCGCGAAACCCGCGTGCGCCCCGATCCGAGCTGCCCGCTGTGCGCGCCAGGCAAGCCGTTTCCCGGTTACATCGACTACGCCGCATTCTGCGCGCACGATGGTTGAAGGCCGGGCAGGGTGCCGCGCCGCGCCGAATCGGGGACAATAGCCGACCCCCGATCCCGCCGCCCACGCCCATGACCGCTACTGCCGAAGCCCTTGCGCCGACCTCCCGCATCCTTGATGGCCGCCGCATCGCCGAGGCGTTGCTCGACGACCTGAAACTGCGCGTGGATGCCCGCATCGCGGCCGGTGGTTCGCGCCCGGGGCTGGCGGTGGTACTGGTCGGCGGCGATCCCGCCTCGGCGGTGTACGTGCGCAACAAGCGCCGCGCGGCCGAGAAGGTCGGCATCGAAGCGTTTGACCATGATCTTCCCGAAGGCACCACCGAAGCCGAGCTGCTGGCGTTGATCGACCAGCTCAACGCCGACCCGAAGATCCACGGCATCCTGATCCAGCTGCCGCTGCCGGGCATTCCCGACGCGCGCCGGCTGATCCAGCGCATCGACCCGTGCAAGGACGTCGATGGCTTCCATCCGCAGAACGTCGGCCACCTGGCGTTGCGCGAATTCGGCCTGCGCCCGTGCACGCCGCGCGGCATCATCACTCTGCTGGCGCACACCGACCAGCCGGTGCGCGGCCGCAACGCCACCATCGTCGGCGTCAGCAACCACGTTGGCCGGCCGATGGCGCTGGAACTGATGATCGCCGGCTGCACGGTGACCAGTTGCCACAAGTTCACCCCGAAGCAGGTGCTGGAACAGGCAGTGCGCAATGCCGACATCCTGGTGGTGGCGGTGGGCATCCCGCAGCTGATCCCGGGTGAATGGGTCAAGCCGGGCGCGGTGGTGATCGACGTCGGCATCAACCGGCTGGACGACGGCCGGCTGGTCGGTGACGTCGGTTTCGAGGCCGCCGCGCGGCACGCCAGCTGGATCACCCCGGTGCCGGGTGGCGTCGGCCCGATGACCGTGGCCACGCTGATGCAGAACACCATCGAGGCGGCCGAAGCCGCCGCCTGAACGACCGGGCGGCGGCAGGCCCGCCGCAACGCTGTTTTGCGGGCAGCGTGCTACCGGCCCCTGCCATCGGCGCCGGATAAAGGGTAAAATGCCGCGCTTCCCCACATCTCGGGTATGCCGATGCTGCGCATCCAGGCTGAAGCTCTCACCTACGACGACGTCTCGCTCGTCCCCGCCCACTCCACGGTTCTGCCCAAGGATGTCGACCTCGGCACGCGCCTGACCCGCGACCTGCGGCTGAGGCTGCCGATCGTCTCGGCGGCGATGGATACCGTCACCGAATCGCGGCTGGCCATCGCCATGGCCCAGCTCGGCGGCATCGGCATCATCCACAAGAACAACAGCGTCGAGCAGCAGGCGACGGAAGTGGCCCGGGTCAAGAAATTCGAGTCCGGCGTGATCCGCGACCCGATCACCGTCGGCCCGGAAACCAGCATCCGCGACGTGCTGGCGCTGACCCGCGCGCACAACATCTCCGGCGTGCCGGTGGTGGGCGACGACGGCCAGCTGGCCGGCATCGTCACCCACCGCGACATGCGCTTCGAGACCGAGCTGGACGATCCGGTCCGCCACATCATGACCAAGAAGGAACGGCTGGTCACGGTGAAGGAAGGCGCGGCCTCGGACGAAGTGCTGCACCTGCTGCACAAGAACCGCATCGAGAAGGTGCTGGTGGTCAACGACGCGTTCGAGCTGCGCGGCCTGATCACGGTCAAGGACATCCAGAAGAAGAGCGACAACCCCAACGCCGCCAAGGATGCCGCCACCCGCCTGCTGGTCGGCGCCGCCGTCGGCGTCGGTGGTGATACCGACCGCCGCGTCGAGGCGCTGGTCGCCGCCGGCGTGGACGTGCTGGTGGTGGACACCGCGCACGGCCATTCGCAGGGCGTGCTGGACCGCGTGCGCTGGGTCAAGAAGAACTTCCCGAACGTGCAGGTGATCGGCGGCAACATCTGCACCGGCGATGCGGCGTTGGCGCTGCTCGACTGCGGTGCCGATGCGGTCAAGGTCGGTATCGGCCCGGGTTCGATCTGCACCACCCGCGTGGTCGCCGGCGTCGGCGTGCCGCAGATCACCGCCATCGACCTGGTGGCCGAGGCGCTGCAGGACCGCATCCCGCTGATCGCCGACGGCGGCATCCGCTATTCGGGCGATATCGGCAAGGCGCTGGCGGCCGGTGCATCGACGGTGATGATCGGCGGCCTGCTCGCCGGTACCGAGGAATCGCCGGGCGAAACCGAGCTGTACCAGGGCCGTTCGTACAAGAGCTACCGCGGCATGGGCTCGCTGGCGGCGATGGAGAAGGGCTCCAAGGACCGCTATTTCCAGGATGCGGCCACTGCCGACAAGCTGGTGCCCGAGGGCATCGAAGGCCGTGTGCCATACCGTGGCCCGGTCGGCGGCATCATCCACCAGCTGGTCGGTGGCCTGCGCGCGACGATGGGGTATGTCGGCTGCGGCACCATCGAGCAGATGCGGACCCAGCCGAAGTTCGTGAAGATCAGCGGCGCCGGCCAGCGCGAGAGCCACGTCCACGACGTGCAGATCATGAAGGAACCGCCGAACTACCGCGCCGGCTGACGCGGACGAGCGAAGAGGAACGAGGAACCCGTGTCCCGTTCCTCTTTCTCCATATGCGGCCCGTTGCTTTCCCCGATTTTTCGTTTCCACCGATCCATTCCAGCGCCCATGACCAACATCCACAGCGACAAGATCCTCATCCTCGATTTCGGCGCGCAGTACACCCAGCTGATCGCGCGCCGCATCCGCGAGTTCGGCGTGTATTGCGAAATCTGGGCATGGGACCACGACCCGGCCGAGATCGCCGCGTTCGGTGCCAAGGGGATCATCCTGTCCGGTGGCCCGGAATCGACCACCGAAGCCGGTTGCCCGGCCGCGCCGCAGCAGGTGTTCGACAGTGGCCTGCCGCTGCTGGGCATCTGCTACGGCCTGCAGACGATGGCCAAGCAGTTGGGTGGCGCGACCGAAGCGGCCGACCAGCGCGAATTCGGCCATGCCGAAGTGAAGCTGCTGGTCAACGACGCGCTGCTCGGTGGCCTGTCCGACCACGGTGGCGAGCCGCGCCTTGACGTGTGGATGAGCCACGGCGACCACGTCGCACAGGTGCCGCCGGGCTTCGTCGTCACCGCTGTGACCGACCGCATTCCGGTGGCGGCGATGGCCAACGAGGACAAGCGCTGGTACGGCGTGCAGTTCCACCCGGAGGTCACCCACACCCGGCAGGGCGCGGCGCTGCTCAAGCGCTTCGTCACCGAGATCTGCGGTTGCGCCACGTTGTGGACCGCGGCCAACATCATCGACGACCAGATCGCCCGCGTGCGCGAGCAGGTCGGCAGCGATGAAGTGATCCTGGGCCTGTCCGGCGGCGTCGATTCGTCGGTGGTCGCCGCGCTGCTGCACAAGGCCATCGGCCGGCAGCTGACCTGCGTGTTCGTCGATACCGGCCTGCTGCGCTTCCAGGAAGGCGACCAGGTCATGAAGATGATGGCCGACAACATGGGCGTCAAAGTCGTGCGGGTGAATGCCGCCGACCGCTATTTCAGGGCGCTGGACGGCGTGACCGACCCGGAAGCCAAGCGCAAGATCATTGGCAACCTGTTCGTCGAGATCTTCGATGAAGAATCGAACAAGTTGAGCAATGCCAGGTGGCTGGCGCAGGGCACGATCTACCCGGACGTGATCGAGTCGGCCGGCAGCAAGACCGGCAAGGCGCACGTCATCAAGAGCCACCACAACGTCGGTGGCCTGCCCGAGGACATGAAGCTGGGGCTGGTCGAACCGCTGCGCGAACTGTTCAAGGACGAGGTGCGCCGCCTCGGCGTCGAACTCGGCCTGCCGCATGCGATGGTCTACCGCCACCCGTTCCCGGGCCCCGGCCTGGGCGTGCGTATCCTCGGCGAGGTGAAGCGCGAATATGCCGAGCTGCTGGCCCGTGCCGACGCCATCTTCATCGAGGAACTGCGCGCGGCCGACCTGTACGACAAGACCTCGCAGGCCTTCGCCGTGTTCCTGCCGGTCAAGTCGGTGGGCGTGGTCGGCGACGCCCGCGCCTACGAATGGGTCATCGCGCTGCGCGCGGTGGAAACCATCGACTTCATGACCGCGCACTGGGCGCACCTGCCGTATGACTTCCTCGGCAAGGTCAGCAACCGCATCATCAACGAACTGCGCGGCGTCTCGCGCGTGGTCTACGACATCAGCGGCAAGCCGCCGGCGACGATCGAGTGGGAGTGATCCGGCGCCGCAGGCGCTTGGGTCCGGGAATGCCTGAATCCGGCAACGCACAACGCCCCGTCAGGGGCGTTGCTTTTGCGGCAGGCATTCATTGCGGTCAGTGCTCGCTGGTGCCCGGCCTTTGTCCGGGCTGCTTTGCTATCGTTCCCGGACTTTCATGGCCGAACAGGTGAAACCCGATGCCGCATGACGCCATTGCTTCGTGCAACGGGCTTGGTCAGGGCGGCAAGGCGTATTCACGTTTGCGTGCGGAACGTTTCTGCGGACGGATGCGGTTTCTCCCATGCTGGCGACGGGTGCGCGCTGTGTTGCTGCTGGGCACGCTTTTCCTGTGGACCTGGCCGGCGCTGGGCTTGCCGTCCAGGCCGCTCGGCGACTATTTCAAGGAAGTCTGGACCACCCGCGAGGGGCTGCCGCACAACCTGATCCACGGCATCGCGCAGACGCAGGACGGCTACCTGTGGTTCGCCACGTGGGAGGGCGTGGTGCGCTACAACGGGATCGAGTTCCGCCTCTTCGACCAGCATGCCGTACCGGAACTGCGTGACAGCGGTGTGCTGGTCCTGCGGCTGGCGCGCGATGGCGGCTTGCTGCTGGGAACGGCGAGCGGCGGTGTGGTGCGTCATCATGCAGGGCACTGGAGTGTGTGGCCGGGGGCCGAGGCCCTGCCGCGGGATCAGATCATCGACCTCGTGGAAGGCCACGATGGCGAGCTGTGGGTGGGTACCCACGGCAGCGGCGTGCTGCGCATCGACGGCAGTGGCGTGATCACGTCTTTCGATATCGATGCCGGCCTGCCCAGCCGCTCCGTGCTGAAGATGCTGCAAGGAAAAGACGGCACGATCTGGGTTGCCACCGCGAATGGATTGGCGCGCTATTCGGGCGGACGTTTCGTGGCCCAGGGCGCAGCGCAGGGATTGCCCCCCGGGCAGGCGTTCTGCGTGGTCTCCGGGCCGGATGGACGCATCCATGTCGGCATGGAGCGGGGTGCATGGCGGCAGGAAGGCGAGCGCTTTGTGCCATTGGCGTCGGACATGCCGTCCGGCAACGTGACCCGCATGATGATGGAGGCCGATGGAACGGTCTGGCTGGGCACGATCACCGGCCTGTACCGCCACAGCCAGAGGTATGGGCTGGAGCGGATCGGCAATGCCAACGGCTTGCCCAACGAACAGATTTCCGCACTTTGGCAGGATCGCGAGAACAGCCTGTGGGTCGGCACCAATGGCGGACTCCTGCGGCTGCGCGATGCACCCTTCACCACTTTCGGCCTGCAGGATGGGTTGCCCAATGCCTATGTACGCAGCGTGCTGGCCGATGCACGGGGCACGCTCTGGATCGCCACCAGCGATGGCCTGGGCTGGCTGCGTGATGGCCGTTTCGGCGCAGCCGGCAGCCGCGACGGCCTGCCCGGCGATTCCCTGCTCAGTCTTGGCAGGGCGCGTGCAGGCGGTGTATGGGTCGGTACCTACAGCCACGGCGCGGTGCTGTGGGATGGCCGCGTGCGCCGCCACTTCGATACTCGCAGCGGCCTGACCGGCAATCAGGTGCGGGCCCTGCTGGAAACCGCCGACGGCACGGTATGGGTAGGTACTTCGCGCGGGCTGAACCGGATCGACGCAGGGGGCGTGCGGCACTACACCGTAGCCCAGGGCATGCCCGATGACTTCGTCGTCGCGCTGCACGAGGACCGCCACGGTGTGCTCTGGGTCGGTACTTCCAATGGCCTGGCGCGGATCGAAGACGGACGGGTCCATGCTTATTCACTGCGCGATCTTGGCGCCAACAACGTATTCGGCCTGCACGAGACCGATGACGGTGCGCTCTGGCTGGCGACCAACCGGGGCTTGATACGTCGTCGCGACGGACACCTGCGGCTGGTCGGTGTGGAGCAGGGTTTGCCGGTGGCAAAAATCTTCCAGATGCTGGAAGACGGTGAGGGCCGTTTCTGGCTCACCTCCAACCGCGGCATGTTGCGGGTGGCGCGGCGCGACCTGGACGCCGTGGCCGACGGCCGGCAATCGCGCATGGACGTGGAATGGTTCGATGAAGGCGATGGCCTGGCGAGTGCGCAAAGCAACGGCAACTCGGGGCCGGCGGTGGAACGGACAACGGATGGAAAGCTCTGGTTCGCCACCGCCGGAGGTCTGGCGATGACCGAGCCGGGCCGTATCCACGAACTTACCCGCACGCCGCCACCGGTGGTGATCGAGGAAGTGCGCGTGGATGACCGCCTCGTGCCGCTGCAAGCCGGGCTTCGCCTGCCGCCCGGTACGCGCAAACTGGAACTGCACTTCGCCGGGCTGAGCTACCTGATTCCCGAGAAAATCCGTTACCGCTACCGGCTCGACGGCTTCGATCCGGATTGGGTCGAGCGCGATCCGCTGCGTTTTGCGCAGTTCACCAATCTTGCTCCGGGCGATTATGTGTTCCGCGTATCCGCCGCGCATCCCAAGGGCGGCTGGAGCCGGGAGGAGGCGCGCATCGCGTTGCACATCGAGCCTCGACTGCTGCAGCGGCCCGGTTTCCGGCTTGGATTGGCGGCGCTGGCCCTGTTGTTGCTGTATGGCTTCTATCGCTGGCGCGTGCATGCTCTGCAGGCGGCCAAGCACCGGCTCAGCGTGCAGGTGGATGAGCGTACTCATGATCTCAGGGTCCAGGCCGAGGCGTTCGAGAGGCAGGCGCGCGAAGACACGTTGACCGGGCTGATGAACCGGCGGGCTTTCGACGAGGCCCTTGCGCACGAATTTGACAACGCCGTGCGCGAGGGCGCGCCATTGACGCTGGTCATGGCCGATCTCGACCATTTCAAACGCATCAATGACCAGTATTCGCACACCGCCGGCGATGCCGCGTTGCGCGCAGCGGCCGACACGATCCGGGCACATGCTGGCGACGGCGCGCTCACAGCGCGCTGGGGTGGCGAGGAATTCGCCCTGCTGTTCCCCGGCCTTGCGCGTGAGGATGCGCTGTCGCGTTGCGAACGGCTGCGCCAGGCGGTGGCGGCCATCGACACCTCCGCCTTCGCGCCGGGGTTCTCGATGAGCGTGAGCATGGGCGTGGCCGAGCGTGTGGGATTGACCCACCACGAGAAGCTCATCAACCGTGCCGACGTCCTGCTCTACGAGGCCAAGCGCAACGGGCGCAATCGTGTGTGCGGATGATGGCAGGCTGGCGCTGCAGCTGACCAGCCATGCCGGGCTTATGCGCGGTTGTCCTGCGCGGGAATGCCGTCGCGCATCGAGCGCAGTTCGCGCTCCAGCAGGGCATCCACTTCGCCCGGCTGGAACTGCATGGCGAACAATGGCACCGCGAACCGCAGCTGCTCGCCGTCGCCATCGCGCTTGAGCACGTAGGCCAGTTGCAGCCGCGACAGGGAGCGGCGCAGCGCTTCGGCCTCGATGGCGATGCCGGCATGGTCGAAATCCCGCAGCAGGCCGGGCAGGGTGAGGGCATCGCCACGGGCGAAGTGCGTCTGCGCGGCGCGATAGACCACGATGCGGTCGATGCGGGATGCCGTTGGCTCGGGGCTGAGCCGCGCCCAGCCGGCCAGCGCGTCCAGCACGGCCTCGGATTGCATCGCCGCCTGCATCTGCCGCTGGTCGATCAGGCGTTGGCCGCGATCCATGTTTTCCAGCGCCTGCTGGCAGACGATGGCGACCAGGTTGGCGCGTTGGCCGCAGGCGGTGGCTAGCGTGGCGGGCAAGGCACCATCGTTGAAATGGATGCCCAGCCGCGCCATCGGTTCGGTGGCCAGCGCGATGCAGGCGTCGCGTTCCAGCCCGCCGAGGTGGATGACCTCGCCGAAATTGCGGATCGGCGAGGCGTAATCGTGCATCGCCGCTTCGTAGAGATCCCAGAAGCCGGCCAGCATGAAGTGGCAGCGGCCGGATTCGCTCAGGGCGCGCAATGCGGACAGTTGCCCGTAGCCGCTTTCGGCCTCGGCGCGCATGAACAGGTCGGTTTCGTCCACCAGCAGGAGCAGGCGGCGGCCGCCGGAACGGGCCGCCAGCGCTTCGATCAGGGCATCCAGATCGGTGTCGGCGGGCAGTGCCAATTCCGCCGCCAGACGCGCGCCCAACCGGTGGTCGCGCAGCGACAGGTAGCGGCAATGCACGCGCGGGTGGCCGTCGAAGCGGCGCTCGATTGCCTTCATCAGGCTGGTCTTGCCAAGCTGGCGGCCGCCCACCAGCAGGTAGTTGCCGGGTTCGCGGTTGAGCACGCGCGCCAGCAGGGCGTCGCGGCCGAAGAACGCGGCCGGGCGGGTCACGCCGCCGCGGGTCTGGTAGGGCGAGATGCGCGTGACCTGCAACTGCCGCGCCAGTTGCGCGACCAGTACCGGGGCGGCGGAGGGTTTCAGCAGCCATTCGGTCTGCGTGGCCTGATCCAGGCAGACGCACAGGTTGGCCGGGTCGCGGGTGAAGTCGAGCAGGGCGGCATCGGCCTCGATGGCCGGGCTGACCACCAGCACCACGTCCTGCCCGCTGGGCAGGCTGCGCAGCAGGGCGACGATGCGGTCGGCGGGCAGTGCCGGATCCGGCAGGTAGAGCCACAGGCGTTCGAGGGCGACCGGCAGCGTGAGCGGCAGGCGCCAGAGGTGGACGTGGCCGGGCAGCGCCCAATCGTGCGTGGCTGTGCTCTCCGCGCCCATGCAGGCGGCAAGTCGTTTGGCGCGCGCTTCGGCATCGTCGCCGGGGTATTCCAGCGCGTCACGCCAGCGTTGCGATGGCACGCCGGCGGTTTCCAGCACGGCGCTGCGGGCGCGCAGCCAGCCAAGCTGCCGGTTCAACCGTGGCAGGGCGGTGACGGGCTGGCGGAACAGGTTGCGCGGCTCGCGGATAATCGTGGCGACGGCGGGGCGCACGAAGAACCACAGTGCGGCGATGCCCGCCATCGCCAGCAGCGCCAACACCAATATCAGCGTCAGCCATTCGATGATGCTCCACGGCGTCGAGTCGCGGCAGTCGTGGCCCAGCAGCCGCGACGGCGGCGAAGGATTGCCGGGCCGGCAGCTCCAGGCCTGTGTCTGCGTATCGAAGCGCTGGATCAGCGCGGTACCGCGCAGTCGGGAGTTGGCCGGAAAGCGCGAGGTGTAGCGGAAGCGCACTTCATGCGTGGCCGGCACGTCGATCTCCAGCAGCGCCTCGGCCGGATCGTGCACGCCCGGAAGCCTCGCCTCGTCCGGCCACTGATGGTGGATCAGCCAGTGCGAATGCAGTTCCTCGCGTACCAGCATCATTTCGATGTTGGCCTGTTGCAGCAGCATGAGGGTCGGGCCGTCGGTGCGGATGCGCCAGGCCACCCACGGGTTGAGCATGGGGGCGAACAGCAGGCTGCCGAAGAACCAGGTCAAGGTGGCGAGGGCCAGCAGCCGCCAGCCGCGAAAGCGGGGACGCGCCGGTTTCACGGGCAAACCGTGTCGAGGCTGGCGGCGATCATCCGCGCGGCGTCGCGGATGGCCTCGCAGCGCCATTCCAGCCATGCGCCGTCGGCGTCGCGGCGCACCGCCAGCAGGTTGGCCCAGTAAAGCTGGCGCAGCAGCGGGTCGAACAGGTAGGGGCGGGCGGGCGCCAAGCGTGGGCGGTCGAGCCATTCGACGATCGGTGCACGTGTGCCTGGCTCGCGCATCAGCGGCAGCAGCGATTGCCAGAGCGGCGGATGCTGGGCGAGCTGGGCCACGACGTCGGTGTCGCTGGCGTCCTCGTCCTGTGCCAGCAACGAAAGTGCCGCGCTGGCCAGCAGCGGGTGGCCACCGGAAAGCCGCAGCACCCGTGCGGTGCGTGGTGCATCGCCGGCGAAGCGGGCATCCATGCGTTGCAGGTCGTCGCAGGTCAGTTCCGGCCAGCTTTCGGTGGCGGCGATGTTGAGCAGCGACAGGTCGCCGCCCTGGTACTTGAGGTCGGCCAGTGCCGCGCCGCCGCAGATCAGCAGGTGCAACTGCCCGCTGTGCATCTCGCTGAGGCTGCGCAGGATGCCGGCCAGCACGTCGCGCTGTGCGGGCGCGCCCTGTTCGAAACGGCTGACCAGGCAGAACAGCGGCGGGGATTGCTGCAACAGCCGGCCCAGTTCCATTTCCAGTGCGTAGTCCGAATCGACACCGGCAAAGCCGCATTGGCGGCCCAGCGCGGCGAAATAGTCTTCGCCCTCCGCGCCGGCGCTGAATGCTGGTTGCAGGTGCAGCACGCGCCCGGTGCCGTAGCGCGAGCGGGCCTCGGCCAGCATTGCCTCGCGCTCGGGCGGCTGCCCCCAGTGCGCCTGGGTCAACATCAGCATCACAGGGTAGGGACGCAGGTGTTGCAGCCGGTCGAACAGGGCGGTCACCGTGGCGGGCCGCGCGGTGGTGGTGGCGATGCCGTGTTGCAGCGGTTGTTCGGCGGGAAACTCCGGCTCGAAGCCGGCTGCGGCGAGCAGCTCGTTGCTTTCCTGCTCGGTCAGGCGCAGGTGGTTGGCGCAGGCCAGCAGCTTGTCGCGGTGCTTGCGGCTGGGCAATGAATACCCCTGCCGCCAGTTGTTGACGGCCTCGCGGCTGATGCCGATCTCGCTGGCCACGCCTGCCGCGCTGGCACGGATGCGGCGCATGTGGCGGCCGAGCAGGTCGGGGAAATCCGGGACGGGCATGGAGGGTGGCGGCAGTGGCAGGTCCGCCACGTTAGCTGCCATGCCGGTGCTGTCAATCGCCTCCATGCCCGCGTCCGGCGCGGTGGTCACTGCGCGACGGCTTCCGGCTTCGCCACGAACAGCTTGCGGGTGATGAGCAGGTGCGCGACGAAGGCCAGCAACGCCATCAGGATCAGGCTGATGCAAAGGCGCGTCAGGACGCCGCCCAGGCTCTTGTTGTTTTCCAGCAGGCCGAGCCGCTCGAAGCGTGCCGGTTCGGACCTGGAATAGGCGATCTCGACCGTGGCGCCATCTTCCAGATAGCGGTCGGCGTTGCCTTCGGACGTGGTGAAGCTGCCGCGATGGGTAACGCCGTTGGCTTCGAACGCATAGTTGAAATGGTACTGATTGGAAACGCGGCCCTTGCGACCATGTTTTTCCTCGATGGAATCCAGCTCGACCGGCGCGCTGACCACGGCATGGTCCTTGAGGATGGCGTTGGCCTTGCGGTAATTGCCCAGCCCCGACAGGGAGAACACCAACACGACCACCACGTAGGCAGCCAGGCAAAGCCATTTGGAAGCGGTGGCCAGGCGCCGGTGGGAAGCGGGGGAAACGGGGATGCTGATCATGGTATGGCTCTGCTTGGAAAGGTGGGCGTGAGGGCATGCGGCTGGCGTGGTACTTGCCGCGGGGTCCAGCCGGCTTGCATGCGTGGCATGCGATGCGGCATGGCAAGAGTGTGTGAGCGCGCGGGCGCGGAGGGATTCCGGATGCGTCAAGTGCCGCAGACGATTTGCTTGACGGAATGTCAACCACGCCATGTCCGGGATGTCCCTGTGATGGGGGCCGGGCATCCGGGTTGTGCCGGCGGACGACGCGATAGCGCGCACCGGTCTGCTGCCGCCTGGATGGTTATTCGTTGACCTTGGCGGTGGCACATGGCGCCTGCGAGGCGGCCCTGCGCACCAGCACCGCCTCGCGGTGGGCGATGTAGGCGTTGGCACCGAGGATGATGGCCGCGCCGAGCACGGTCCAGCGGTCCACGGTTTCGCCGAACAGCAGCCAACCCAGCAGCACAACCAGCGGCAGCTGGGTGAAGCTGATCGGGGTCAGGGCGGAGACTTCGCCGAGCTTGAGCGCGCGCGTCCACAGCAGTTGGCCCACGGTGCCCATCACGCCGGTGGCCAGCAGCCACAGCCAAGCGATGCCGGTGGGCCAGACCCAGACGAACAGCGCCGGCACCAGCGACAGGGGCACCCAGAAGACATAGGTGTAGAACACCACGGTGTCCGGGCCGTCGATGCGGGTGAGCTGCTTGATCTGGATCGACACCAGCGCGCTCAACATCGCCGCGGCCACCGCGATCAGCGCGCCGGCCTGGAAGCCGCTGGAGCCGGGGCGCACGATCACCAGCACGCCGACGAAGCCGGCCACGACCGCGGCCCAGCGGCGCATGCGCACGACTTCGCCCAGCCACAGTACCGCGGCGATGGTCACGAACAGTGGCGCGGAATACGACAACGACACCGCCTGCGACAGCGGCAGGTGGCCCAGCGCCCAGAAACCGCACAGCATCGAGGCCAGGCCGATGCTGCTGCGCAGCAGGTAGCGCGGCAGTTGCCGGGTGCGTAGCGGAGCGTGGCCGGGACGCAGCAGGATCGGCAGCAAGACCAGCAGGCCGAAGGCGTTGCGGAAGAACGCCACCTCCTGTGTGGGCACGTGGGCGGTGGCGAGGCGGATGGTGATGGCCATCAGGCCGAAGGCCGTCGCGCTGCCGAACATCAGCAGCATGGCGCGCAGCGGCGTTGCGCCGGGCGTGGCGATGGCGTTCACCAGCGTGCGCCGACCAGCCGTGGCTCGGGTTCGATGGGTACGCCGAATTTCTCCAGCACGGAGGCGGAAATGCGCCGCGCCAGCGCCAGCAGTTCAGCGCCGCTGGCGTTGCCGTGGTTGACCAGCACCAGCGCATGGTTGGGCGACACGCCTGCGTCGCCGTCGCGGTGGCCCTTCCAGCCGCAGGCTTCGATCAACCATGCCGCCGACAGCTTGCGGCAGGCGTCGTCCTCGCCGGGGAACACCGGCAGCGCGGGATGTTGTTGCAGCAGCAGCTCGGCCTGCTCGCACGGCAGTTGCGGGTTCTTGAAGAAGCTGCCGGCGTTGCCCAGCACGTCCGGGTCGGGCAGCTTGCGGCGGCGGATGGCGATGACGGCGTTGGCGACGTCGGCCGCCACCGGCAGTTCCACGCCCATCCGCTGCAGTTCCTCGCCGATGCCGGCGTAGTCCAGGCGCAACTCGTGCAGCAGCGGCAGCCGCAACTGCACGGCGGTGATCAGGTAGCGGTCCGGTTCGTGCTTGAACAGGCTGTCGCGGTAGCCGAAACGGCAGGCGTCGCGCTCCAGCCGTACCCAGCCGCGCGCCTGTGTGTCCCAGGCTTCGACCAGGTGGATGAACTCGCCCACCTGCGCGCCATAGGCGCCGATGTTCTGGATCGGCGCGGCGCCGACGGTGCCCGGGATCAGCGCCAGGTTCTCCAGCCCGGACAGGCCTTCGCCCAGCGACCAGGTCACCAGTTCGTGCCATGAGGTGCCGGCACCGGCACGGACGATGGCGTGGTCGGCGCGGTGTTCGAGGATGTCGATGTCGCGGTTGTCGAAACACAGCACGCTGCCTTCCGGGTCGGCGGCGAGCAGCACGTTGCTGCCGCTGCCCAGCACCAGCAGCGGGCCGTCGCCGGCGGCGGCCAGTGCCTCGGGCAATGCCTCCGGGTCGGCCACGTGCAGCAGGCGCGGGGCATGGGCGACGACGTGGAAGGTGTTGAGCGCTTGCAGTGATGCGTTTTCGGCCAGCCACCAGGGCCCGGTGCTGGTCATAGCGGGGCGACGGCTCCACGCGAGGGGGCTTCGCGGCGGCGGCGGATGGCCTCCACGCATTCGCCGACCAGTGCAGGGCCGCGATAGATCAGCCCGCTGTAGCACTGCACCAGCGATGCGCCGGCGGCCATCTTGGCCACCGCATCGGCGCCGGACTGGATACCGCCGACGCCGACCAGCGGGATGCGCTCGGGCAGGCGCGCGCGCAGCCGGCGCAGGACGAAGGTGGACTGCGGCATCAGCGGCGCACCGGACAGGCCACCGGCCTGGGTCGCGTGCGGGTGGCTCTCCACGCCGTCGCGGTTGATGGTGGTGTTGGTGGCGATCACGCCGTCCACGTCCAGCTCGGCAAGCACCCGCGCGGCGGCATCGATGTCGTTTTCATTCAGATCCGGGGCGATCTTGACCAGCATCGGCACGCGCCGGCCATGCACGCCGGCCAGCCGTTCCTGCGCCTCGCGCAGGCCGGCGACCAGCCGCCGCAGCGCCTGTTCCTCCTGCAGTTCGCGCAGGCCGGCGGTATTGGGCGAGGAGATGTTGACGGTGATGTAGTCGGCCAGCGGGTATACCCGCTCCATGCAGTGCAGATAGTCGGACAGCGCCTCTTCGTTGGGCGTGTCCTTGTTCTTGCCGATGTTGATGCCCAGCGGACCCTTGCGGCGCCGGCTGCGCTCGACGTTCTTCACCAGCGCATCGACGCCGGCGTTGTTGAAGCCCATGCGGTTGATGATGGCCAGGTGCTGCGGCAGCCGGAACATCCGCGGCTTCGGGTTGCCGGCCTGCGGCCGCGGGGTGATGGTGCCGATCTCGACGAAGCCGAAGCCCAGCGCGAACAGGGCGTCGATGTGCTCGCCGTTCTTGTCCAGCCCCGCGGCCAGCCCGACCGGGTTGGGGAATTCCAGCCCCAGCAGCTTGGTCGGCAGTGCCTCGATCCTGCCGGCCAGCAGCGGCGTGGTGCCGGTGCGCCAGGCCAGGTCGAGTGCGCCGAGGCCAAGGCCGTGCGCGCGCTCGGCGTCGAGGGTGAACAGGAAGGGGCGGGCAAGTGGGTACATGCAGGATCAGGAGTTGACGGCAGCCAGCCAGGCCAGGCCGCCGAAGAACATGATGAAGGCGATGATGCCGGCGATCCACAGGCCGACGTTGATCCAGCCCAGCACCAGACCGGTGACGGCCAGGCCGTCGCCGTCGAGCTGGCCGTTGCCGCGGCGGATTTCTCCGCGCGCCATGTGGCCGAAGATGATGCCGCCGAGACTGCCCAGGAATGGCAGCAGGGTCCAGCCGAGGATGCCGGCGACCAGGGCGATGACGGCGAGGGTGCTGGTCTGGCGAGGGGCGGGGATGCTCATGGGGGGGCTCCGTTTCGGGTGATGAAAGCCCCTCTCCCTTCGGGAGAGGGGTAAAGCAGTCACAGGTCGAACTTGATGCCCTGCGCCAGCGGCAGCGAATCGGAGTAGTTGATGGTATTGGTCTGCCGGCGCATGTAGACCTTCCACGCGTCCGAGCCGGATTCGCGGCCGCCGCCGGTGTCCTTCTCGCCGCCGAACGCGCCACCGATCTCGGCGCCACTGGTGCCGATGTTGACGTTGGCGATGCCGCAGTCGCTGCCGGCCGCCGACAGGAACTTCTCGGCCGACTTCAGGTTGGTGGTGAAGATCGACGAGGACAGGCCCTGCGGCACGCCGTTCTGCATGTCGATGGCTTCGTCCAGCGTCGAATATTTCATCACGTACAGGATCGGCGCGAAGGTTTCGTGCTGGACGATTTCATCGGTGTTCTTCAGGCCGGTGACGATCGCCGGCAGCACGAAGTTGCCGGGGCGGTCGATGGCGGTGCCGCCGGTCTCGACGGTGCCGCCGGTGGCCTTGGCCTTCTCGATGGAGGCGAGGAACTGCTGTACGGCCTCCGGGCTGTTCAGCGGGCCCATCAGGTTGGCCGCGTCCAGCGGGTCGCCGATCTTGCCTTCGACCTGCCTGTAGGCCTTGACCAGTGTGGCCAGCACATTGTCGTAGATGGATTCGTGGACGATCAGGCGGCGGGTGGTGGTGCAGCGCTGGCCGGCGGTGCCGATGGCGCCGAACACAATGCCGCGCGCGGCCATGTCGAGGTCGGCGCTCGGCGCCACGATGATGGCGTTGTTGCCGCCCAGCTCCAGCAGGCAGCGGCCGAGGCGGCGCGCCACGCGCTCGTTGACGATGCGGCCGATGCGGGTCGAGCCGGTGAAGGAGATCAGCGGCACGCGCTTGTCATCGACCATCTTCTCCGACAGCGCGGTGCCGGCGTCGTTGACCAGGAAGAAGATGTCCGGGAAGCCGCCTTCCTTCAGCGCCTCGTTGCAGATCTTCATCGTCGCGATGGCGGTCAGCGGGGTCTTGTTGGACGGCTTCCAGAGGCACACGTCGCCGCAGATGGCGGCAAGAAATGCATTCCACGCCCACACCGCCACCGGGAAGTTGAACGCCGAGATGATGCCGACCAGGCCCAGCGGGTGGTACTGCTCGTACATGCGGTGGCCGGGGCGCTCGGAATGCATGGTGTAGCCGTACAGCATGCGGCTCTGGCCCAGCGCGAAGTCGGCGATGTCGATCATCTCCTGCACTTCACCGTCGCCTTCCGGCTTGGACTTGCCCATTTCCAGCGCGACCAGCGAGCCCAGCGCGTCCTTGTGCCTGCGCAGCGCCTCGCCGCACAGGCGCACGGCCTCGCCGCGGCGCGGTGCCGGGGTGGTGCGCCAGACCTTGTAGGCCTCCTGCGCGCGGGCGATGACGGTCTCGTAGTCGGCCTCGGTGGTGGCCTGCACCTGCGCGATCACCTCGCCGGTGGTCGGGTTGCGCGGCGACAACACGCCAGCGCCGGTGGCGGTGGACCATTCCCCGTTACCCAAATAGGTGCCAGCGTTGGAAGCGTCGAGGCCGAGCGCCTTGAGCAGTTCGAAGGACATGAAAACTCCTGATTGCTTTGCGTTGTAGGGCGCAGCCGCTGGCGAGGGTGGGGGCGGCATGCAGAACCGCGATTTTAGCAGAGCCCCGCCGGCTTCTCGCCGGCCGCAGGGGTGCGGCGGAGGGGGCGGGCATGCCACAATGCGCGCCCTCGGCCCCGTAGCTCAGCTGGATAGAGCGGTCCCCTCCTAAGGGACAGGTCGCACGTTCGAATCGTGTCGGGGCCGCCATCAGATGAACGCCGTGCCCGCGCTTGCGGCCGCCACCGCCGTGCGCACAGACTGCGCCATGCCTGCTACCGCGCGCCACCTGCGACGCTATCTCCAGCCCACCGGGCTGGAATGCCACGACCATGCGCAGTGGGTGCTGCCGCTGCGCGGCGATCTGCAGTTCGAGGTGGGCGGCGCGGGCGGCAGCCTGGACCTGCTGCAGGGCGCCTTCGTCGCGCCGGGCGAAACCCACGACCTGGAAGCATTGGGCGACAACTGCTGCCTGATCATCGACTGCCATCCCGGCGTGCTCGACGACGACACGCTCGAGCACTTGTGCCGGCAGCGTTGGCTGGCGCTGTCCCGGGACATCCGCCGGCAGTTGCAGGACATCCATGCCAATGGCGTGGGAACGGACCCGTTGCCGCAACTGCTGCGCTATTTCGCCCCGGCTGGCAGCGGCGCGCGCCTGCAGGCGCTGTGCATGGCCATCGCGGCTGCGCCCGGCGCGGACTGGACGGTGGCGCGGATGGCGGCCGAGGTCGGGGTCGGTGGCAGCCGCCTGCATGCCTTGTTCGCCCGCGAATTCGGGCTTTCGCCGCAGGCCTGGGTCAGCGGCGCGCGCCTGCGCTGGGCCAAGCGGCAACTGCTGGCCGGCACTGCCGGCATCAGCGACATCGCCCTGCGCGCCGGCTATTCCGAACAGAGCGCATTGACCCGCGCGCTGCGCCGGGAAACCGGGATGACGCCGCGGCAATGGCGGCGGGCGGGCAGTAGCCTGGGTCAATACGCCCAAGGGTGAGCCGCCTACACTGCGCGCCTTTCCCCTGGGTGGTGCTGCGGTGAGCGTGAACCGTTCGATGAGCGTCGGCCTTGCCAATGGCGTGGCCTCCGGTGCGTTGTGGGGCGTGGTGTTCCTGGCGCCGGCGATGCTGGCCGGGTTCGCGCCGCTGCAACTGGCCGCCTCGCGTTATCTGGTCTACGGCGCCATCGCGGCGGTGCTGCTGGTACCGCGTTGGCCGGCGTTGCGCGCCGCCGTCGGCCGTGTCGAATGGACCGCGCTGGCATGGCTGAGCCTGCTCGGCAACCTGCTCTACTACGTGCTGCTGTCCATTTCGGTGCAATGGAGTGGTGGTGCGGCGGCGTCGCTGATCGTCGGTATGGTGCCGGTGCTGGTGGCGATCAGCGGTTCGCGCGAACCGGGCGCGGTGCCGCTGCCGAAACTGGCACCGGCGCTGGCCCTGTGCGCGGCCGGCGTGGTGCTGATGGGATGTGCGGCGATGTCGTCCTCGCATGTGGGCGGGACACCCATGCGGCGCTTGCTGGGCTTGGTGTGCGGGGTGGGGGCGCTGCTGTCGTGGACGCTGTATTCGGTGGGCAACACGCGCTGGCTGGCGCGGCTGCCGCAGGTGTCCGGGCACGACTGGTCGCTGCTGACCGGGGTGGCCACCGGCGCACTGGCATTGCTGGTCGCGCCGTTGGCCTTCGCCGGCGGTGGGCAGGGTCGGCCCGCGTCCGAATGGGGCCTGTTCTGGCTGGTGGCGACGGGTGTGGCGGTGTTTGCCTCGATCCTCGGCAACGCCTGCTGGAACCGCGCCAGCCGCGCGCTGCCGCTGACCCTGGGCGGGCAGATGATCGTGTTCGAGACACTGTTCGGCCTGCTCTACGGCTTCCTGTGGCAACAACGCTGGCCGACGCTGCTGGAAATGCTGGCCGCCGGCTGCCTGCTCGCCGGCGTGGTGCTGAGTGCCGCGGTGCATCGTCCGGCGGTCAACGTGCACGTGGCCACGTAGCCCGACCTGCGGTTCCTGCGCAGTTGGCTGCGGGTCGGGGTGGTTGCAGTGGGAGCCGCCGGGACGCTTCCGTTGTCTGACCGGATTTCCCCGGCGTCACTGCCACAGCCGGGATGCGGAATTTTCGCCGGTGCTTCCCCGCCAGTTGTCCGATGATCGCGGTTGATGACATTTGCAACCGATGCCGGCAAGTTCGCCGATGATGGTTGCAATTGATTTTTGCAACGCAGCACTTGACAGCCCGTTCATCGCTGGTGTCTTCTCGGTTCCATGCACATGTCGCCGACCACCATCGCCCACGCATTGCCGGCCTCCGGCAGGCCGGCGCTTGGCTGCATGTCGATTACCACCACCATCATTACCGTCACCACTTGCCCGGTGCGGCCCGTCGTCTTCGCGTAATTTTCCGAAAACCACGGCCCCGCACCCGGATCAGGATGCGGGAAACCCCATCCAGATGCGTGTCGGGGCCTCCAGCCGAGGTTCATCCGATGTCGCCAGTTGCCGTCCTCCCCGTCGAATCCGCCGCCGTGCACACCGTCGTCCACAAGTTCGGCGGTACCTCGGTGGCCGACGCCGACCGCTACCGCCACGTGGCGCAGTTGCTGCTGGCGCGCGAGGAAGCCATGCAGGTCACCGTGGTGTCGGCGATGAAGGGCGTGACCGATGCGCTGATCGAACTGGCGAAACTGGCGGCCAGTGGCGACGAGGCGTGGCGCGAACGCTGGCATGAACTGCGCGCGCGCCACCGCGCCGCGGCGGTGTCGCTGCTCGGCGAACAGGTCGGCGGCACCATCGAATGGCTGGATGCGCGTTTCGAGCGGCTGGCGGAAATCCTCGCAGCGCTGGCGGTGATCGGCGAGTTGCCGCAGGAAGTGCTGGACCGCGTGCAGGGGCTGGGCGAGGTGTTCTCGGCGCAGTTGCTGGGCCGGCATCTGCAGGCGTTGGGCGAGGACGCCGACGTGCTTGACGCGCGTGACGTGCTGGTGGTCAACCACGGCGAACTCGGCGTGGATGTCGATTGGAAGGCCAGCGCCGCCACGCTGGCGTTGTGGCGGCAGGCGCACCCGGCGCGGCGGCTGGTGGTCACCGGCTTCGTCGCCCGCGACCGCAAGGGCCACATCACCACGCTGGGCCGCAACGGCAGCGACTTTTCCGGCGCCATCTTTGCCGCGCTGTTCGCCGCCGACGAGCTGCACATCTGGACCGACGTGGACGGCGTGCTGTCGGCCGACCCGCGGGTGGTGCCCGAGGCGGTGCAGTTGGAAGCCCTGAGCTACGACGAAGCCTGCGAACTGGCCTATTTCGGCGCCAAGGTGGTGCACCCGCAGACCATGTCGCCGGCGATCGAGCGCGGCCTGCCGATCATCATCCGCAACACTTTCCAGCCGCAGCACCCGGGCACGCGCATCACCGCGGCCAGCGGCGGGCGTGGGCCGATCAAGGGGCTGACCCTCAGCCCCGATCTTGCCGTGCTGAACGTCGAGGGCACCGGGCTGATCGGTGTGCCGGGCACCGCCGAGCGCGTGTTCGCCGCGCTGCGCAACGCGCATGTGTCGGTGGTGATGATTTCGCAGGGCTCGTCCGAGCATTCGATCTGCTGCGTGGTCAAACAGGCCGAGGCCGAGCGTGCACGCGATGCGGTGGCACAGGCGTTCTCGCACGAGCTGGCCGCCGGGCAGGTGCAGCGCGTGCAGCTCAGCGCGGGCGTCAGCGTGCTGGCGGCGGTGGGCGACGGCATGGCCGGACAGCCGGGCGTGGCGGCGCGCCTGTTCGAGGCACTGGGGCGGGCGCAGGTCAACATTCTCGCCATCGCGCAGGGTTCCTCGGAGCGCAACATCTCGGTGGTCGTCGATGGCAAGGACGCGACCAAGGCGCTGCGCGCCGCGCATGCCGGGTTCTGGCTGTCGCCGCAGACCTTCTCGGTGGGCGTGATCGGCCCCGGCAACGTCGGTGCGGCACTGCTGGAGCAGCTGCGCAGCGCCCAGCCGCAGTTGCTGGCGCGGGCGCGGCTGGACCTGCGCCTGCGCGCAATCGCCTCGCGCAGCCACATGCTGCTGGAAGCACGCGGCGTGCAGGGCGACTGGAAGGCCGCGTTCGATGCCGCCTCGCAGCCGCTGGACCTGGACGCGTTCGCCGACCACCTGCTGTCCGCGCGCCTGCCGCATACGCTGATCATCGATTGCAGCGGCAGCGCCGAGGTGGCCGAGCGTTACGCCGGCTGGCTGGCCGCCGGCATCCACGTGGTCACGCCGAACAAGCAGGCCGGCTCCGGCCCGCTGGCACGTTACCGGGCCATCCGTGAAGCCGCCGCCGCAACCGGCGCGCGCTTCCGCTACGAGGCCACGGTGGGCGCGGGCCTGCCGGTCATCACCACGCTGCGCGATCTCGTCGATACCGGTGATGAAGTCAGCGCGATCGCCGGCATCTTTTCCGGCACGCTGGCGTGGCTGTTCAACAAGTACGACGGCAGCGTGCCGTTCTCGCAGTTGGTCGCGCAGGCGCGGGCGATGGGCTACACCGAGCCGGACCCGCGCGATGACCTGTCCGGCGTCGATGTCGCGCGCAAGCTGGTGATCCTCGCGCGCGAGGCCGGGTACGAATCGAGCCTGGAGGACGTGGCGGTGGAGAGCCTGGTGCCCGAGGCCCTGCGCCAGGCCAGCGTCGAGGACTTCATGTCACGCCTGCACGAAGTGGATGCGGCGTTCGCACAACGGCTGGCTGATGCCCGTGCGCGTGGCCACGTGCTGCGCTACGTCGCACAGTTCGCGCCGGAGCAGGCGCCGAGCGTCGGGTTGGTGGAACTGCCGGCCGACCATGCCTTCGCCAACCTGCGCCTGACCGACAACGTGGTGCAGTTCACCACTCGCCGTTACTGCGACAATCCGCTGGTGGTGCAAGGGCCGGGTGCTGGCCCGGAAGTGACTGCGGCCGGCGTGTTCGCCGACGTGCTGCGGGTGGCGGCCGGCGAGGGGGCAAAACTGTGAGTGCCGGCGTGACGAACAACGGTGCGCGCGAGGCGCGTGCGTTTGCGCCGGCCTCGGTGGCGAACGTGGCGGTCGGTTTCGACCTGCTTGGTTATGCGGTGGCCGGCGTCGGCGACACGGTGACGGTGCGGCGCATCGACACGCCCGAAGTGCGCATCGCCGCCATCCGCGGTGCGGCGGTGGAACTGCCGAAAGAGGCCGCCAGCAATACTGCCGGTGCGGCGCTGATCGCGCTGCGGCAGGCGTTGGCGCTGCCATTTGGTTTCGAGATCGAGATCGACAAGGGCATCCCGCTCAGCTCCGGCATGGGCGGTTCGGCAGCCTCGTGCGTGGCGGCGCTGGTCGCGGCCAACGCGCTGCTGGACCAGCCGCTGACCCGCGAGCAGTTGTACCTGCATTCGCTGGAAGGCGAAGTAGTGGCCAGCGGCAGCCGCCACGGCGACAACCTCGGGCCGATGTTCCTCGGTGGGCTGGTGCTTTCCACCTTGGAACGGCTGGTGCCGGTACCGATGCCGGCGCACTGGCACAGCCTGCTGGTGCACCCGGACGCGCTGCTGGAAACCCGCCGCGCGCGCGCCGCGTTGCAGGGCAGTTACGAGTTGAAGGAGTTCGTCGCACAAAGTACCAACCTGGCGCTGGTGCTGGCCGGCTGCCATGCCGGCGACGCCGCATTGGTGCGTGCCGGCCTGCGCGACGTGCTGGTCGAACCGCGCCGCGCGCCGCTGATCGCAGGTTTCGATGCCGTCAAGCAGGCCGCACTGCACGCAGGGGCGATGGGCGCGAGTATTTCCGGTGCCGGCCCCAGCGTGTTCGCATGGTTTGAAACCGCCGACGCCGCGCAGGCGGCCGCACCGAAAGTGCGGGCCGCGTTCGCTGCCGCCGGCTTCGATAGCCAGAGCTGGGTAACACCATTGAACAGTCCCGGCGCGCATTTGCTCTAACCAATCCTCATTCCCCTTGTAGGAGCGCCGCGAGTCGCGACCGGAGTTTCCCGGTCAAGCTCCCGGTCGCGACTCACGTCGCTCCTGCAAGGGAAAACAGCTTCGGAAACTTTCCCCATGCACTTCATCTCCACCCGCAACAACGCCCCCGCGGCCACCCTCAGCCAGGCCATCGCCGCCGGGCTGGCTCCCGATGGTGGCCTGTATGTTCCGCAGCAGATGCCACCCGCGCGCGATTTGCAGGCCGGTGCGTCACTGGCCGAAACCGCCGCCACACTACTGCAGCCCTTCTTCGCCAACGACGCACTGGAAGCCGGGTTGCCGCGCATCTGCACCGAAGCCTTCGACTTCCCCGCGCCATTGCGGGCGCTGGCCACGCGCAACGACCACGTGCTGGAGCTGTTCCACGGCCCCACCGCCGCGTTCAAGGATTTCGGCGCGCGCTTCCTTGCCGCCAGCCTGTCGCGGCTGCGCGCGGGGCAGGAGCAACCATTGACGATCGTCGTCGCCACCTCCGGCGATACCGGCGCGGCGGTGGCCGCGGCCTTCCACGACCAGCCGAACCTGCAGGTGGTGGTGCTGTACCCGGATGGCCGCGTGTCGCCGCGGCAGGCGCATCAGTTGGGCTGCCTCGGCGGCAACATCCGCGCGCTGCGCGTGGCCGGCTCGTTCGACGACTGCCAGGGCATGGCCAAGCAGGCCTTGAACGACGCCGAATTGCAGGCGCAGGTACCGCTCAGCTCGGCCAACAGCATCAGCCTCGGCCGCCTGCTGCCGCAGATGAGCTATTACGCCCACGCCGCCCTCACGCACCGCGCCGCGCACGGTACGTCGCTGAATTTCGTCATCCCCACCGGCAACCTCGGCAACGCGATGGCGGCGATCATGGCGCGCGCGCTGGGCGTGCCGCTGGGCCGCATCGTGCTGGCGACCAATGCCAACCGCGTGTTGCCGGACTACTTCGCCGGCGGCGACTACCGGCCCCAGGCCAGCCTCGCCACGCTCGCCAACGCGATGGACGTGGGCGCGCCCAGCAACTTCGAGCGCCTGCGCTGGCTGTATGCCGGCGACGATGCCGCCCTGCGCGCGGCCTTCGTGTCGCGTGCGGTCGACGATGCCACCATCCGCGACACCATCGCCACGCGTCACCGCCGGTTCGGCGAAGTGTTCTGCCCGCATACCGCCACCGCGGTGCACGTGCTGGAGCAGCTGCGTGCCAGTGGCGAGGCGGCCGCGGACGAGCACTGGGCGGTGGCGGCCACCGCCCACCCGGCCAAGTTCGAATCGGTGGTCGAACCGCTGATCGGCCGCGAGGTGCCGGTGCCGCCGGCGCTGGCCGAGCTGCTCAAGCGCCCCGCCCACGCCGAACCCTGTGCCCCCGAGTACGCCGTGCTGCGCGAAAAGCTGCTGGGCTGACGTCGGGACGCCCTCGCGCTTCAGGGCATTCCCGATGCCGCGCACGGTGGTGGCGCCCGACCGTTGGTCGGGCGGCGGCGCGCCGCGCCGGCAGGTTTCAGGTGCGCTGGCCGATAGTGCCGACCAACGATCGGCACCCACCGGTGTGGTGGAGCATGTGCCGGGCGATCAGCCCGCTTCGTCGTTGGCGAGCTTCTGCAGCCCGGCGAAATCGAGGATCTCGACCACGTTCAGGTGCGGCAGCGCGATCAGCCCCTGCTGGCGCAGCTTGGTGAAGGTGCGGCTCACCGTTTCCATCGTCAGCCCGAGGTGGTCGGCGATGTCGCCGCGCCCCATCGGCAGCGCCACGCGGTTGCCGGTCTGGCCGAACATGGCCTCGCGCGCGGCCAGCCGCAGCAGGAAATCGGCCAGCCGCTCCGGTGGTTGCAGCCGCGCCAGCGCCAGCGCGTTGTCCTGGGCGGCGTCCAGCTCCTGGCAGGCGCGTTGCAGCAGCTTGCGTTCAAGGTGAGGGAACTGCTGGCGCAGGTCGCGCATCTGCGCGGTCGACACCCGGCACACGCGGCTGTCGGCGATGGCCTCGATGTCGTAGCGGTGGTGGTCGCTGCCGCTCAGGCCCACGTAGTCGCCGGGCAGCACGAAGCCGTTGACCTGGCGGCGGCCATCGGCCAGCGTGCGCACCAGCCGCAGCGCGCCCTCGGTGACGGTGAACACGTGCGTGCGCGGCTCGCCGCTTCGGGCCAGCGTGGCGCCCAGCGGCGCCGGCATCGACACGGTTATCCGCTCCAGCGCCTGCACCTCGTCGCAGGCCAGCGCCGAGCACACCGCGAGGTGCCGGACCGAGCAATGCAGGCAGGCGCCCGTACCGGTGTCGGGCCTGCTGGAGGGGGGCGGGGCGGGGGGCTCTGAACCGGGGGCGGGCCGGGACATGACGTCGTTGCTTGAAAGGTGCGCGAATGATACTTCATGCGGCCGTGCAGGCGGCGTGCGGCTAGAATTGGCGTCCGCTCACCCCCACCGTTTGCAGGAGTTTGGCCCGTGATAAAGCCCCGTACCCCGCCCGGCATCATGGAATTGCTGCCGCGCGAGCAGATCGCGTTCCAGCGCATGCTGGACGTCATCCGCCGCAACTACGAGCGCTTCGGGTTCCTGCCGGTGGAGACGCCGGTGTTCGAGCTGTCCGACGTGCTGCTGACCAAATCCGGCGGCGAGACCGAGCGGCAGGTGTATTTCGTGCAGTCCACCGGCGCGCTGGCCAATGCCGCGGAGTCGGCCGAAAAGGGCCTGCCGGAGCTGGCGCTGCGCTTCGACCTGACCGTGCCGCTGGCGCGCTACGTGGCCGAGCACGAGCACGCGCTGACCTTCCCGTTCCGTCGCTACCAGATGCAGCGCGTCTACCGCGGCGAGCGCGCCCAGCGCGGCCGCTTCCGCGAGTTCTACCAGTGCGACATCGACGTGATCGGCAAGGACGCGCTGAGCATCCGCTACGACGCCGAGGTGCTGGCGGTGATCCACGCGGTGTTCTCCGAGCTGCGCATCGGCAGGTTCGCCGTGCAGCTGAACAACCGCAGGTTCATGCGCGGCTTCTTCGAGGCGCAGGGCGTGGCCGATCCGCAGCAGCAGGCGCTGGTGCTGCGCGAGGTGGACAAGCTCGACAAGCGCGGCGCCGACTACGTGCGCGAAACCCTGCTGGGGCCTGACTTCGGCCTGCCGGCGGAAGCGGTGGAGCGCATCCTGGCCTTCGTCGAAGTGCGCTCGACCTCGCACGCCGACGCACTGGCGCAGCTCGACGCGGTGCTGGCCGAAGCAGGCGAGGGCGCCAGCGAATCGTTGCGCATCGGCGCGGCCGAACTGCGCGAGGTGCTGGAGCTGGTCAAGGCGCTGGGCGTGCCGGAAAGCGCGTATTGCCTGAACTTTTCCATTGCCCGCGGCCTGGACTACTACACCGGCACCGTCTATGAAACGACGCTGCTGGACCATCCGCAGATCGGCTCGATCTGCTCCGGCGGCCGCTACGAAGACCTGGCCAGCCATTACACCAAGAGCAAGCTGCCGGGCGTGGGCATCTCCATCGGCCTGACCCGGTTGTTCTGGCAGCTGCGCGAGGCCGGGCTGATCGACGGCATCGCCGAGAGCAGCGTGCAGGCGATGGTGGCGCTGATGGACGAGGCGGCCATGCCGCATTCGCTGGACATTGCCCGCCGCCTGCGCGCCGGCGGCATCAACACCGAAGTGCAGATGGAGCCGAAGAAGGTCGGCAAGCAGTTCCAGTACGCGGCCAAGGCCGGCATCCGCTTCGTGGTGCTGGCCGGCGAGGACGAACTGGCGCGCGGCGTGGTGGCGGTCAAGGACCTGCTGCGCGAACAGCAGTTCGAGGTCGCCCGCGACGAGCTGGCCTCCACGCTGCAGGTCGAATTGGAGCAGGCGCGCGTGATGGCGCGCTGAGCGGCTGTCCCAACCGAGTGAAGCAGAAGCCCCGCGATGCGGGGCTTCTGCGTTTTCCCGGCGCCATGTTTCGGCAGTCCGCAACTTGCGGTCATGCCTGAATTCGGCGGCAGGTAGGTCGGGGCCATGCCCCCGGCTGGCCTTGGTTTGCCGAAATAATTGCCGGCAGACACGCATCGTGCCGGGGGGCGTAGCCCCGGCCTGCGGTATCGCCGGATTTGACATGGCGGGCCGATTGCATCAATGTATTAGCACGCTATTACATTGATGCAAATGAAGCCGCGCCCCGAATCCGACCGCGAAAAGCCCTCCGATGCCCCGCTGAAGGCGCTGGCGCGTGCATTCGCCGCGCTGGACCGAGCGCAGGACGTGCAGGCCTTCCTGCGCGACCTGTGCACGCCCGCCGAGCTGGAGGCCATGGCCGACCGCTGGCGGGTGGTGCCGCTGCTGCGCAAGGGCGTGCCGTACCGCGAGATCCATGACCTGACCGGGGTGAGCGTGACCACCATCGGCCGGGTCGCGCGCTCGCTCGAACACGGTGCCGGCGGTTATGCCGCCGCCATCGAGCGCATCGCCACGCGCAAGACCGAATCCAATTGAGGCAAGACCCATGAGTGCTTCCACCTCCGCGCCGGCCCGTGACCGGCTGCGCATCGCCATCCAGAAGAGCGGGCGCCTGGCCGACCCGGCGCGCAGCCTGCTGGCCGCCTGCGGGCTGAGCTGGCGGCAGAGCCGTGACAAGCTGTTCTGCTTCGGTGAATCGCTGCCGGTGGACCTGCTGCTGGTGCGCGACGACGACATCCCCGGGCTGATCGCCGATGGCGTCTGCGACCTTGGTGTGGTCGGCCTCAACGAGCTGGACGAGCAGGCCAAGGCGCGTCGCCAGATCGGTTTGCCCGATGCCTACCAGCCATTGCGAGGCCTCGGTTTCGGCCAGTGCCGGCTGATGATCGCCGTGCCCGACGAGTGGGAATGGCAGGGCGTGCAGCAACTGGCCGGCAAGCGCATCGCCACCAGTTACCCGGCGATCCTGGCTGCATGGTTGAAGGAAAAGAACGTCGATGCGCAGGTGGTGGAACTGTCCGGCTCGGTGGAAATCGCGCCGAAGCTGGGCACCGCCGACCTGATCTGCGATCTGGTCTCCAGCGGCGCGACACTGGCAGCCAATCAGCTCAAGCCGGTGGAAACGCTGCTGGAAAGTGAGGCGGTGCTCGCCGGCCCGGCGCACGAACTGGATGATGCCCGTGCCGGGCTGATGGCGATGCTGTTGCGCCGTCTCGATGGCCTGACCAAGGCACAGGACCGCAAGCTGCTGATGTTCTCCGCCGAAGAGGTGCACGTGGACGAACTGGCGCGGTTGCTGCCCGACGCAGAGCCGCTGCTGCGGCTGCCGGGGCAGGGTGGCGCGGTGCGCTTGCAGACCATGTGCAATGGCGCGCTGAGTTGGCAGCGGCTGGAGGAACTGGAGCGCGCCGGTGCGCAGGAGCTGATGGTGCTGGCGGTGGAGAAGTCGCTGGCATGAACGTCCTCGACTGGAACACGCTGGATGCCGACGCCCAGGTGCGTGCACTGACCCGACCGGTACAGACTGTTGCCGCACAGACCCGCGAAGCGGTTGCGGCCTTGATCGAACAGGTGCGCGGTATCGGTGACATTGCATTGCGCGAGATCACCGCCCGTTTCGATGGCGTCACGCTGGAAAATTTCGAGGTCGGTGAAGCCGAGTTCGCCGCCGCCGAACTGGCGGTGCCGGCCGAGCTGCGCAGCGCCATGCAGCAAGCGGCCAGCCGTATCGAGGCCTATCACCGCGCCGGCATGGCCCAGCCGTACAGCGTGGAAACCGCGCCTGGCGTGGTCTGCGAAAAGATCATCCGCCCGATTGGCCGTGTCGGCCTGTACGTGCCGGCCGGCAGCGCGCCGCTGCCTTCGACCGCACTGATGCTGGGGGTGCCGGCCAGGCTCGCCGGTTGCCGTGAAGTGGTGCTGTGCACGCCGCCGCGCAAGGACGGCAGCGCCGATCCGGCGGTGCTGGTGGCCGCGCGCCTGACTGGGGTGCACAAAGTGTTCAAGATTGGCGGTGCGCAGGCGATTGCGGCGATGGCGTGGGGCACCGAAACCGTGCCTTCCTGCGACAAGCTGTTCGGGCCGGGCAACGGCTTTGTCACCGAGGCCAAGCAGCAGATTGCACAGGCCGGTGCCGCTGCCATCGACATGCCCGCCGGACCGTCGGAAGTGCTGGTGATCGCCGATGCCGGCGCCGTCCCGGCCTTCGTCGCCGCCGACCTGCTGTCGCAGGCCGAACACGGCCCGGATTCGCAGGTACTGCTGCTCAGTGACGATGCCGTGCTGATTGCCGCCGTGCAGGACGAGATCGAGACACAGGTGGCTCGGCTGGCACGCGAGGGCATCGCCCGCAAGGCGCTGGATGCCTCGCTGCTGCTGAAGGTGGACTCGACCGGACAGGCCTTTGCCATCTCCAACCGTTATGCGCCCGAACACCTGATCCTCGCGCTGCGCGAACCGCGTGATTGGCTGGATCGCATCGAGGCTGCCGGCTCGGTGTTCATGGGCGACTACACGCCTGAAGCGCTGGGCGATTATTGCTCCGGCACCAACCACGTGTTGCCCACCGCCGGTGCCGCGCGCGCCTACAGCGGCGTCAGCGTGGCCAGTTTCCAGAACCAGATCAGCGTGCAGGCGGCCAGCCGCGAAGGCATCGCCAACATCGGCCCGTGTGCCTTGGTGCTTGCGCGTGCCGAAGGCCTAGGCGCACATGCCAATGCTGTCGCCGTGCGACTGGGAGTCGCACCGTGAGCGGTGTGCTCGAACTGGTACGCGACGACCTGCGTGGCTTCACCGGTTATTCCTCCGCGCGCAGCGCCAGGCTCGACGGCGAAATCTGGCTCAACGCCAACGAATCGGCGTGGGCGAATCCGGGCGATGTGCAGGCCAGTTGCCGCCGTTATCCCGAGCCGCAACCGCAGGCGCTGCGCGAGCGCATGGCGATGTTGTATGGCTGCGCGCCGGAACAGCTGCTGCTCGGTCGCGGCAGCGACGAGGCCATCGACCTGCTGGTGCGTGCGCTGTGCGTGCCGGGCCGCGACGGCGTGCTCTACACGCCGCCGGTATTCGGCATGTACGCGGTCTGCGCGCGCTTGCAGAACGCGCCAGCGCTGGAAGTACCGTTGCGCGATACCGGGGCCGGCCTGGTGCCGGACATCGACGCGGTCATCGCCACCGCCAGGCAGGGCAACGCCAAGCTGGTGTTCCTGTGTTCGCCGTCCAACCCGGGTGGCCTGAGTATTCCGTTGGCGCAGGTTGAACAGGTTGCCAGTGCGCTGCATGGACAAGCCTTGGTGGTGGTCGATGAGGCCTATGCCGAGTTTGCCGACGAGCCTTCGGCAACCACGCTGCTGTCCAGGCACGACAACATCGCCGTGCTGCGTACCTTGTCCAAGGCGCATGCGCTGGCGGCCGCGCGCATCGGCTGCGTGATCGCCGATGCCGGCTTGATCGCGGTGCTGCGTTGCTGCCAGGCGCCGTACCCGATTCCGACGCCATGCTCGGCGCTGGCATTGGAGGGTTTGAGCGATGCGGCATTGGTGAAAACCCGTGAGCGCATCGCCACCGTGTGCAGCGAGCGCGAGCGCCTGCGTGCCGCGCTTGAAAAACTGCCGGACGTGCGCCGCGTTTATGCCTCCGACGCCAATTTCCTGCTGGTGCGTTTCGCCGATGCCGAGGCCGCATTCCAGCGATTGCTGGCTACTGGCGTGGTGGTGCGCGACCAACGCGCTGCGCCGCAACTGCACGATGCCTTGCGCATCACCCTCGGCACGCCCGAGCAGAACAACCGCGTCTTCGACGCACTGGCCGCGCTGGAGTCCGCCGCATGACCCCCATCCTGTTCGTCGACCGCGACGGCACCCTGATCGAGGAGCCGGCGGATTTCCAGATCGACGCCTACGAGAAAATCCGCTTCGTCAGGAACGTCATCCCGGCGATGCTCAGGCTGCGTGACGCCGGCTACCAGTTCGTCATCGTCTCCAACCAGGACGGGCTGGGCAGCGAAGGCTACCCGCAGGAAAGTTTCGATGGCCCCAACGAGCTGATGCTGCAAATCTTCGCCAGCCAGGGCATCGTTTTTCGCGATGTGTTGATCGACCCGAGCTGGCCGGCCGACAACAGCCCCAACCGCAAGCCGGGCATCGGCATGATGCTGCCCTACCTGCAGGACCGAAGCATTGACTGGGCGCGCTCGGGCATGGTCGGCGACCGCCCCACCGACATCCAGTTCGCCGACAACATGAAGATCCGCGGCTTCCAGCTGCGCACCGAACAGTTTGGCGGCGAGTGGGAGTGGGACGGTATCGCCCACGAGCTGGCCGATGCGCCGCGCCGCGCCGCCGTGCAGCGCGATACCAAGGAGACGCAGATCCGCGTGGCCGTCGATCTGGACAAGGTGGCCGCGTCGAAGATAGACACCGGCCTGCCGTTCTTCGACCACATGCTCGACCAGATCGCGCGGCATGGCCTCATCGACCTCGACATCAAGGCCGAGGGCGACCTGCACATCGACGAACACCACACCATCGAGGACACCGGCCTGGCCCTGGGGCAGGCGCTGCGCGAGGCGCTGGGCGACAAGCGCGGCATCGGCCGCTACGGCTTCACCCTGCCGATGGACGAAACGCTGGCCAGTGCCGCGCTGGATTTCAGCGGGCGCCCATACTTCGTGTTCGACGGGCGATTCAAGCGTGAGCGTGTCGGCGACATGCCGACCGAACTGGTGCCGCATTTCTTCCGTTCGCTGTGCGATGCGGCGGGCCTGAACCTCAACCTCAAGGTGGAAGGCGACAACGACCATCACAAGGTCGAAGCCTGCTTCAAGGCATTGGCGCGGGCGTTGCGCCAGGCCATTCGCAAGGAAGGCACCGAGCTGCCTTCGACCAAGGGGGCGTTGTGAGCGCAGTCGGGCTGATCGATGCCGGTGGCGCCAATCTCGGTTCGGTGCGTTATGCGCTGGAACGCCTGGGTGTCGAGGTGCGCATGGTGCGCGAGCCCTCCGCGTTGGAAGGCGTGCAGCGGGTGGTCCTGCCCGGCGTCGGTGCCGCCGCCGAAGGCATGCGCCGCCTGCACGCGCAGGGCCTGGTGCAGCCGTTGCGCGGGTTGCAGGTGCCGCTGATGGGTATTTGCCTCGGCATGCAGTTGCTGTTCGAGCGTTCGGAAGAGGGCGATGTCGAATGCCTTGGGTTGCTGCCGGGCATCGTCCGCCGCCTGCATCCGGCCGTCGGCGTGCGTGTGCCGCACATGGGATGGAACAAGTTGTTGGCGCTGCGCGAGTCGTCGCTGCTCGATGGCGTTGCCGCCGGTTCCAGCGCCTATTTCGTGCACAGCTATGCCGCGCCGGTCACGTCCGACACCGTTGCCGCTTGTCATCACGGCGGCCTGTTCACCGCGGTGGTACAGCGGGGCCGCCTGTGCGGCGCGCAGTTCCATCCCGAACGCTCGGCCGGCCCCGGCGCACGCATCCTGCGCAACTTCATCGAGAACGATTTTTCATGAACTTCACCGTCTATCCCGCGCTCGACATCCGCAACGGGCAGGTGGTGCGCCTGTTGCAGGGCGACTACGCGCAGCAGACCACCTACGGCGACGACCCGCTGCCGCGCGCGCAGGCCTTCGCCGCCGCCGGTGCAGGCTGGATGCACCTGGTCGACCTGGATGCGGCCAAGGCCGGCGGCTACACGCTGGCCCCGTTGCTGGGGCAGATCGCCGCGGACACGTCGCTGAAGGTGCAGACCGGCGGCGGCGTGCGCAGCCGCGATGACGTGGCGCGCATCCTCGACGCCGGCGCGAGCCGCGTGGTAATCGGCTCGCTGGCAGTACGCCGGCCCGATGACGTGCTGGCGTGGCTGGGCGAATTCGGTGCAGACCGGCTGACCATCGCGCTGGACACACGGCAGGGAGGCGACGGCGTGTGGCGCCTGCCGGTGCATGGCTGGACCGAAACCGCCGACGTCACCCTCGACGTACTCGCCACCCGCTACGCGCAGGCCGGCATGAGGCACCTGTTGTGCACCGACATCGCCCGCGACGGCATGTTGTCCGGCCCCAACATCGACCTGTACGCGCACCTGTCGGAGCTGCTGCCGGGTGTGGCCGTGCAGGCCTCCGGCGGCGTGCGCGACGTGAATGATGTGGCCGCGGCGAAGACCGCGGGCTGCGGCGGTGCGGTACTCGGCAAGGCGTTGCTGGAAGGTCGTTTGCGACTGGAGGAGGCGCTGGCATGTTGAGTCGCCGCATCATTCCCTGCCTGGACGTGCGCGAGGGCCGCGTGGTCAAGGGCGTGCGTTTCCGCGACCACGTGGACATGGGTGATATCACCGAGCTGGCGCTGCGCTACCGCGACGAGGGCGCTGACGAACTGGTGTTCTACGACATTTCCGCCAGCCCGGAAGGGCGCTCGGTGGACCGTGGCTGGATCGAGCGCGTCGCGCGTTTGATCGACATCCCGTTCTGCGTGGCCGGCGGCATCCGCGACGTGGAAACCGCGCGCGGAATCCTCCATGCCGGTGCCGACAAGATCTCGATCAACACCCCGGCGCTGGAACGCCCGGCATTGATCGGCGAGCTGGCCGAGGCCTTCGGCCAGCAGTGCGTGGTGGTCGGCATCGACTCCATCCGCGAGCCGGACGGGCAATGGCGCGTGCGCTCCCATACCGGCGATCCGAGCAAAACCCGCGACGAAGCGCGGCTCACGCTGGACTGGCTGCGCGAAGCACAGCAGCGTGGTGCCGGTGAGATCGTGCTCAACTGCATGGACAGCGATGGTGTGCGCAAGGGTTACGACATCGCCCAGCTGCGGCAGGCGCGTGCGCTGTGCAAGGTGCCGCTGATCGCTTCCGGCGGTGCGGGTACACCGCAGCATTTCGCCGACGTGTTCGAGCAGGCCGACGTCGATGGCGCGCTGGCCGCCAGCGTGTTCCATTCCGGCACCATCGCCATTGCCGGCTTGAAGCAGTTCCTGCGCGAGAAACAGATCGAGGTGCGCGATGTGCAATGAATTCGACCCGGCCGCGCTGGACTGGGACAAGGTGGGCGGGCTGATGCCGGCCATCGTGCAGGACGCGGCCACGCTGCGCGTGCTGATGCTCGGCTACATGGACCGCGCTGCGCTGGACAGTACCTTGCAGGGCGGCAAGGTCACCTTCTTCAGCCGCAGCAAGCAGCGCCTGTGGACCAAGGGCGAAACCTCGGGCAACCATCTGGAAGTGGCGGACATCCGCACCGACTGCGACGCCGACACCCTGCTGGTCACCGTGCGTCCACACGGACCCACCTGCCACACCGGCAGCAACAGCTGCTTCGGCGATACGCCGGGGCAGTTTCTCGGTGCGTTGGATGCCTTGGTCGAGCAGCGCGAGCGCGAGCGCCCGGCGGGCAGCTACACGACCAGCTTGTTCGACAAGGGCACGCGCCGCATCGCGCAGAAAGTGGGCGAGGAGGGCGTGGAAACCGCGCTGGCCGGCGTGGCGCAGGGCGATGACGAGTTGCTCGGCGAATCGGCGGACTTGTTGTTCCACCTGATCGTGCTGCTGCGCGCACGCGGGCTGTCACTGGCCGATGCGGTGGCGGTGCTGGAACGGCGCCACGCTGCGGGGTAGATCGGGGTTGCATCCCCTGCGTCGTGGCGGGAGAGGTGGAGCGAGTCGGAGGCATGGCCCCGACCTACGCGATAATGCCGCCTTGTCCGTTCGCCTGACGAGGCCTCCATGCGTCACTTCCTGCTTGCCGGCCTGCTGGCCTGTACCCCGTTCGCGGCGGCCGCTTCCTGCGTGCAGGGCATGGTGTTCGACGATGCCAACGGCAACGGCGAGCCCGATGCCGGCGAGCGGCCGCTGCCCGGCATCCGTGTCTCCGATGGCGAGCACATTGTCGTCACCGACGAGGCCGGCCGCTATCGCCTGCCGGACTCTACGCAGCCCACGGTCTTCGTCATCAAGCCGGCCGACCATGCCGCAGCACCGCGCGGCGACGGCCTGCCGGACATCTGGCGCCCGCGTGCGGGTGAAGCCGGAGGCGGGCAATGCCGGCCGTTCGCGCTGGTGCCGCAGCCGGATGCGCCGGCCAGCTTCCAGACGCTGGTGATGGCCGACAGCCAGGCCGCCAGCACACTGGACGTGGATTACTTCGAACGCGACATCGTCGCACCGCTGCGCGGCAACCACGCCGCGCGGCTGGGCATGACCCTGGGCGACATCACCAACGACGACCCGGCGCTGTACCCGGCGCTGGTCGAGGTGGTGACCTCGCTCGGCGTGCCGTGGCTGCACGTGCCGGGCAACCACGACATGGACCTGGGCGCGGCCAGCGATGCCGAGTCGCTGCGCAGCTACCACCACCAGCTCGGCCCGGACACCTATGCGTGGGAAGAGCCGTCGATGGTGTTCATTGGGCTGGACGACATCGTTGCCCAACCGGGGCGCAGGCCTGCGTACGTCGGTGGCCTGCGCGAGGACCAGTTCGCTTTCCTCGAACGCTACCTGCCGACGATCCCGCGCGACCGGCTGGTGGTGCTGGGCATCCACATCCCGCTGTTCGACCACGACTTCCGCGCCGAAGACCGCGCGCGCCTGTTCGCGCTGCTGGAAAAGCTGGAACACCCGCTGGTCCTCAGCGGCCATACCCACAACCAGAGCCAGCGCTTCTGGAGCGCGGCGCAGGATTGGAAGGGCGCGCGGCCGCTGCATGAATACAACGTCGGTGCGGCCTGCGGCGCGTTCTGGTCGGGGGTGAAGGACGCGCAGGGCATTCCCGACAGCACCATGTCCGACGGCACGCCCAACGGTTACGGCCTGCTGAACGTGCAGCCGCGGGGCCGCTACAGCATGGCGTACCGCGTTGCCCGCGCGCCGGCCGACGCGCAGATCGCGCTGCATGCGCCCAAAGTCCTGCGCCGTGGCGCGTATCCTGCGTGGGGCGTGTACGCCAACGTGTTCATGGGTTACGACGGCCTGCCGGTGGAGTTCCGCGTGGACGCGGGTGAGTGGCAGCCGATGCAGCGCGTCGAACAGCCCGACCCGCGGTTGCTGGTGGAAAACGTGGCCGACGACCTGAGCGGCGGCCTGCGCGGCTACGACCGCTCGCCCGAAGCCCGGCCTTCCACCCACCTGTGGCGTGCGGCGCTGCCCACCCGGCTGGAAGCGGGCGAGCACATCGTGGAGGTACGCGCCACGCTCGACGGCCGCGAATACCGCAGCCGCACCGTTTACCGCCTGCAGGATGCGCAGCCCTGAGCGCCGGGCTCAGGGTTGCTTGCGGGCCAGCCGTTCGTGCACCTCGCGCAGGCCGATCAACGCGGCGCTGCCGTAATAGGCGTGGTATTCGGCCACCATCTCGCCGTTGACCAGCACCGGATCGGTCGCGGCGAGCTGCCGCGCCTCGTCGATGTCGGCCACGGCGAAGACGAACAGCCCCCGCCAGCCGTCCACGCCGTCCAGCGGCCCGGCCAGCACCAGCTTGCCCTCCTCGGACAGGCGTTGCATGTTGGCGAAATGGCCGCGGAACATCGCCGTGCGCTCCGGCCCGTCCGGCATCGTGTTCGGCCCGGTTTTCAGGATCACCAGAACATAGGCGCGCATGCCGTATTCGTCTGCCCCGTATTTCGCGGCCAGCGCTTCGTCGTAGGTCGGAGCGTGCTGCGCGGCGACGGGTGGGGCGAGTGCCAGCACGGCGGCAAGGGCACCGGCAAGTTTGAAGGACATGCGCGTTCTCCCGGTCGAGGCAGGCATCGTACTGCACCGTGGCGGCTACAATGCCGGCCTTCCGGAAAGGGGTGAGCTGCCAATGCCTGCATGCCGCGTCGTCGTCCTGCTCCTGTTTGGCTTGTTGTCGAGTGGCTGTCGGTTGCCGGACCTGCAGGAACCCTCCGAGCCAATGGATGCCGACCGCGTGGCGATCGGCCAGGTGCAGGGCCGCGGCGAAGCCAGCCCGATGCCGGAGCAGGATGTCGCCATCGAAGGCGTCGTCGTCCGCAGCCTGATGGGGGATGCCGATGATTTCGCGCAGGAAGTGGGCATGACCCTCGGCGAAGGCAACCGCGGCAAGGTGGTGGGCTGGTTCGTGCAGGACGAAGGCGATGGCGATGCGGCCACCTCCGATGCGTTGTTCGTGATGGACCAGGGCTACGACACCAGCATCAACATGCCTTACGAGGGCGACTACAGCATGCGGCTGGGTTCGCGCGTGCGTACCGGCGACCGCATCAAGATACGCGGCACCGTAGCGGAACTGCCGCAAGACACTGTCGCCGACCAGCCGCGCAGCAGCGGCCATCGCGTGGGCCGTGGCGACCCGGCGGGCACCGTGACCACTATCCTCGCCAAGTCCATCACCCTGCTGGGGCCGAGCGACCGCATGCAGGCCATCGCGCCGGAAGGGGTGGCCGCCGGGCGCATGGACGAGGAAGCGGTGGAAGGCATGCGCCTGCAAGCACCGGGGGAGGCACCGCGGCATTGACCGCACTGCAGGTGCCGGGTGGCGTGGTCAGCGGGACTTGTGGTTGGTCGGGGCGGAAGCACGATTCGCTGCCGGCGGATGCGGGTGCGGCACATGCCGGAAGGGATACGGGACTGGTGCGCTTTCGAGCAACTCCGCGCGCCAACGGGCCAGTACCGGCGTGATCGAGCTGCCGGCGAAGAACTGCGGTTGCGAGGGCAGCTCGCCTTCTTCCATTTCCCGTTGCCGCACCGTGGCGCTGGCCGCCTTGAAGGCGCTGGCATAGTCGTTGGTGGTGTTCAGCGCCTCGACCAGGAATGCACGGCCGAACCAGGTGGCGCTGTCGGTATTGCCGCAGCCGAATGACGGGCGGTCCTTGCGCGCGGCGGTGATGACCATGCGCTCGGGTGCCTCCAGCACCGGCACGAAGCCGCCCGAGTAGCAGGCCGACACCACGATCACCGCGTTGCCGATCCCGGCTTCGTCCAGCAACTGCGCGAGGTCCTCCGGCGCGAGATAGTCCTCTTCGCCGGGCCCGGTGTGCAGGTAGACGCTGCTGTCGTCCAGCCCGTGGCTGCTCAGGTACAGGAACAGCACGTCCTCGCGCGGGTCCAGCGTCTGCCCCAGCACGTCCAGCGCGTAGCCGATGCTCTCCCAGGTGGCCAGCGGCGGCGCATCTTCGCCGGGTAGCGCATCGGGCTGGTTGACCAGCGCCAGCATGCGGTCCCGGGAACCCCAGCGCTGCGCCGACAACTGCCGCAGGTAGGCCACCTCGTTGCGGAACACGTCCTCGTCGGCGTCGCCGGCCACGCCCAGCACATACATGTCGGTCACGCCCGGCCGCTGCGGCGGCAGGCGCTCCAGCGCGGCGTCGAGCCGGGCCAGTTGCGCGCCTTCCAGCCGCGGCGTGGTCGGCTCCCATGCATCGGGTCCGGGCGTCTGCGCCAGCGCCGGCCAGATGCAGAAGAACAGCGCCAGGACCGGAGCCATCGCCTTCGGGTATCGGGCATGGCGCGTCGTGGCGGAGGCTGCGCGAGTCATCGGGTACGGGCAGGAGGGAGGGCGGGGCGATTCTAGCGTGGCCGTTCGCGGTCGATCCGTCGGTCAGTGGCCGGCCGGGACGCCTGCCTGCGCAGCCTGCTCCCGCAACGGCTTCGCCAGATGGACGACATCGCCCCCTTCCATGCCGGGGAGGTATTCGAAACCTTCGCTCAGGTACAGGCGGATGTTCTGCGTGCTGCGGGCGCCGGTCTCCAGCGCCGCCCGGATGCACGCCGGTTCGGCCCTGTCCTCCACGAGCCTCAGCAGCCAGCGTCCGAGGCCGCTTCCGCGCATGTGCGGGGCCACGGCCAGGCGGCCGATGTTCCATGCGTCGCCATCGCGCCGGGCGCGGACCATACCGAGCAGCTTGCCGTCACGCCACAGCCCGAGCGCGGTCCATTGCCCGAGCCATCTGCACACGTCGTCGAGGCCCTCGTGCAGGGCCGGGATGCCCAGGGTCTGGTTGGCAAGGGCCTCGTCCACCCAGCAGCAACGTTGCAGGACGATGACGTCTGCCGCATCCGCCGGTGTCAGGCGCCGGGCATGGGAGCCGGCAACCGGCCCCGCCTGCGTCGAGCCATCCAGCGGTTCGCGCATGGGCCGCAGGGCATGGCCCAGCCTGACGACCTCGCCCAGGAGCCGTGCCGCGAGGCCGTCCAGGCGCTCGTCCTGCCGTACCTGTCCTTCCACGATGCCGTCGCCGATGCGGAGGGATACCGTCGCGCCGGTCGGGACCAGCCGGAGCGCGGACACAACCTGCCTGGCGTGCTGTACCGACCGGGTGCCGGCGGAGGTATGGCCGTAGCTGACGAAGCCGACCGGTTTCCATGCCCATTCGCGGCCGAGGTAATCGAGCGCATTCTTCAGGACGGCGGGCATGCCGTGGTTGTATTCGGGCGTGACGAAGACGAAGCCGTCGACGCCATCGACCAGCGCGCTCCAGGCCAGCGAATGCGGCTGCCGGTAAACGCCGGATGCGGGATGCTCCGGCTCGTCCAGGAACGGCAGGTCCAGGTCGGCCAGCGAGACGGGCACCAGTTCGGCGTCCAGCGCCTCGGCGTGCGGCGCGGTCGCGTGCATGAACCAGTCTGCGACCGCGGGGGCCAGTGCGCCGGGGCGGGTGCTGCAGGCGAGCACCATGATGCGGGGTTTTTTCATTGACATGTAATCGAGATTGGCGGATATTCGATTACATGTCAATGAAAAAGAAAACGGCCACCTCGGACTGGCTCGATGGCGACGAGGAGGGCGCATGGCGCGCCTTCCGGCGGATGACGGTCGGCGTGCGCACGCGGATCGGCCAGGCCCTCGCAGCCACCGGGCTGTCCGAAGCGGACTACGAGGTGCTCAGCACCTTGGTCGAGCGCCCGGACACGACCAGCCCCCTGCATCTGCAGGCTGCCAAGATGGGGTGGTCGCGCAGCCGGCTCTCGCGGCATGCCTCGCGCATGGAAGAGCGGGGGCTCATCGAGCGTGCGCCCGACCCCGAGGATGGCCGCGGCTGCCTGCTGGTCCTGACCCGCGCGGGCCGGGACGCGCTGCGTGCGGCGACGCCGCGGCACCTGGAATCCGTCCGCCACCATTTCGCCGACCTGCTCGATGCCGACGACCTGCGCGACATCAAGCGGATCGCGGAGAAACTCTGCGCGGGCGGCTCAGCCGCGTCGCAGCCAGAAATAGATCGGCAGCCCGGCCACGACCAGCCCGGCGCCCCATAGCAGCGCCTCGGCGCCGACCCCGCCCAGCGCGTACAGGCTGAAGGCCAGTGCGCCTGTGGCGGCCAGTCGCGAGGCGGCGCCCGTGCCGCGCCACAGCCATGCGGCGGCACCGGCGAGGTAGGGCAGCAGGGTGGCGGCGGTGGACAGCAGCACCGAGAACTTGAACAGGTCCACCAGCGAGCGGTTGTAGTTGCTGATCACCAGCACGGTGGCGAGCAGGCAGCTGACGAGGATGCCGAAGGCGGGGGCGCCGCGCCGGTTCTCTTTGGCGAAGGCACGCGGCAGTACGCCGTCGCGGGCGGCGGCCATCGGCAGCTGCGCCGACAGCAGCGTCCAGCCGTTGAGTGCGCCGATGCAGGAAACGGCCATCACCGCCGCCAGCAGCATGCCGGCGCCGGGCCCCCACAGTGCGGCTGCGGCGTCGGCCATCGGCGCGGCCGAGGCCGCCAGCACCTCGGCCGGCAGCAGGCCCAGCACGGTGGTGCAGGCCAGCACGGTGGCGACGCCGGCGATGGCGGTGCCGGCGATGGTGGCACGGGCCACGGTGCGCGGCGCGTCGTCGACCGACTCGGCCGGCACGGTGGCCGCTTCCAGCCCGATCATCGCCCACAGCGTCAGCGCCACGGTGGCAGCGGCCACGCTGCCCAGCGGCTCGCCGCTGGGGTTGAACGGCACGTAGTGGCGGGCATCGACGAACCACAGCGCCACCAGCCCGAACAGCAGCAGCGGCACCACCTTCAGCACGGTGGTCAGCAGTTGCAGGCGCCCGGCCTCGCGCACGCCGAGCAGGTTGACGCCGGCGCACAGCCACAGCGCGAACAGGCCGCAACTGGCTGCGCGCACCGGGGTGGCGGTCAAGGCGGGGAAGATCGCACCGATGCTGCCGGTGAAGGCAACCGCAATCGCGGCGATGGCGCACCACATCGAGATCCAGTAGCTCCACGCCACCATGAAGCCGGGCAGCTCGCCGAAGGCGTTGCGGGCGAACACATAGGGGCCGCCGGTCTGCGGCCAGCGCCGCGCCAGCCGCGCGAAGGTGACGGCCAGCAGCAACGCGCCGAACCCGGTGATGCCCCAGCCGACCAGCGTGGCGGCGCCATAGGGGGCCAGCGTCGCCGGCAGCAGGAAGGTGCCCGAGCCGATCATGCTGCCCACGACCAGGGCGGTGGCGGACCAGAAGCCCAGCGGGCGGCGGGAGGTAGTCATCGAATGCGGCAACGGCAAGGGCCGGATCGCGCGGGCCACGCAGGCGGCGGATCAGGCGGGAACGGGCATCCACCTGATGGCGGGGTGGGGCGGGCCGCGGATTATGACGGTTTGCCGACGGTGCGGCGATGGCAATGACCTTTGGCCCTTCCGCGGCCCCGCTGGCGCATGGACGCTGCCTGCTTCATTCCCTTGCTGGATTCCCCATGACGTTGCGTCCGCTGGCATTGTCCGTTTCCCTCTCGTTGGCCACGGTGCTGGCCGCCTGCTCGCCGTCCACGCCGCCGGCCGGCGATGCAGCGGCGCAGGCCGCCCCGGCCGAAAAGGCCGCGCAGTTGAACCAGCTGTATGCCGACTACTGGGAAGGCGTGCTCAAGCTCAACCCGCTGCAGGCCACCTTCCAGGGCGACGACCGTTACAACGACCAGTTGCCGGACATGGGCTCGGCCGACTACCGCAAGCAGGTCCACGACTTCACCGCGCAATGGCTGGACAAGGCGCGGAAGATCGGCGATGCCGGCCTGAGTGGGCAGGATCTGCTCAGCTACCGCATCTTCGTCGAGGAACAGCAACAGTCGCTGGAGGGTGAGAAGTTCCCGGGCTGGATGCTGCCGGTGAACCAGATGGGCTCGACCGTGAGCTACGCGGTGATGCTGGGTTCGGGCCAGGTGGCGCAGCCGTTCAAGACGGTGAAGGACTACGACAACTGGCTGGCGCGCGCCGCGCGTATCCCGGTGCTGCTGGATACCGAGATCGCCAACATGCGCGAAGGCATCAAGGCCGGCGTGGTGCAGCCGCGCGTGCTGATGGAAAAGGTGGTGCCGCAGTTCGACGCGCTGATCGCCGCCAAGGCCGAGGACAGCCAGTTCTGGGGCCCGATCACGCTGATGCCGGCCGATTTTCCGGCCGCCGACAAGGAGCGCCTGACCGCCGCCTACCGCGACCTGATCGAGCAGCAGCTGACGCCGGCGATCAGGAAGCAGCGCGACTTCATCGCCAACGAATACCTGCCGGCCACCCGCGACACGGTCGGCCTGGACGCGCTGCCCGACGGCAAGGCGTGGTACGCCTTCAGCGCCAAACAGATGACCACCACCGAGCAGACCCCGGAGCAGATCCACGCCATCGGCCTGAACGAAGTCGAGCGCATCCACGGCGAGATGCACAAGGTGATGGAGCAGGTGGGCTTCAAGGGTTCGCTGCAGGACTTCTTCAAGTTCATGCAGCACGACAGGCAGTTCGAGTTCGCGTCCGAGGACGCGCTGCTGGAGCATTACCGCGGGCTGGAGGCGAAGGTCGAGGCCAACGTGCCCAAGCTGTTCTCGCTGACCCCGAAGGCCGGCTTCGAGATCCGCCCGATCGAAGCGTTCCGCGCCGAATCGGCGGCCGGTGGCGAATACATGCAGCCCAGCGAGGACGGCAGCCGCCCCGGCATCTTCTACGTCAACACCTTCGACCTGCCGACCCGGAAGACGTGGGACGCCGAGGATCTGTTCCTGCACGAAGCCATCCCCGGCCACCACTTCCAGCTGGCGCTGCAGCAGGAACTGCAGGGCGTGCCGGCATTCCGCCGCTTCGGCGGGCAGACCGCCTTCATCGAAGGCTGGGGCCTGTATGCCGAGAGCCTGGGCAAGGACCTGGGCGTCTACACCGACCCGTACAGCTACTTCGGTCGCCTGCAGGGCGAGCTGTGGCGCGCGGTGCGGCTGGTGGTCGATACCGGCCTGCATTCCAAGGGCTGGAGCCGCCAGCAGGTGCTGGATTACATGTTTGCCAACTCCTCGGTCAGCGAGCCGGACGCCATCGCCGAGGCCGAGCGCTACATCGCATGGCCGGGGCAGGCGCTGGCCTACAAGACCGGCGAGCTGAAGATCCAGGAGCTGCGCAAGCGCGCCGAGCAGAAGCTGGGCGACCGGTTCGACATCCGCCAATTCCACGCCGAAGTGCTGAAGGACGGCTCGGTGCCGCTGGACGTGCTGGATGAAAAGATCGAGCGCTGGATCGACGGCAAGGGCGCATAACGGCCTGCGCTTCCCCGCCGGCACGGGCGCGTTCCGTGCCGGCTTTCCCCCGATGGTTTCCTGCCGGGTTCCGACATGCGCCGGTGATCGGCATGGCTGCGGTTTGCATTGATGATCGTATCGATATTGCTGTTCCCGCTGCTGCTGGCCTTCTGGCTGTGGTGGCCGGTGGCGGCGCTTGGCCGCAAGCGCCGCTGGTATGCCGGGCTGACTTTCGCGCTGGGGTTGCTGCAGCCGTTGCTGGGCTGGTTGTGGCGCCGGCAGGCGTTCGGCGACGTTGCCAATGCGTGGGTGCAACTGCTGTTCGGCTGGGTGATGGTGGCCTTCGCACTGGCACTGGTATTCGTGCTGCTGCGCGACGTGCTGTGGCTGCCGCTGCGCCTGTCGCGCCGTGCCGGGCGACTGCGTGGTTTCCTGCACGGGCCGCGGCTGCAGCACGTGGCGGTGTCGCTGGTGCTGCTGCTGGCGACGCTGGGCACCTACAACGGCCTCAAGCCGCCGAAGGTCCACGAGCGTGAAATCGAGTTGTCATCCCTGCCGGCGGAGCTGGACGGGCTGCGTGTGGCGGTGCTGGCCGACCTGCACGCCAGCCCGGTCAAGGGCGCATGGCGTACCCGGCGCATCGTCGATGACGTGCTGGCGGCGAAACCCGACCTGATCGTGTTGCCGGGCGACATGGTGGACGGGCCGGTCGCGGGCAACGCCGCCAATGTCGCTGCCTTGGCCGGACTGCATGCGCCGCACGGCGTGTGGGTCGCGCCCGGCAACCACGAGTACTACAGCAATTACGCCGCGTGGATGGCGCACTTCCGGCAGCTGGGCCTGGGGGTGCTGGAAAACGAGACGGTCACGCTCGCGATCGACGGCCGCACGCTGGCGGTGTCCGGCGTGGGCGATCCGGCCTTCTACAGGAATCCCGAGTTCGTGCAGGGCGGTGGCATAGCCCCGGACATCCCGCGCGTGGCCGGGCAGGCGCAGGGCAGCGATTTCCACCTGCTGCTGGCGCACCAGCCCAAGCTGGCGCGCGCAGCCGCGGCCACCGGCGCGGTGGACCTGCAGATTTCCGGGCATACCCACGGCGGCCACATCATCGGCATGGACCGCTGGCTGGTGGCGCCGTTCAACGACGGCTTCGTGCGCGGCGACTACCGCGTCGGCGGCATGACCCTGTTCGTCAGCGCCGGTGTGGGCCAGTGGGACGGCTTCAATGCGCGGCTGGGCGTGCCGTCGAGCATCGACGTGCTGGTGTTGCGGCGGGGTGCTCGTTGAACCGGCCGTTCGGTCGCGACTTGCGTCGCTCCTACAACAGCAGCACCTTCCGTAGGAGCGACGCACGTCGCGACCGCCTCAAAGCCAGACAGCATCCCAGTACGGATAGAACCGCGGCGAAGCCACGATCCCCGCCCTGACCGGATTCATGACGATGTAACGTGCGATGGCCTGCATGTCCTCCTCCTGGCGCAGGGCATGGTCATGGAAACCACGCGCCCAGACGGGTCTTGCCGCTTCCGGGGGCAGCATTCTGGCCATATGGGCTTTCAGGCGCTGGACGACACGGGACAGGTCGCAGCCTTCGCCCAGCCGAATCAAGCCATGCCAGTGATCGGGCATCAATACCCATGCCAGCAGTGTTGCGCTTCCCCATGATCGCGCGTCGTGGATGACTGGGGAGGCGATCATCGCAAGCTTTGCATCGGCAAAGACAGGTTGCCGATGGTGCGTGACGAAAGTGACCAGATAAACCTGATTGGGCAGTGAGGCGCGGCCACGGCGAAGAGCGGCGTGGCCCGGGGCATGCTTCCTTGGCATGCCGGCAGGATGTCGCGGATTGCTTGCAGTGGAGAGATGGAATATTCGCGATGTCGGGTAGGAAAGCGTCGCGACTTGCGTCGCTCCTACGGAAGGTGCTGCTGTTGTAGGAGCGACGCAAGTCGCGACCGCTCCTGCTTCAAGGCGCGATCTGGCCGAAATCCTCCACGCGGACGTGGCCATGCGTGGCCTCGCCAATGCGCGGGACGGGGTAGTCGTCGATGCGGTCCAGCAGCACGGTGCGCAGGCCGGCTTCGCGGGCAGCGTCCAGCTCTTCCACCACGTCGGACAGGAACAGGATGTCGCCGGGGGCGATGCCGATGGCTTCGGCGATGCGGGTGTAGCTGGCCGCTTCGCGCTTGCCGCCGATCTCGGTATCGAAGTTGCCGGAGAACAGGCCGTTGAGGTCGCCTGCGTCGCTGAAGCCGAAGAACAGCTTCTGCGCCGGCACCGAACCGGAGGAATACACGTACAGCGGCAGGCCGGCCGCGTGCCAGCCGCGCAGCACGCCGGCCACTTCCGGGTACAGGTGTGCGGTGTAGTCGCCGTTGCGATAACCGACGTTCCAGATCATGCCCTGCAACGCCTTGAGCGCGGTGTGCTTGCGGTCCTGGTCGATCCAGCCCTGCAGGGTTTCGACGATGACCTCGTCCTGGCAGGCGCTGGCGGCGATCTCGGTGGCCACCGCGTCGAGCCAGCGACGCACTTCCGGTTCCTTGCCGTGCAGGCGCACGAAGCCGGGCAGGGCGTCGCGGGCGTAGGGGAACAGCACTTCCTTGACGAAGGAGATGCTGGAGGTGGTGCCTTCGATGTCGGTGAGGATGGCGCGGGTGGTCATGCGAGGAGTCGGTTCCTTTCCCTTCCCCGGAGGGAGAGAAGCTTTGAGTATCACGCGGTGGTCGGCTCGTAACGCGGGAACTTCCGCGCGATGTCGGTGCCGGTGAAATGGCCGACCCAGCCATCCGGCTCGGTGAAGAAGCGGATCGCGACGAAGCTGGGTTCTTCGCCCATGTCGAACCAGTGGGTGGTGCTGTCGGGCACCGCGATCAGGTCGTCCTTCACGCATTCCACCTCATAGACCTTGTCGCCCACGTGCAGGGTGAACAGGCCCGAGCCGGCGACGAAGAAACGCACTTCGTCTTCCTTGTGGTAGTGCTCGTCGAGGAACTTCTGGCGGATCTCGGCGCGGTTGGGGTTGTCCGGCGCGATCGAGGCCACGTCCACGCTCTTGAAACCGTTGGCGGCGACGAGGCGGTCGATGTCCTCGCGGTAGGCGGCGAATACTTCTTCCTGGCTCGCGCCCGGTGCGACTTCATGCTTGGCCTGCCAGCGCTCGAAGGTGACGCCGATCTTCCTCAGCTCGGTGGCGATGGCCTCGCCGTCGCGGCTGTCCAGCAGCGGCGTGGCCGGGTCGGTGTCGTTGAAGATGCGCAGTCGGCTCATGGCGGTGGCTCTGGGCGTGTGGGGGACGGAAAGGGTAACAAGTAGGTCGGGGCTGCGCTCCGACGTATCGGCGCATGCCCGGCATGCCGCGCCGGGGGCATGACCCCCGGTCTACTGCAGCCGGCGTAGTTCCAGCTCGCAATGCAGCAGGAACTCGAAGGCTTCCAGGTGGCGGCGCGCCTCGGCCATGTCGCGGCCCCAGGCGTACAGGCCGTGGCCGTCGATCAGGTAGCCCCACATCGGCCCCTTGTCCAGCTCGGCCTCCACCTGCGCGGCCAGCACGTCCATGTCCTGCGTGTTCGGGAACACCTTCAGGTCCACCGCGGTTTCATGGGTGGAGTTGCCGTGCAGCGCCTTGAGCAGTTCGTAACCTTCCAGCCGGACGTGGCCCTGTGCGCCGTACAGGCGCGAGGCGACGGTCTGCACCGGCGAATGGGTGTGCAGCACGCAGTTCACGTCCGCGAAGCGGGCGTAGAGCTGGGTGTGCAGCAGGGTTTCGGCCGACGGGCGCAACGGCCGGCCCACCGCCTTGCCGTCGAAATCCACCACCATGATGTCGGCCTCGACCAGCCGCCCCTTGTCCTTGCCGGACACGGTGATCGCCGCATGCCGGTCGTCCAGCCGGTGCGAGAAATTGCTGCTGGTGGCCGGCGTCCAGCCGGCCCGGGCCAGTTCGCGGACGTTGTCGATCAGCAGCTGGGCCAGCTCGCTCAGGCGCTGGGCGTCGTAGGGGGCAGAGGGGGCGTTCATGCCCCCATTCTACGTTTTCAGCCCTGTTTGTTGGCGTCGCGCAGCTTGCTGTGGCGGTGGCCGTAGGCGAAATAGATGATGAAGCCGGCCGCGGTCCAGACTCCCATCAGCATCCAGTTGTGCGCGGTCATCGCGGTGAGCAGCGCGCCGCAGCTGAGCACGCCGAGGCTGCAGATCAGCCACGCCGCCGGCATGCGGAACGGGCGCGGCAGGTCCGGCTGGGTCCGGCGCAGCACCAGCACGCCGGCGCAGACCGCGGCGAAGGCGATCAGGGTGCCCATCGAGGTCAGCTCCCCGAGGATGTCCAGCGGGAACAGCGCCGCCAGCAGGGCGATGCCGATGCCGGTGATGACGGTATTGATGTGCGGGGTGCGGTACCTGGGGTGGATGCGGGTGAACACCGGCGGCAGCAGGCCGTCGCGGCCCATGATCATGAAGATGCGCGGCTGGCCGATGATCATCACCAATACCACCGAGGACAGGCCGATCAGCGCGCCGACCTCGACGATGACGCGCAGCCAACCCAGTTGCGGGTGCGCGGCCACCGCGGTGACCACCGGTTCGGCGGTGCCCAGCTGGGTATAGGGCACCAGGCCGGTCATGACCGCGGCCATCGCGATGTACAGCACGGTGCACACCACCAGCGACAGCAGCATGCCGATCGGCATGTCGCGCTGCGGCCGGTGCGACTCCTGCGCCGCCACCGACACCGCCTCGAAGCCGATGTAGGCGAAGAACACCATCGCTGCGCCGCGCAGCACGCCCTCGAAGCCGTACTTGCCGGGGCCGACGTTCTCGGGGATGAATGGCGTCCAGTTGCCCGGATCCACGTATTTCCAGCCGGCGGCGATCACCAGCACGATCAGCCCGGTCTTGAGGATGACCATCGCCATGTTCATCGCCGAGGACTTGCGGATGCCCACGTAGCACAGCCAGGTCAGCAGCAGCACCAGCCCGGCCGCCGGCAGGTTGGCGATGGCACCGGTGGGGCGCAGCTTCTCGTCCAGCGGCGCGTTGACCAGCGCCGCCGGCAGGTGGATATCGAAATGGCTGAGCAGGCTGAGGAAGTAGCCGGTCCAGCTCACCGCCACCGCCGAGGCGGAGACGCCGTATTCGAGCACCAGCATCCAGCCGATGAACCACGCCGACAGTTCGCCGAAGGTGGCGTAGGTGTAGGTGTAGGCGCTGCCGGACACCGGCACCATTGCCGCGAACTCGGCATAAGCCAATGCGCAGAACGCGCAGCACACCGCGGCCAGCACGAAGGACAGCATGATCGCCGGGCCGGCATGGTCGGCCGCGGCCTGCCCGGTGATGACGAAGATGCCGCCGCCGATCACCGCGCCGATGCCCAGAGCGGTCAGCCCCCACGGGCCGAGCGTGCGGCGCAGACTCAGACCGTTGGCCTCTTCATGGGCGGCGTGTGGATGCTTGGTGGCCCACAGTTGCTTGAGCATGGTTCGGGTCTTCGCTGGTTGCAGGGCGCGGCGGTCGCGCAATGAAACCGGCGCCATCGGCGCCGGTCGGGAGGGCTGGAATCAGGCGCGCTTGTTGAGCTTGCTGTGGTGCATGCCGTAGCCGAGGTAGATGGCCACGCCGAGGACGTTCCACAGCACGAACACCAGCCAATGCGCGGCGAACGCCATCGCGAACAGCGCCAGACAGATCAGCGCACCGAGCGGGGCAATCAGCCATACCGCCGGCACGCGGAACGCGCGCGGCATTTCCGGACGGGTGCGGCGCAGGATCAGCACGCCGACGCAGACGGTGGCGAAGGCCAGCAGCGTGCCCATCGCGACCAGTTCGCCCAGCACGTTCAGCGGCACCAGCCCGGCCAGCGTGGCCGCGACCGCGCCGACGATCACCGTGCTCAGGTGCGGGGTGCGGAACTTCGGGTGCACCTTGCCGAATATCCGCGGCAGCAGGCCATCGCGGGAAATGGTGTAGGCGATGCGGGTCTGGCCCATCATCATCACCAGCACCACCGAGGACAGGCCGGCGATGGCGCCGATCTCGACCCAGCTCTTCAGCCACGCCAGGTTGGCATAGGCTTCCAGTGCGGTGGCCACCGGCTTGTCGGTGCCCAGCTTGGTGTAGTGCATCAGGCCGGTCATCACCGCGCAGACCACGATGTAGATGATGGTGCACACCGCCAGCGAGCCGAGCAGCCCGATCGGCATGTTGCGCTGGGGGTCCTTGGTTTCGCCGGCGGCGGTGGAAACCGCGTCGAAGCCGATGTAGGCGAAGAACACGATCGAGGCCGCGCGGAACACGCCGCTCCAGCCGAATTCACCGAACACGCCGGTGGTGTTGTCGGGGATGAAGGGCGTCCAGTTCTCCGGGGTGACGTACATCGCGCCGAAACCGACGAACAGGCAGATCACCGCCACCTTGACCGCAACGATGACCGCGTTGACGAAGGTCGATTGGGTGACGCCGACGTACAGCAGCCCGGAAACCACCGCGATGATCAGCACCGCCGGCAGGTTGAACAGCTTGCCCGAGGCGACGAACTCGCCGTTTTCCCAAGCGATGGGCGCGGCGGTCAGTGCCTCGGGGAAGGGCAGGTGCAAAGTGCTGGTGAGGAAGCTGAGCAGGTAGGCCGACCAGCCCACCGCCACCGAGGAGGAGGCGAACAGGTATTCCAGCACCAGGCACCAGCCGATGAACCAGGCCATGCCCTCGCCGAGGGTGGCGTAGGAGTAGGAATAGGCGCTGCCGGACACCGGCATCATCGCCGCGAACTCGGCGTAGCACAGGCCGGCGAAGGCGCAGGCCAGCCCGGCCAGCACGAAGGACAGCATGATCGCCGGGCCGGCATGGTTGGCTGCCGCCTGCCCGGTGATGACGAAGATGCCGGCGCCGATCACCGCGCCCATGCCCAGCAAAACCAGGTGCCGTGCGGTGAGGGTGCGCTTGAGCGTGGCTTCGCCTTGCAGGCTGCCTTCCACCGGTTCGCCGGCATCCACGTGTGCGGCCGGTTCGACCGGTTTGACCCTCAGCAGTGTCTTGAGCATTCGCTGTTTCCCAGGCTGTTCGTCGGTGCCGCGGCGGCAAGCCGCGGCGTTGCAAGTTGAACTGCAGGCTGAACCGGCAGCAGCGGACTACCTTGCCAAAGGAGCCGAAAACCGACAAGCGCAGGTGCAGCATGGACAGCGATAATGGGCGCCGGACGGACGCGATGGGATGTGCCTGCAGTCATGCATCAACAGGATCGGGAACTGCGGCTGGCGCTGCAGGACTATGCGCGGCGCGTGCCGGAACACGCTGCATTGGCCGCCGGATATGCGGCGTTGCTGGACGAACCCGGCAACGATCCGTTCGCGCGTTCGCGTCTGTCCGGACACTTCACCGGCAGCGCGTGGCTGGTCAGCGCCGACGGACGCCGCGTGTTGCTGACCCATCACCGCAAGCTGGGGCGCTGGCTGCAGTTGGGCGGCCATGCCGACGGTGATCGCGACCTCGCGGCGGTGGCCCTGCGCGAGGCGGAGGAGGAGTCCGGCCTGAGCGGATTGCGACTGCCGACGGCGGTGATCTTCGACCTCGACCGCCACTGGATTCCCGAGCGCGGCGACGTACCGGGACATTGGCATTACGACGTGCGCTACGTGGTTCAGGCCGGTGTGGACGAGGCTTTCGTGGTCAGCGAGGAGTCGCTGGAGCTGGCATGGCGCGACATCGCCGGGATTGCCGCGGACGCGCAGGCCGAAGAATCGATGCGACGCATGGCCGCGTGCTGGTTGGCGCAACGGGTTCCGTAGATTCGGGGCTTGCCCCGCATGGAGCTTTGCCGCGAAGGCCCCTGTGCGGGGCAAGCCCTGTACCTGGAGAGCATTCCATCGCCGCGATTGCCGACGATTCGCGAGTCCAGGCCTCAATGCGAGCGGTGGATCGCCATTTCGCCCAATGCCGCCAGCGCGTCGGCACGCGTTCCGAACGGAGCCAGTGTGTCGCGCATCGTGGCGGCCAGCGTTTCCAGCTGTGCCTTGGCGCCGCCCATGCCGAGCAATGCGGGAAAGGTGGACTTGTCCTGCGCCGCATCCTTGCCGGCGGTCTTGCCGAGCTGTTCGGAGCTGGCTTCGACGTCGAGGATGTCGTCGCGCACCTGGAACGCCAGCCCGAGCGCATCGGCGAACGCATCCAGCCGCGCCAGTTGCGCTTCGTCCGCGCCGCCGCACAGCGCGCCCATGCGCACCGCGGCACGGATCAGCGCACCGGTCTTGAGCGCATGCATGTGCTTGAGGTCGTCCAGCGGCTGGGCGCGGCCGGTGGCATCGATGTCCAGTGCCTGCCCGCCGCACATGCCGGCCACGCCGGAGGCGCCGGCCAGGGTGCGCAGGCAGGCTACCGCCAGCGCGGGTGGCAGCGGCGCCGTTGCCAGTACTTCGAAGGCGCGGGTCTGCAACGCGTCGCCGGCGAGGATGGCGGTGGCTTCGTCGAAGGCGATGTGGGTGGTCGGGCGGCCGCGGCGCAGGTCGTCGTCGTCCATCGCCGGCAGGTCGTCGTGCACCAGCGAGTAGCAGTGGACCAGTTCCACCGCCACGGCCGGCGCATCGAGCAAGCCGGGATCGGTGCCGAACAGGTGCCCGGCGGCGTGGACCAGCAGGGGCCGCATGCGCTTGCCGCCGCCGAGCGCGGCATGGCGCATGGCCTGGTGCAGGCGGCGCGGCGCGGTTTCCGGGTCGGGCAGGGCGACCTGCAATTGCTGTTCGGTGCGTGCGATCCAGCCGGCGAACAGGGCGTCAGTCGTCATTGCCGACAGGGTCGAACGGTTCGGATTTTTCCGGGTGCGCCGGGTCGGTGAGCAGGCGCACGCGCAGCTCGGCCTGTTCCAGCGCCTGCTGGCATTGCCGGTACAGGCCGACGCCGCGCTCGTAGGCGCTCAGCGACTGCTCCAGGTTCAGGTCGCCGGCTTCCATCTTCTCCACCAGTTGCTCCAGCTCTTCCAGCGACTGCTCGAAGTGGGCGACCGGCGAGGTCTCGTTGGGGGACTTCTTGGGCATGGCGGCAAGTGTGAGCGGCGCGCGGGAAAGGGTCAATTCGCGCTGCCGGGAGCGTGCCAGCGCAGATGCGCGCCGCGGTCGCGCAGCCAGCCGTGCAGCGTCGCCGAGACGATGCGGTCGCCGGCGGCGAGCAGCTGTTCGCCATCGCACAGCAGTGGCAGGTGCGGGCGCAGCCACGGTGCGACGCCGGCATCCTGCAGGCAGTGCTTGAGCAGGTGGCTGTGCCCGCGGCCGGGCAGCCGGATGCGTTCGCCGCCTTTCCGCTGGCGTACTTGCAGCGGGGTATCGAAAGCGGGGGCGCCGTGCAGCTCCAGCCTGCCGCCATCGGGCAATGGCAGGGGGGCGTGGCCGTCCCAGTGCGCCTGCCAGCCGGCGGGCCAGTGCGGCAGTTCGCCGATGGCGTGCAGGCGCTCGCGCCAGCGCACGATGCACGCCTGTTGCCAGCGGAATCCAGCCTGCCGGTCGTGCGCGGCATCGAGCAGGTCGTGGCGGATGCGCGCCACGCCGTTGCCGGGCAACGGCGGCAGCCCGCGTTGCTGCACCCACAGGCGCAGCACCCGTGCGCAGGCCGGCGGCGGCAGTGCGCGCAGGGCGGCGACCGACAGCGTGCCGTCGCCGCCGTCGCAGGCATGCAGCGCCTGTGTGTCGTGTGCGTGCAGCAGGCCGGAGGCCTCGCCGGCCAGCGCCGCGCTGCGCGCGAACATGGCCGCCGCGTCGGGCCAGCGCCCGGCCAGCAACGGCATCACCGTGTTGCGCAGGTAGTTGCGGTCGAAGGTGTCGCGGGTGTTGCTGGGATCTTCGATCCAGTGCAATCGATACAGACGCGCGTGGGCTTCCAGCGCCGCGCGCGGGATCTGCAGCAGCGGGCGCCACAGTTGGCCGGCGGCGAAGTCGCGGCGTTCGCGCATCGCCGCCAGCCCGTCGATGCCGGAGCCGCGCAGGGCGCGCAGCAGGAAGGTCTCGGCCTGGTCGTCGCGATGGTGGGCCAGCGCCAGCCATTCGCCGGCTTGCAGCAGGTCGGCGAAGGCCGCGTGGCGGGCATGGCGCGCCGCCGCCTCGGGGCCGAGGCCGGTGTCGTCGCCGACCTGCACGTGGACGATGTGCAGCGGCACCCGCCATGCATCGCACATGCGCTGGCAGTGGGCGGCCCAGTCGTCGGCCACGGCCTGCAGGCCGTGGTGCACGTGCACCGCGCGCAGGCCGGCGTCGCGCCGGTTGGGCGCATGCGCCAGCAGGTGCAGGAGCACGGTGGAATCCAGCCCGCCGCTGAAGCCGACCAGCACCGTCGTTCCGGCGGCGGCATCCAGCAGGGAGGGGGAAAGCGGGGTCATCCGGGAATTGTAGGAGCGACGCCAGTCGCGATGGGGTTTTGCCGATGTCGCCCCGCCGCGACTGACATCGCTCCTACGGGGAGTCCGGCAGTGGATTGCCGGCGGTCGATGTGGCAGCGATGGCCGCTGACCATCGGCGCATGGCCGCCGGTGTCGGCTTCGCCACGGCGGCAGTCTTCGCAGACCACTGCCTCGCCGCCTTCGAGCTGTTCCTGCAGCAGGTAGCGGTCTCCGACGGCAAGCGCGGCCGAGGCGAAGAACAGGGATGTCAGCACCGCCGCCACGGACCGGTATGCGGCGGTGCGCATCGCTGTCACGGTGTCTTGCGTTCGAACGTCGTCGGCTGCGGCAGTTCCACCGGCACGCCCTGCGCATCGCAGGTGCCCTGTGCGCACAGGCGTTCGCGCAGGCGCGGGGTGGCCTGCACGATCAGGTGGTAGATGGCGTTCTGCTCCAGGGTGCCGCGCACCGCATTGCTGCCCGGGCCGCGCGCCCATATGCCGACGTCCTCGCCGCCATGCGATTCGCTCTTGGCCGGCACCAGCGCTTCCTGCATGTAGTCCGGGTGTTCGGTATCGACATGGGTCAGGTCGGGGCGGCCGTTGGCCGGGTCGAAGCTGCTCGGTGCATGCGGGAAGGCCTTCGGTCCGGCCGGCTGCTGGTTGCTGGCGCCGGTGTAGCCGGGGCCGTTGGCGTAGCTGAGCGTGGTGTAGGGCAGGCCGGTGGCATCGCGGGCCAATTCCAGCCCGCCGGTGCCGTCTTCGCCGCCCTTGTCCTTGACCTTGCCCAGGATCGGGTTGCCGCGCGCCGGGTAGCCGACGAAGTTGAGCGTGTGCGAGTGGTCGGCAGTGACGATGATCAGGGTGTCGTCGGCCGAGGTGGCTTCGGCGGCGGCGCGCACCGCGTCGGACAGGGCGATGGTGTCGCCGAGCGCGCGGGCGGCGTTGCCGCTGTGGTTGGCGTGGTCGATGCGCGCGCCTTCCACCATCAGCACGTAGCCTTCCCCGTGCTTGGACAGGTTGGCGATGGCGGTGCGGGTCAGCTCGGCCAGCGAGGGTTCGCCGGCCCGGTCGTTGGCGCGGTCCTGCTCGTACTGCATGTGGTCCGGTTCGAACAGGCCGAGCAGGGTCGGAGCGCCGGAGGCGGCCTTCAGCTGCGCGGCGTTCCAGACATAGGCGCCCTGCGGGTGTGCCTGCTGCCACTCGGCGACGAGGTTGCGGCCGTCCAGGCGTTGGCCGACCTTGTCGTCGTACTCGGGGTCGCGTTCTTCGACGGTGGTGAACTGCGCGCGGCCGCCGCCGAGGACGACCAGCGGGCCGCGACCGAAGCGCGTGGTTGAAAGCAGCTGCTGGGCGATGTCCACGCAGCCGGCGGCCTTGACCGCTTCCGGCAGATCGGTGTCGTTTTCCCAGTTGCGGTCCGGCGAGTTGGCATAGGTGGCGGCCGGGGTGGCGTGGGTCAGGCGCGCGGTGGAAACGATGCCGGTGGCCATGCCGGCGCTGTCGGCCAGTTGCAGCCAGGTCAGCAGGTGCTTGTTCAGGCTGTCGGCGCAGTCGTTGCGGGGGCCGGCGGAGACACCGATGGCGCCCATGTGGGTCTTCACGCCGGTGGTGATGGCGGTCATGGTGCCGGCCGAGTCCGGCGTTTGCGAATCGGTGTTGTAGGTCTTGCTGAACGCGGTGGCGGGGAAGCGCTCCCATGACAGCAGGTTTTCCTCGCCGGCGCCGCCGTGGCGCTGGCCTTCGAGGATGCGCGCGGCGGCCACGGTGGTCAGGCTCATGCCGTCGCCGAGGAACAGGATCACGTTCTTGGCCTTGCCAGCCATCGCGCCGTTGGCCGCGGCCTGCGCGGCGCCGTTGCGGTACCACCATTGCGGGGTTTCGCCCTGCGGGTGGGTGACCTGCGGCACCGCCACCGCCAGCGTGGCAGGAGTCTTCGGTGCATCGGTGCTGGCGCAGGCGCCGAGCAGCAGGGTGGACAGGGCGGCGAGCAGGAACTTGGTGTCGGGCATGGCGGCATGCGGTCAACGAAAATGAACGACCATTATGACCGAGCGGAAAAGGCACGCCGATGACACGCAGCTTTGTCCCTGTGGGATCGTGCCGCCGCCTGGCTTGCGTTATCGTGCCCGCCTTTCGGAAATACTCCCTGGATTGACGATATGAAGCTGGTTTCTGCGTGGTTGCGGATCCCGTTCTGGCAGCGTGTGGTGGCGGGCTTCGTGCTCGGCGCGCTGGCCGGCTGGGTGCTGGGGCCGGCGGCCGAAACCTGGTTCGGGCCGCTGGGCGAGCTGTACGTGACCCTGATCAAGATGATCGCGGTGCCGCTGGTGTTCTTCGCGGTCATCCATGCCATCGGCTCGCTGCACGGGCAGAAATCGGTGGCGGCACTGGGTGGGCGCACCTTCCTGTGGTTCATCGTCACCGCCGCGCTGGCGGTGGGCGTGGGCCTGCTGGTGGGCACGGTGATGCAGCCGGGCACCGGCGGGCTGAAGCTGAGCGTGGACAGCGCCTACACCCCGCGCGACGTGCCGTCGGTGGCCAAGGTGCTGATGGACGTGGTGCCGGCCAACGTGTTCTACGCGCTGTCCGGCATCGGCACCCGGATCAACGCGGCCGGCGAAACCGTGCTGGCGGCCGGGCGCGGCTCGATCCTGCCGGTGATCTTCTTCGCCGGGCTGGTCGGTTTCGCGATGGTCAGGCTGGGCGAGAAGGTCAGCGAGGCGCGCAAGCTGACCGGGCAGCTCAGCGAGGTCATGATCCAGGTCACCCGCTTCGTGCTGGAAATGACCCCGCTGGGTACCTTCGGCCTGATCGCCGGGCTGGTCGGCAGCTACGGTTTCGAGAAACTGCTGCCGCTGGGCAGTTTCGTGCTGGCGCTGTATGTGGCCTGCGCGCTGCACATCGTCGTGGTCTACGGCGGCCTGCTGCTGGCGCACGGGCTGAACCCGCTGAAGTTTTTCCGTGGCGCCGCGCCGGGCATGCAGGTGGGCTTCGTCGCCTCGTCGAGCTTCGCGGCGATGCCGGTGGCGATGCGCTCGGTCTCCGACAACCTCGGCGTCAACAAGGACTACGCCAGCTTCGCGGTGCCGCTGGGCGCGAGCATCAAGATGGACGGCTGCGGCGCGATCTACCCGGCGCTGTGCGCGGTGTTCATCGCCCAGTACACCGGCGTGCCGCTGACCTCGGAACAGTACGTGGTGGTGCTGATCGCCTCGGTGCTGGGCAGCTTCGGCACCGCCGGCGTGCCGGGCACCGCGGTGGTGATGGCCACGGTGGTGCTGAGCGCGGCCAACCTGCCGCTGGAGGCAATCGGTTATCTGTTCGCGATCGACCGCGTGCTGGACATGATGCGCACGATGACCAACGTCACCGGGCAGATGGTGGTGCCGGTGATCGTGGCCAAGGAAACCGGGTTGCTGGATAGCGCGGTTTACGAGGGGCCCAATACTGCAGCGGTGGAAAGCGGCGGAGACGCGCATTCCTGACCTGAGCGCGCCGCGCCGACAGGCTGCGAACACGAAAAGGCCGGGATTTCCCGGCCTTTTCGTCATGGGGTGTTGCGCATGTAACACCCGCTGTAACACGGCTGCTGCAACACCACCCGGTGCCTGCCGGCACCGGCGGTCATTGCCGCCCGCAGGCTCGCGTCCGGGCTCCCGCCAGGGCGGCCAGGTGTTGCAGGGATACAGTCACGCATCCTGCGTTGTATTCGCAATGCATTGTTTTTACTTGAAATTTCCCCTTGGCACGGTTGCTGCTCCAACACCTCGCCCAAGCCCAAGCGGACGATGCATATGGATGGCAGGATTCCCAAGCGTGTCAATGCGCTGGCAGGTTGGCTGGCACTGGCCGCCACCTGCGCCGGTGTTGCACATGCCGCGGATGCGCACCAGGGGGTGAAGGCGAAGCCGGGTGAAATCGTGCTGCTGCGCGATGTCTCCACCCGCCCGGCCTACCGCATGTCGCCGCCGGGCATGGCGCTGATCGTCGATCCTTCGCCGCGCAGGGAAGTAGGCTCGGCGCTGGGTATCGGCGGTCTTGATGAACTGGACGATGCCGATTACGCCGCGATGGAATCCGGCCTGACCAGTGCCGCGCCGGGTGCCGTGCATGGCCAGGGCACGGTGGAGCGCGTGGTCGGCGGCGTGACCGGTGGCGCGCTGGGCCGGGTGGCGGGCGAGGGCGGCATGCTGGCTGGTGGCCAGATGGCGCGCATGGTCGGCGGCCCGATGGGCGCCGTGGGCGGCGCCACGCGTGGCGTCGGCGACCAGTTGCGTGGCGCGCTGGCGCAGTTCCCGCAGGCGCAGCCGGTTGCGGCGGGTGGACCATGAATCCGGGCCTTATCCCGTGGCGCCGGGTTCTCGGGCTTGTGCTGCTGGGCGGCGCGATGCTGCCGGCATCGGCGCAGCCGCGCGGCGACGGCTATGCCGGCATGCTCGCCTACCTCTCCGCCGACAGCCGCATCGATGGGCGGGCGCTGGCCGGTGCCACCGGTTCGATCAAGGTCAACCAGGCCGCCGGGGACATGAACCTGCAGGCCAACCTGCACGGGCTGGCCAGCGGCCAGCGTGCGGCAGCCAGCGTTGATGCAGGTCAGAGCCACCGCTCGGAGGCGTTCGACCAGCCGTTGCAGGCGGCGGCCTACATCATGGGCGACGCGCTGGCCGGGGCCAGCGGCATTGCATCGATCAACCAGGCCAGTGGCGGCGGCAATTCGGAAGTGAATGCCGTGACCGCGACGCTGGCCGCACAGGGCATACGCGAGGCAACGGACGAGGCGATGGCCGCGTCTGCCGCCATCGCGTCGGCAGGGGGGCAGCCCGTCGTCGGTGATCCACGCGCCAGCCGCAGGGTGGGCGTGGAGGCATCCGCATTGCGCGGTTTCGACGGCGTGCTGCAACTCAATCAGATCGCGGGCTCGGGCAATGCCACGGAAAACAGGCTGAGCCTGTCCGTGCAGGGCTCTCCGTGAACGACGTTCCATCAACCCGATGCATCGAAAACCTGAAGAGGGCACCATGAAAGCGAATAAATGGACCGTACTCGCCATGGCGGTTTCCGCGCTCACCCTGAGCGCGGCAGCCAATGCGGCGGACAATCAGAACCAGAGCGCGGACATCGATCACCAGCACAACGTGAACGAGACGCGCACCAACACCAACACCGATACCAATACGGCAACCAATACCTCAACCAATACGTCCACCAATACCTCGGTGGACACGGATGTGGACCTGAAGCTGGACGCTGCCGCAGTGCTTCGTTATGCCGACTCGCGCTCCAATACGCAGGTGCGCGAGGATGTGCAGAAGACCACCAGCATCAACACCGACGAGCGCAGCGAGAAGAACAACCACGGCGTCGCCGTGAACCTGGAAAAAGACCTGCGGCTGAGTTCGGACATCCGGTTCTCCGGCGACCCGACCATCACCGGCAACATCGACCTGGACTCGGCGGCCATCGCCGTGATCGACAACCGTCAGTCGGTCTCCGGCAACAGTGCCTCCAACGGCCTGGTGCAGAACGACGCCTCGATCGCCGACGACGTGGCCTCCAGCGCCTCGGGCAACCTCGGCTTCAACGTCGCCGCCGGCGACAACAATGTGCAGGACAATGCCGCCGCGTTGTCGGCTGCGGATGCCTCCTTCAGCTTCGGCATGGCCGACGCGGAGGTGTTCGTGAACCAGAGCGGCATGAACAACACCACGATGAACTACGGTGTGACCAACGCCGCGGACATCGGCGGCAATGCGTTCTCCGGCGCTTCCGGCAACATCGGCGTGAACGTCACCTCGGGCAACAACAACGAGCAGAAGAACGCGCTGGCCGCGTCAGTGGCCACCAGTGCCTACGCCACTGCGAGCGTCAGCTCGAACCAGGTGTCCTCGGACAATACCGTGGACAACGACGGTTATTACGACTACCTGGTCAATGCCTACTCCATAAGCATGAGCGGCAACGCCACCGGTACCACCCGCAGCAGCGGCAGCGGCAGCTACAGCGGCACCGGGAATTCCTACCAGAAGACCAACTTCTACCCGGACAACTGGACCGGCGACCGACATGAGGGCGGCGAGCAAGTTGGCCACACCGACTGGGATTCGGCCACGCAAGGTGCCGTCGACAACCCCTACAAGCAGGGTGTGGGTGGCATGGCCTGGGATACCGACGAGAGCGGCCAGCTGAGCTTCTCGGAGATGGGTACGGCCGATCTGGTGGCCAGCTTGAGCGGGCAGGTGGTCGACCTGGACTGGATCGCGGTCGATGCGACCAACACCGCCAGTCTCTCCGGCAGTGCGTTCTCCGCGGCGTCCGGCAACATCGGTGTGAACATTTCCGCCGGTACCGGCAATCTGCAGGCCAACAGTCTGGCCTTGGCGGTCGCGCAGCCCTCCAGTGGCGGCGACACAGGCGGCGGAGAGTGAGTGGAGGCGCCGTCCGCATAGGCGGCGCGCCTGCCAGGAGCAACAAGCTCGGCCATCCGCCAATGGCCGGGTGACCCGGAAGTCCCCGTTCTCCCCCGCAGGGCGGGGACTTCCACCTGCCGATGCCCAGGGAGGCGCCGAGGACCATGTTTCGCTGGATGTTGCTTGCAGCCTTTGCCATGTCGATGGTGCCGACCGTGCACGCCGGTGATGTCGCCTTCAGCGGCGTCCTGCCAAACGGCGCGCTGTATGGCGGCAAGATCGAGAGCATGCAGGAGCGGCGCTTTGGCAACCTGGTGCGCCAGCACACCGACTACAGCTGCGGCGCGGCGGCACTGGCCACGATCCTGCGCCATGCCTACAACCTGAATACCGACGAGGCCACGGTGATCGAGGGAATGATGGGCGTGGCTGATCCCGAACTGGTCCGGCAACGCGGTTTTTCGCTGCTGGACATCAAGCGTTACGTCGAGTCGCTGGGCATGCGCGGGCGCGGCTACCGCATCGATGAAGAGCGGCTCAAGAGTCTGCGGGTACCGGGACTGGCGCTGATGGACGTACGCGGTTTCCGCCATTTCGTCGTGCTCAAGCAGGTGCGCGACGACGTGGTCGAGATCGGCGACCCGATCCTCGGCAACCGGGCGCTGCCGCTGGACGAGTTCCTGGAAGCGTGGCCGTCGCGCGCGGTGTTCGTGGTGATAGGCAGCGATTTCGACCGCGACACGGTGCTGCTGCAACCCAGCCGGAAGGCCAGTGCCCGTGCGCTGTATGCGCGCCAGGGGCGCGGCCCCATCACCGATGCGGAGCTGGTGGACTTCGGTTTCACCCACGCCGACCTGTTCTGAAGGAGTGTTTTCATGCATATCCGCACAACCACCATTCCGACGCTGCTTGCGTTGGCGTTCGCCCTGCCGGCGCATGCCGCGGACCCGGCGCCACCGGGCAAGGGCCTGCACGAGATTCCCGATCCCGAACTGGGCCTGATGCGCGGCCGCTACACGGTGGGCGGCAACGCCGTGGCATGGTTTGGCGTGACGATGATCTCGGTCTGGCAGGCCGCCAACGGCCAGCGCCTGCAGGGTGGGTTGACCCTGGGCATGGATTTCAGCAAGGGCAAGGTGCCGACGGTGAGCTTCACCCCCAGCGTCAGCATCACCGCGGCCGATGCGCCGTTGCCCGGCACCGGCACGCGCAGCATCGACGGCAGCGGCCTGGGCAATGTTTCCGGGCTGGTGCAGAGCGTGCAGGTGGCCGGCGACGGCAACGCCGCCAGCAATGTGCTGCACCTGAACGTGCGCAACGACGGCATCGTCCCCGCGCAGCATGGCAGCGTCGGCGGCGATGCCCGCCTGCAGGTGGGCGATGCCAGCGCGGTGGCCGGCTTCGACGGCAATGCTGCCCAGCTGGAGCTGCGCGTGGACGGACAGGGAGCGGTGCGGCAGTGGCTGCGCAATGGCAGCGTCGGTCAGAGCATCCAGCTGATGGCCGACGGGCAGCAGGCGGGCAACCGCCTGCAGGTGGATCTGGTGCGGCAGTCGCTGGTGGACAACCAGACACTGGCGCAGAACGTGGCGCAGGCCATCTCGCTCAACCGCGGCATGGCCGGGAGCAGCGGGCAGTAGGCATCGCGGTGCATGACGCCGGCAAGGCACGAGCAGAGGAACATGACGATGAATCGACTGGCGATGGCGGCGCTGGCGGGTTTGGCCGTGGTGGCGCCGCGGGTGGCTGCGCAGGAAGCCGCGGCCGGCAGCGACGAAGCACGGATGGAGGCGATGCTGGCGCAACTGGAGTCGCTCAAGGCGAGCTACGCGCAGGAAGTGCGGCGGTTGCGCGACCTCGACATGCAGATGCAGGCGATGCAGGCGCGGATCAACGGCAGGGCTGCGCCGCCGGCGTCGCCCCAGGTTTCCGCACAGGCGGCCACGCCCGCTCCCGCCGCAGTTTCAGCGGCACCCGCGGCAGGCGAGGGCTATGCCAGTTCCGCGACCGAGGCGCAGGCAGCGCGGGATGCGGCGCGGCGCAGCGTCGATGACGTCAAGCAGCAGCAGTCGGCATTGTTCGACCGCCGCCTGACCCTGGAAAACAGCTTCAGTTACGCGCGCTACGACCGCAAGCAGCTCACCCTCAACGGTTTCCTGGCGTTGGACGCGATTTTTCTCGGCAACATCGCCATTGAAAACGTCGAATCCGATTCGCTGACCTGGAACTTCGCCGCGCGCTGGGGCGTCAACCCGCGGCTGACGCTGAACCTGGACGTGCCCTACATCGGGCGCAAAACGCTTTATCAGAAGGGCGGGGCCGGCGGCTCGGCCGCGGCCATCGCACAGGAGGAAACGCACGGCGCCGGCATCGGCGACGCTACCCTCAGCGCCAACTACAAGTTGTTCGGCGAGCGCGGCTGGCGACCGGAGATGGTATTCACCGGCGGCATCACCGCACCCACCGGGCGTGAGCCCTATGGCCTGGACTGGAAGGTGATCGAACGCGACGACGATGACTTCATCCGCTTCGCGGTACCGGCCGAACAGCCCACCGGCAACGGCGTGTGGCAGGCCAGCGCCGGGCTGTCGGCGGTGAAAACCGCGGATCCGGCCATCCTGTTCGCCAACGTCGGTTACATCCGCTCGTTCAAGCGCAGCTTCGGCGACATCGACTCGAACCCGGACACGGTCAACCCCGGCGAGGTGAAGCTGGGCGATTCGTATTATTTCGGAGCGGGCGTGGCGTTCGCCTTCAACGAGCGCACCAGCCTGAGCATTTCCTTCAGCGACAAGCTCAGCGCCCGCGCCTCCACCCGCTACAAGGACGGCAGCTGGATCAAGGTGATCGGCAGCGATGCCAACGCCGGCTCGTTGAATCTCGGAGTGACCTACGCCCTGACTTCCAGGGCTACCTTCGTCAGCATGCTCGGCATCGGCCTTACCCCGGATGCGCCGGATTTCAGCCTGTCGTTCAAACTGCCGTATGCGATGTAGGCCGAGGGGCGCTCAGCGCAGCGTCTCCAGCTGCACTGCGTGCCTGTGGCACAGCCGGTAGACGGTCACGCGCGAGACTTTCATCAGGCGTGCGCAGGCGCTGACGTTGTAGTGGCTCTGCGCAAGGCAGGACAGCAGGGCCTCGCGGTCGATGCGGTTGCCGGCCGCGTCCCGTGCGAGCGCATCGGCGGGCGACTCGATGCCGAGGTCGGCGCAATCGATCAGTTCGTCCTCGGCGGTGATGGCCGCGCGCTGCACCCGGTTGAGCAATTCACGTACGTTGCCCGGCCAGTGGAAGTGCGACATGGCCTGCAGCGCGGCGCTGGTGTAGCCGCGCGCGCGCACCGCATGGTGTGCCCGGAACACGCGCAGGAAATGCCGGGCCAGCAGCTCGATGTCGCCGTCGCGCCGCCGCAGTGGCGGCAATGACAGGTGCAGGACGTTGAGCCGGTAATAGAGGTCGCTGCGGAAACGCCGCTGTTCGATCGCCTGTTCCAGGTTCACGTGGGTCGCTGCCAGTACCCGCACGTCCACGTGGATCGGCTGGTTGCTGCCGATCCGCTCGATGGTGCCTTCCTGCAGTACCCGCAACAGACTGGTCTGCGCCTCCATAGGCAGGTCGCCAACCTCGTCGAGGAAGACGGTGCCGCGGTGCGCGCTCTCGAACAGCCCCTGGCGGCGTGTGGCCGCGCCGGTGAAGGAGCCGCGTTCGTGGCCGAACAGTTCCGATTGCAGCAGCGTTGGCGCGATTGCCCCGCAGTTGATCGCCAGGAACGGTTGCCCTTCGCGCTGCGATAGCCGGTGCAGCGCGTTCGCGGCGGCTTCCTTGCCGGTACCGGTTTCGCCGGTGATCAGGACTGGCAGGTCGACGGGGGCGAACTTGCGCAGGGTTGCGCGCATGGCCAGCATCGCGATGCTTTCACCTCGCAGGCAGTCGAAAACGTCGTTGGCGCGGTGCCATGCCGGGTCATCGTCCAGCGTGGCCAACTGCCGCATCAGTTCGTCCAGGTCCAGTGGATGGGCGAAGCGTTGCCGGCAGGCGGAAAGCAGGCGGTGGATGCGGGTATCGTCGGCGTGCGGCGCCACCGGCTCGATGCCCAGCAGTGGCAGGTGACGGTGTTCGCTGGTCAGCGCTTCGAGGTGTTCCAGCTCGTCGCTGACGTGATGCCGCAGGTCGATCACGCCGACCACCCGGTCGTTGGCGCGCATGCCGATGCCACCGGCTTGCCTGGGTAATACTGTTCGAACCTGCCAGCCTTCGGCGGCCAGCAAGATCTTCTCGCGCGAGCATGGTTCTCCGAACCAGATCACGCAGCGTTTTGTCGAACCGGGTGTTGCAGCCATGCGTTCACCACGCTCCAAGCGGCTACTTATACACCTCCCGGGTGAAAGCAGTGGTTGCATGGCAGGATGAATGCGGAACAGCTGGTGCGGTACGCGCATTCATGTTCCTGCCAAGCCATTGATGCCGATGACGGCGGATGGTCCCGTAAACGCAAAAGGCCGCGGATGACCACGGCCTTTCTGTGTTCGCCACGGGGAAGCGGCCTTACAGCTCCATGCGCCGCGCCTGCATGAACTTGTCGCCCCAGTAGCCGCTGAGCAGGGTATCGGTGCGCACGTCCTTGCCGGTGCTCGGCGCGTGCAGGAAGCGGCCGTCGCCGACGTAGATGCCGACGTGGTCCACGCGCCCGCGGCGGCCGAAGAACACCAGATCACCGGCGACCAGTGCCGCGCGGTCCTTGATCAGTTCGTTGCCGGTCTGGTTGGCCATCTCGCGCGATACGCGCGGCAGCTCGATGCCAAGCGCAGTGCGGAACACGTAGCCGACCAGCCCGCTGCAGTCGAAGCCTGCGTCTGGCGAGGTGCCGCCCCAGCGGTAGGGTGTGCCGAGCAGGGCCATCGCGCGGCGCAGGATCGACTGCACCTTGCCGTCGCTGTCGTTGGCCAGCGCGGCATCGGTGGCATTGGCGACGCTGCGGGAGGCGTCGTAGGCGGACAGCAGGCGGCTGAGGTCGCCGGCGAACATCGCCGAGCGGTCCATCAGAGGAATGGTGTCGCTGGCGGCCAGATGCGGGAGCAGGGCGGCCAGGGTGGCGCTGGCGGCGGCATCGGCGCGGCTGCGCGGAGCTTCGGCTTTGGCCGGGGCCGGCTTGGCGGCAGCGGCAGACGCCTGGGCGACGGCCTCGTCGGCACTCTGGGCGAAGGCGGAAAGGCTGGTGGCTGCCAGGGCCGCGGCGCAGAGCAGCCGGCGGGTGGCGCAAGTCGGGAACTGGCGTTGGCGGGTCGGTGGAGCGATCGTCACGTGGCAGTCACAGAAAAATCGATGCGCGATGATGCCTTGCGGATGCAGGCGAAAGGTGCAAATTAGGTTAAATTTTCATTATTAATGTTGGACTGCGTCAAGTTTTCAGTGCAGCACGCGCTTGGCGCCGGTGTAGTGCTGCTGCCAGTACGGGCCGTCCAGCCGGTCCAGGCGCACGGTGCCGCCGGTGCTGGGGGCATGCACGAAGCGGCCTTCGCCGACGTAGATGCCCACGTGCCAGACGTTGCCCTTGTTGCCGAAAAACACCAGATCGCCGGCGGCCAGCCGCTGCGGGCTGATCTTCGGCCCTTGCACCGCGGCCAGCTCGCGCGAGGTGCGCGGCAGGTTCAGCGCCAGCATGTCGCGGTAGACGTAGTTGACCAGCCCGCTGCAGTCGAAACCGGACTCGGGGGTATTGCCGCCGTAGCGGTAGGGCGTGCCGACCAGCCCCAGCGCCCGCATCAGCACCGCCGAAGCGGCGGCCGGATCGTCAGGTGCCACTTGCGGCCAGGCGTGCGTAGAGGTGGCGGGTGGGGTGCGCTTGGCCGGGGCGTGGCCGCAGGCGGTCAGCGCGGCGGCCAGTGCCAGAAGGGCGGGCAGGTGCCACGGCGACAGGCGGGAAACTGGCGTGATGTGCATGGAGCCGGGATAATGCGCCGCTTCAGGATGGCCGCCATGATGGCGGCCCACCCGGCGGCCGGCAAGGTCGTCCCATCGCCTGCCAGCCGGCAGCCATCTACAGAGTTGCGCATGAAGATCGAAAAAGACCGCGTCGTCCGTTTCCACTACACCGTCTCCGAGGTCGGCCAGGAGCCGATCGAAAGCTCGAAGGACCGTGAGCCGCTGGCGATCCTGATTGGCCACGGCAACATCATCCCGGGCCTGGAAGCGGCGATGATGGACAAGGAGGCCGGCGAGAGCTTCGGTGTGGACGTGGCCTCGGCCGATGCCTACGGCGAGCGTCGCGAGGGCCTGACCCAGCGCGTGCCGAAGAAGCACTTCGGCAACACCCGGCTGGTGCCGGGCCAGCAGGTGATCCTGCAGACCAACTTCGGCCCGCGTGCGGTCACCGTGCAGAAGGTCGGCATGACCGTGGTCGACGTCGACCTGAACCACCCGATGGCCGGCAAGGACCTGCATTTCGACGTGGAAATCATCGAGGTCCGCGAGGCCGGCGAGGAAGAAGTGCAGCACGGCCACGTGCACGGCGACGGTGGCCACCACCACTGATCGTTGCCGCCGCGGCAATGCGATGGACGGCCCGCCCTCGTGCGGGCCGTTTCGTTTTGCGGGTGGAGACGCGAGGCAAATCTCGCACTCCATGCGTGCCTTCCACCGTAGGTGCCGGACTTGCCCGGCACGTGGCTTTACCGGCAAAACTCCATGCGGGGCAAGCCCATGCATCCATGCGCTCCACCCATAATGACCGGCCATCGCCAAGGAATCCGCCGCTTGTCCACCACTGTCTTCCAACCCGTCGCGCCGAACGAACGCATCGCCACCCTGGACGTGCTGCGCGGGCTGGCGCTGCTGGGCATCCTGCTGATGAACATGGAGGCGTTCAGCGGGCCGCTCGACCTGTCCTTCACCGGCATCGACCCGCATTGGCACGGGTCGGACCGCTGGGCCGACGCCTTCGTCTACGTGTTCGTGCAGGGCAAGTTCTTCACCCTGTTCTCGCTGCTGTTCGGTGCGGGCTTTGCGGTGATGGCGCAGCGTGCCGAGGTGGCCGGGCGCGCGTTTACCCGCTTCTACCTGCGCCGCAGCATGGGCCTGCTGTGCATTGGCCTGGCGCATGCGCTGCTGCTGTGGTCCGGGGACATCCTGGTCAGCTATGCGCTGCTGTCGTTCATGCTGCTGGCCTTCCGCGAGGCGCCGCGTGGCTGGCTGCCGGTACTGGGCGTGGTGGTCTACCTGGCCGCATCGGTGCTGGTGCTGCTGCTTGGCGCGGTGGTGATGTTGCTGCCCGATGATGCGATGGTGGCGCAGGCCGACGCGGCGCGCTCGGCCATCGAGGCACAGCGGCAGGTCTACGGGCACGGTGGTTACCTGCAGGCCGTGGCGCAGCGCCTGCGCGATTTCGGCACGGCGCTGGGCGGCCTGCTGCTGGTCGGGCCGCAGGTGCTGGGCATGTTCCTGATCGGCGCATGGTTCGCGCGCAGTGGTGCGATCGCGCGGCCGGGCGACTACCCGCGGCTGTTCGGCTGGCTGCGCTGGGCGGCGTTGCCGCTGGGGTTGGCGGTGATGTTGCTGAGCGCGGGCTGGCAGCCCTGGGTGGCGCCGGGCCGCTTCGACCTGGGGATGGCGGCGGTCTATGTCCTGAACGCGCTGGCCGGCCTGCTGATGTGCCTGGGCTACCTGGCCTGGGGCGTGCGCTGGAGCCACCGGCTGCGCTGGCTGGCGCCGGCCGGGCGCATGGCGCTGAGCAATTACCTGTTGCAATCGGTGCTGTGCACGCTGCTGTTCTACGGTTACGGGCTGGGCCTGTTCGAGCAGATGGGGCGGGCGTGGCAACTGCTTTTCGCCGTCGCGCTGTTCGCCGCGCAGGTACTGGGCAGCCACCTGTGGCTGAAGCACTTCCGCTTCGGGCCGATGGAGTGGCTGTGGCGTGCGTTCACATACTTGCAGTTGCCACCACTGCGTCGTCGCGCCGGGGCCGCGCCCTAGAATGGGGCGGTGAAATCCCCCCATGACGATGTACTGATCATCGGTGCCGGCGCGACCGGGCTGGCCACGGCGCTGGCCCTGTCCGATGCGGGACGACAGGTGCGGATGGTGGATGCCGGCCGCATCGGCGGCGCCACCTCGCACGGCAACTGCGGCACCATCACCCCCAGCCATGCGCCGCCGCTGGCCGCGCCCGGCGTGCTGTCCAAGGCGCTGCGCTGGATGCTGTCGCCGCAGGCGCCGCTGTACATCCCGCCGCGGCTGGATCCGGCGTTGTGGCGCTGGCTTTTCCATTTCGCCGCGCGCTGCAATGCACGCGACTGGCAGCACAGCGCACGCGGCCGCGCGGCGTTGCTCAACGATTCGCGGCAGCGGCTGGCCGACTGGGTGCGGCGCCATTCGCTGGACTGCGAGTTCGCCGGGAAAGGGCTGGACTACGTGTTCCGCGAGCCGCGCAATTTCGAGCGGCATGCGGCCGAATGCAAGGCCCTGCAGGCGTTGGGCATCGCCACCGAAGTCATCGGCGGCGGCGATTACCTGCGGCAGGAGCCGGCGTTCAACGACGGTATCGTCGGCGCGATCCGCTTTCCCGGTGACGCCAGCCTGCGCCCGGACCGCTACACCGCCGAGCTGGGCCGGGTGCTGCGCGGGCGCGGCGTGGTGATCGAAGAGCAGTGCCCGCTGCTGTCGTTCGAGCCGGGGGCGCAGGGCGTCCGCGTCCGCACCGGCAACGGCGAGCGCCATGCGCGCGAACTGGTGCTGGCCACCGGGGCCTGGTCGCCGCGCCTGGCGGCGCAGATCGGTGTGCGCGTGCCGATCCAGGCCGGCAAGGGCTATTCGATCACCGCCAGCCGGCCGGCGCAGGTACCCAGCCGGCCGGTGGTGCTCAAGGACCGTTCGGTATTCGTCATCGCCTGGGACGGGTGCATGCGCCTGGGCGGGACGATGGAGTTCTCCGGCCATGACCGCCGCCTCAACGCCACCCGCCTGTGCGCGCTGGAGGCTGCCGCGCGGCAATACCTGCGGCAGCCGCTGGGCGAACTGATGCACGAACGCTGGTACGGCTGGCGGCCGATGACGTGGGACGACATGCCGGTACTGGGCCGTTCGCCGAAGCACGCCAATGTATGGCTTGCCGCCGGGCATGGCATGCTCGGCATCAGCATGAGCAGCGGCAGCGGGCAATTGATGGCCGACCTGATCACCGGGCGGACGCCCGCCATCGACCCCGCGCCCTATCGCGCGGAGCGCTTCCAATGACGAGGTCCGTCCAATGACGACACGGCAATACGATGTGGTGGTACTGGGGGCCGGATCCGGCGGCCTGGCTGCGGCGTTCCGCGCCGCCGCGCATGGCGCGGAGGTGGCGATGCTGGAGCCTTCGGTATTGGGTGGCACTTGCGTCAATGTCGGTTGCGTGCCGAAAAAGGCGATGTGGCTGGCCGCCGATCTGGCCGAGCGCATCGCACTGGCATCGAAGCTGGGTTTCGACGTGCCGGCCACGCCGGCGCTGGCGTGGCCGCAACTGCTGCAACGGCGGCAGCAGTACATCGACAACATCCACGCCAGCTACCGCAGGCGGCTGCAGGAAACCGGCGTGGCCCACATCGCCCGCCGCGGCCGGCTGCTGGATGCGCGCACGGTGGAGTGCGATGACGGCACGCGCCTGCAGGCGCGCCACATCGTCATCGCCACCGGCTCGCATGCGCTGAAGCCGGAGTTGCCCGGTGCCGGGTTGGGCGGCACCTCGGACGATTTCTTCGCGCTGCAGGCTGCGCCATCGCGCGTGGCCATCGTCGGCGGCGGCTACATCGGGGTCGAGCTGGCCGGCGTGCTGCATGCGCTGGGCAGCGAGGTGGCACTGCTGGTGCGCGGCCAGCGCCTGCTCGGCGGGTTCGACGCCGAACTGGCCGGGCAGTTGGCGGAAAACCTGCGTACGCAGGGCGTCGGCGTGCATTTCGGTTGTCGAGTGCAGGGGCTGGAGCGACAGGACGGGCGCATCCATGCACGGTTGGATGGTGGCCCCGGCAGTTCCATGTTCGACACCGTGCTGTTCGCCACCGGCCGCGCCCCGAGTACCGGCGGGCTGGGCTTGGAGCAGGCCGGCGTGGCGCTGGATGATGAGGGCGCCATTGCCGTCGATGCCTTCCAGAACACCTCGGTGCCCGGCATCTTCGCGGTGGGCGACGTGACTGGGCGGGCGATGCTGACGCCGGTGGCGATCGCCGCCGCGCGGCGGCTGATGGACCGCCTGCATGGCGGTCAGGCGGATGCGCGGCTGGATTACGACAACGTGCCCAGCGTGGTGTTCTCGCACCCGCCGCTCGGTAGCGTCGGCCTGAGCGAGGAGGCCGCGCGCCAGCGCTTCGACACGGTGACGACCCATCACAGCCGCTTCCGGCCGATGCTGCAGGCGCTGGGCGACGGGCAGGGGCGCACGCTGTTCAAATTGGTCTGCGCCGGCGAGGAGCAGAAGGTCGTCGGCATCCACCTGCTGGGCGAGGGCGCCGACGAGATCCTGCAGGGGTTCGCCGTGGCCTTGAAGGCGGGCGTCACCTTGAGGCAGCTGCAGGACACGGTCGCGATCCACCCGACGTCGGCCGAAGAAGTGGTGCTGATGCGATGAAGCGGGGCGAGGGAGCGGCGCGCGGGCAGGCCCGGGCGGTTTCGTCGCGGGGCAAGGACGCGGTGGCCGACCCGGCGGATGGTCGCGCCGGCATCCTCGGCGTGATCCGCGGCATTCCGCGCGGGCAGGTGATGGGCTACGGGGAAGTGGCGGCCAAGGCCGGCCTGCCGGGCCGCGCGCGGCTGGTGGCGCGCCTGCTCGGCGACAACGACGACCCGGCACTGCCGTGGCACCGGGTGCTGCGTTCGGACGGGCGCATCGCCCTGCCCGAAGGCTCGGCTGGCTGGCGCGAGCAATGCCAGCGCCTGCGCGCGGAGGGCGTGGCGGTGGAGAACGGCCGGGTCAAGCGCGCCCGGCCGGTGCGCAATCTCGATGCGGCGATCTGGGGACCGGGGTAGCACCGGGATGCGTCATCGCATTCGCGCTGACGCCCCACGGTTTGCGTTGCAAACCGTGGGTCCCATCCCACAATTACCCATACCCCCGCCGCTTCGCGGCTGCCCCCTGACTCAGGGGGGCTTTCCGCCGGATACATCCGGTAGTGCCCGACCGTTGGTCGGGCGACACCCAGAGAGGATCAACGCAAAGGCAATGACGTATCCCCGGCTATCATGGCCGCAGTTTTCACGGATACCGCCATGTTCCCGCGCCTGCCCACCATCACCAAGACGCTGCTGATCGCCAACATCGCCCTGTTCCTGCTGCAGATGCTGCCGCAGACCGCCGGTACCTTCAATCAACTGGTGCTCTGGCCGCTGGGCTCGCAGGACATGAACCCGTACTCGCCGGGGTTCGAGCCGTGGCAGTTGCTGACTTACGGTTTCCTGCATGGCGGCCTGAGCCATCTGTTCTTCAACATGCTGGCGCTTTTCATGTTCGGTGCGCCGCTGGAACTGACCTGGGGCGAGAAGCGCTTTCTCACCTATTACCTGACCTGCGTGGTCGGCGCCGGGCTGTGCCAGTTGCTGGTGACCGCATGGGCCGGCGAGTACGGTCCGGTGCTGGGGGCCTCGGGCGGCGTGTTCGGCCTGCTGCTGGCCTACGGCATGCTGTTCCCGAACCAGCGGGTGATGCTGCTGTTCCCGCCGATCCCGATGAAGGCGCGCACCTTCGTCATCGTGTTCGGTGCCATCGAACTGATGCTGGGCTTCACCGGCTGGCAGCCGGGCGTGGCGCACTTCGCGCACCTGGGCGGCATGCTGTTCGGCTGGCTGCTGATCCGCTATTGGCGCGGGCAACCGCCGTTCAACAAGCGCGGCGGCGGCGGGCGGCCGAATCACCTGCGCCGGGTGAAGTGACGCGCATCACGCGTTGCCCGTAGATGCGGGGCTTGCCCCGCATGGGGCCTTGCCGGGAAAGCCTCGTGCCGGGCAAGCCCGGCACCTACGAAAGGCAGGTAGAGAAAAGGCGCGGGAATCTCCTGCGCCTTTTCGTACTTCATGCTGCTGGCAGGGCGATCAGCGCCAGATCCTGATCTGTTCGGCGTCGATGCGCTGCATCGGCTGCCCCGGCTTGCACTGGAACGCCGCGCCGAAGGCCGGCAGGTTGGAGAGCGGGCCGTTGGTGCGCCACTGGCCGGGGGCGCGGATTTCCGAGGTCAGCCGCTGCACGGCCTCGTTCGGCGAAACCTGCTGCGGCCACAGCGATGCCCAGGCGCGGAAGAACGCCTGCTGCTCGGCCGGTTTGGCCTCGGGCTGGGCGGCGGCGAAGGCTTCCCAGGCGATCTCCACGCCGGAGAGGTCGGCCATGTTCTCGTCGCGGGTCAGCTCGCCGTTGACCTTGGCGTCCTTGACGCCGGGGAAGGCATAGGCACTGTATTGCGCGGCGACGCGGTTGCCGATCAGCGTCCAGGCGCTCTTGTCGGCCGGTGTCCACCAGCTGCGCAGCTCGCCCTTGGCATCGACCAGCGCGCCCTTGGCATCGATGGCGCGGCTGATTTCGTGCGCGACCAGCGTGCCGTAGGCACCGAACTTGCCGGCCACGCCGTTGGCGTCGGCGAAGATCGGCCCCTGCAGGGCGGCGGCGGTGACGATCAGGCGGTTCTGCGCCAGATCGTAGGCCAGCGCCGGCTGCTGCGGCAGCACGTCCCAGCGGCGGTCGGCGTTGCCCTTGCCGATGCGCTTCATTTCCTGCGTGTGGCGCCACGCCGAGGCGATCAGCATGTTGCCGCCGAAGCTGCCGCGGCCCATCGGCTGCACGGTGTAGTCCAGGTCGCGCAGCGGCTTGCCGATCTCGATCTTCAGCGCGGCCAGCTTGGCCTCGGCCTCGGCCTTGGCTTCCTCGCTCAGCCAGCTGTTGCGCTTGACCGCGGCGATCTGGGCTTCGCGGATCTGGTCCACCATCAGCCCGGCCTGGCGCAGCGCGTCACGGTTGACGTAGGTGGCGGCGTACTCGTGGCCGAGCATCGGGCCGGCAGCGACGTTGATCGCGTCCAGCACCTGTTCCCAGCGCGCCGGGGCGATGACCTGCCCGCGCAGGACACGGCCGCGGAATTCGAATTCGGCGTCGCGGTAGGCCCTGGACAGGTAGGGCGCCATCGCATCGCCCACGCGCCAACGCAGGTAGGCTTTCCACTGCGCGGCCGGCAGGCGGGTGATCATGCCGTTGAGCTGCTGGAACAGCGCCGGATCGGCCAGCGAGACGAGGTCGTCGTTCACGCCCTGCGCCTTGAGGAAGGCGTCCAGCTGCAGGTTCTTGTAGCGGCCGGTGAACTCCCGGGTGGAAACGGGCGCGTAGTTGTTGAACGGGTTGTTGATGCCGGCCACCGACTGCGCGTGGCGGGCCAGTTCGGTCTCCAGCTGGATGACCTGCGCCGATTCGGCGTCGAGCTTGTCGGCCGCGGTGCCGGTCAGCGCCAGGATCTGCTTGACGTAGGCACGGTAGCGGCCCATCAGCGCCACGGTGTCAGCATCTGTGCGGGTGTAGAAGGCCGGGTCGGGCAGACCCATGCCGCCCTGCATGAAGTAGCCGATGTGGCGGTCCAGCGCCTTCAGGTCCACGTCCGGGGCGAAGTTGAACGCCACCGGGATGCCCACCTGGTGCAGCGCGGCGATCGAGGCCGGGACGTCCTTGGCCTTCTTGATCGCATTGATGCGGCCCAGCAGCGGGGCGATCGGGTTGGAGCCGTCGGCTTCCACCCCGGCCTCGTCCAGGCCGCTGGCCCAGAAGTCGCCCAGCAGCTTCTGCACGTTGCCCTGTGGTGTGTTCATCGCGTTGTCGAGCAGCTGGCGCTGCTGGGTGCGGGCGTTGCCGGCCAGCTGGCCCAGCGCGGTCACTGCGCCGGCCTGCGGCACCGGGTTCGCCTTGAGCCAGTCAGCATTGGCCTGCCCGTAGAAATCGGCGCAGGCAGGGCTGACCGCCGGAGCGCGGGCGACCTTTTTGCGCGCCGCATCGGCGCCGGGCGATGACAGCATGACGGCAAGGCCGAAGGCCAGTGCCAAGGGAAGCGGCCGAACGTTGGGCATGTGCAGCGAATCCGTGGAGGATTGAAAGTGGGCGGATTCTAGCAAGCCGGGTCGGGGCGCGATGTCACGGCGGTGGCATTTCCGGTGGTGGCCCATGCCGCCCCGCGAAAAACGAAGGCCCGGGGAAACCCGGGCCTTCGTCGCTGCAGCGGGATCAGCCGTGGCTTACCAGATCACCACCTGCTTGTCGCCGCTGCGGGCCATCGGTGCACCGGTCTTGCACTGGAACGCGGCGGCGAAGGTCGGCAGGTTCGAGGGCGCCCCCATCGCGCGGAACTGCGCCGGTGCGTGCGGGTCGGTGGCCAGGCGGACCTTGGCGTTTTCCGGGGTGTACTTGGTGCGCCACACCGTGGCCCAGTTGAAGAAGAAGCGCTGGTCGCGGGTGAAGCCGTCGACCTTCGGGTCTTCCTTGCCTTCGCTGGCCTTCTGCAGGGCATCGTAGGCGGTGGCCAGGCCGCCCAGGTCGGCGATGTTCTCGCCCAGGGTCAGCGAGCCGTTGACGTTCTGGTCGCCGACCTTGTAGTCGTTGAACTGGTTGACCAGCTTGCCGGTCAGCCCCTCGAAGTTCTTCTTGTCGGCCGGGGTCCACCAGTCTTCCATGTTGCCGGTCGGCCCGAAGCGCGCGCCCTGGTCGTCGTAGCCGTGGGTCATCTCGTGGCCGATCACCGCGCCGATGCCGCCGTAGTTCAGCGCGTCGTCGGCGTTCGGGTCGAAGAACGGCGGCTGCAGGATGGCGGCCGGGAACACGATCTCGTTCTGCATCGGGTTGTAGTAGGCGTTGACCGTCTGCGGGGTCATGCCCCACTCGGTCTTGTCCACCGGCTGGCCGATCTTGGACAGCGCCCACTTGTAGTTGAACGCGGTGGCGGCGCGGATGTTGCCCAGGTAGTCGTCATGACTGGTCTGCAGGCCGCTCCAGTCGCGCCACTTGTCCGGGTAGCCGATCTTCGGAGTGAAGGTCTCCCACTTGGCGATGGCCTTGGCCTTGGTTTCGTCGCTCATCCACGGCAGGTTCTGGATGCGCTCCTTCAGCGCCGCCGCCAGGTTCTTGACCAGGTCTTCCATCTTGGCCTTGGCTTCCGGCGAGAAGGCGACCTTGACGTACATCTGGCCGAAGGCCTCGCCAGCTTCACCTTCGAGGGTGCCCAGCACGCGCTTCCAGCGCGCCTTCATTTCCTTCTGGCCATTGAGGGCCTTGCCGTAGAAGTCGTAGTTTTCCTGCACGAAGGCATCGCTCAGGTACGGCGAGGCGCCATCGACGGTGTGGAAACGCAGGTAGGCGCGCCACGTGGCCGGGTCGGTGTCGCCCAGCATCTTGCTCACTTCCTCGTGGAAGGCGGGCATGGCCAGCGAGAACTTCTCCGGCGCGGCGACGCCCTGCGACTTGAAGAATTCGCTCCAGCTGAAGTTCGGGGTCAGCGTGTCGGCATCGGCCACGCTGACCGGGTTGTAGTACAGCGACACGTCACGCGACAGCTCGACGCTGGACTTGGACGATTTGGCCAGGCGGGTCTCGAACTTGACCACGGCTTCGGCCTGCCCGGCGGCCTCGTCGGCGGCTACGCCGGACAGCTCCAGCACCTTGGCCACGTGGGCTTGGTAGGCCTTGAGCTTGTCGGCCTTGCTTGCGTCGGTGTAGTAGGTGGTGTCCGGCAAGCCCAGGCCGCCCTGCATGGCGTAGGCCATGTTCATCGACGAATTCTTGAAATCCGCCTCCGGGCCGAAACCGAACAGCACGTTCTCGCCCTTGGCCGCACTGCTGCGCAGGTAGGCTGCGATGGCATCCTTGTCGGCCAGCGCGTCGATGGCCTCCAGGTCGGCCTTCAGCGGGGTGATGCCCAGCGAGTTGATCGTGGCCTCATCCATGCCCGAGGCCCAGAAGTCGCCGACGATCTTCTCCACGCCGGTGGCGTCCTTCATCGCCGCGGCCTGCTCGGCCAACTGGTGCTGCACGGCGACCGAACGCTCGTCGAGGATGGTGAAGGCGCCCCAGCTGGTGCGGTCGCCGGGGATCTCGTTGGCGCCCAGCCACTTGTCGTTGACGTAACCGCCGAAGTCGGTGCAGGCGTCCTTGCTGGTGTCCAGGTCGGCCGCGGTGAAGGCGTTGTAGGCCGGCAGCCTGGATTCGTCCAGCTTCAGCTCGGTGGCGGCTGCGGCCGGGGCGGCAACGTCGGTGGCCGTGGCTTCATCTTTCTTGCAGCCGACCAGCGCGGCCGAGACGGCCAGGGTCAGCAGGAGGAACTTGGGTTTGCGAGCGATCACGTGAATGGCCTCCGGGCCGGAATCAGGGCATGAGCAAGGCCCCGTCCACGGGGTCTTGCGTCGGAAGATTACGCCTGCAACCGTTGCCGAAGGTGTGTCGAAGGTAATGGCGGCCACGCGGGGTGTTATACAGCCGGCATGGCGAACGAATCTTCCCGTCCGTGGGATGCGGTGCTGGTCGGTGGCGGCCACAACGGGCTGGTCTGCGCGGCGTACCTGGCCAGGGCTGGCAAACGGGTACTGGTGCTGGAACGGCGCGACGTGGTCGGCGGGGCGGCAGTGACCGAAGAGTTCCACCCCGGTTTCCGCAATTCGGTGGCGTCATACACCGTGTCGCTGCTGCAGCCAAAGGTGATCGCCGAGCTGGAACTGGAGCGCCACGGTCTGCGCGTAGTGCCGCGCCGGGTCAACAACTTCCTGCCGTTGCCCGATGGCAACTACCTGCTGGCCGGCGCCGGCCGCACGCAACGGGAAGTGGCGAAATTCTCGCAGCGCGATGCCGAGCGCCTGCCGGAATACGAGCGCAGGCTGGAAATTTTCGCTGACGTGTTGCGCGCATCGGCCCTGCAGCCGCCACCGGACGTGACCGATGGCGGCTGGCTGCGTGCATTGCCGGAACTGTGGAAAGCCGGCCTGCTGGGCCGTCGCCTGCAGGTGCTTGATGCCGGCCTGAAGCAGGAGCTGCTGGACCTGTTCACCATCTCCGCCGCCGAATACCTGGACCGCTGGTTCGAAAGCGCGCCGGTCAAGGCCCTGTTCGGCTTCGACGGCATCGTCGGCAATTACGCCAGCCCGCATGCGCCCGGCACCGCCTACGTGCTGCTGCACCACGTGTTCGGCGAGAGCAACGGGGTAAAGGGCGCATGGGGCCACGCCATCGGCGGCATGGGGGCGATCACCCGGGCGATGGCGCACGCGGCGACCGAGGCTGGTGCCGAGATACACACCGGCGCGGGCGTCGAGAAGGTATTGGTGGAAGCAGGGAGGGCGGTTGGCGTGGTGACGTCGGCCGGGGAAGTGGTCCGCGCCCGCGCCGTGGTCGCCAACGTCAACCCGAAGCTGTTGTACGAGCGGCTGCTGGCGTCCGAGGAAGTGCCGGTCGCCACCCGCGAGCGCATGGCGAATTGGCGCTGTGGCTCGGGGACATTCCGCATGAACGTGGCGCTGTCGCGCCTGCCGGATTTCAGCGTGTTGCCGGGGCAGGGCGACCACCTCACCGCCGGCATCATCATTGCCCCCAGCCTGAACTACATGGACCGCGCCTGGCTGGACGCATGCCGCCACGGCTGGTCGCGCGAACCGGTGGTGGAGATGTTGATCCCGAGCACTCTGGACGATTCGTTGGCACCGCCGGGGCAGCACGTGGCCAGCCTGTTCTGCCAGCACGTCGCCCCGCAGCTGCCGGACGGACGCAGCTGGGACGACCACCGCGAGGAAGTGGCCGACCTGATGATCGCCACCGTCGAGCGCCATGCCCCCGGCTTCGCCGCATCGGTGCTGGGTCGGCAGATCCTGAGTCCGCTGGACCTGGAGCGCACCTTCGGCCTGATCGGCGGCGACATCTTCCACGGTGCCTTGAGCCTCAACCAGTTGTTCAGCGCCCGCCCGATGCTTGGCCAAGCCAACTACCGTGGTGCGATTCCCGGCCTTTACCTGTGCGGCTCCGGCACCCATCCCGGCGGAGGTGTCACCGGTGCACCGGGGCATAACGCGGCGCGGGTGTTATTAGCTGCGTTTTGAGTTGACCAAGCATCTCGCAGTTGTGCAGTTGCTCCTCTGGGGGCTTTTGCCGCTCGGAACGAACGGTATGTGAATCTGCGGCAATGGTGCGAGCAGCATGGGAGTGCCGCATGCGTTTACTTTGCGTCAGCCTGCCTCTAGGCTGGCTGTTCACCCAAGGAAGATGGACTATGCGCCTGCGCTTGATTCCCCTGTTGTTGTTGCCATTGGGCATGCCTGCATTGGCTGCCGATACCCCTCCTGAAAGCAGCGAAACCATGGTCAATGCCGGTTTCCTGGATAGCCATCCCGACATGATGTATCGGCAATGGGGGGTGGGTGCGCTTCATCGTGGCGAGGTTGATCAAGCGATGGAAAACTTTCGCTTGGCGGCTAGATACGCTGACAAGCCGGCTCAAGGATATCTGGGCGAGATGTATTGGTTTGGAGTGGAAAGGCCGGCCGACCATGTAATGGCTTTTGCTTGGATGGATGTGGCTGCCGAGCGTGGCTATCCACTATTCGTTGAATTGCGCGACCAGTATTGGGCGGCGCTACCGCTGGAGCAGCATGAGGCAGCCCGTGCGCAGGCCCGTCAGTTGGCGGCGGAATATGGCGATGCCATCGCAGTGCCTCGTATCAACGCAGTGCTTTCCAGAGGGCTGCGGGCCATGACGGGAAGCCGGACGGGATCAATGTCCAACAACGTGGATATTGTCTACTCCGAGGGTGGCATGACCCGGACGATCAAGGCCGATCGCATGTACGACAAGAAGTACTGGGATCCAAAGCTTTACAGGCAATGGCAGGACGATACTTGGATGAAAATCCGGCGTGGCACGGTTGAGGTGGGGACTCCCGCGATGACGATTCCGTCGGCTACCGACAAGCCCTGAGATCTCATTGCTTCCACGGGGGTTTTCCGGAGTCATTCTGGAAAATCTCTTGTGACGGTTGTACGTGGTTTTCGGGTCGACGTTGAAGCGTCCTCGTTTTTCCGAGTCATCCAGAAGTAGAGGTTGATGAGGATTGTGCCCGAGCGAAGGTGGCGGGTGTGAGGCCGGCCAAGGATCGATGCGGACGGTGGTGGTTGTAGTGGTGTCGCCAGTCCTCGGTCATGCGCCGGACCTCGTCCAGGCTGGTGAACACGAAGCGGTCGAGCACCTCGGTGCGATAAGTGCGGTTAAAGCGTTCGATATAGGCGTTCTGGGTGGGCTTGCCGGGCTGGATATGGACCAGCTCGACGCAGTAGCGGCGGGCCCAGTCTTTCAACGCGGCACTGATGAACTCCGGGCCGTTGTCCAGGCGCAGACGCAGGGGGGGCGCGAAGTTCGACCAGTTCATCAAGGACCCGGATCACCCGCGCCGACGGCAGGCTGGTGTCGATCTCGATCCGCAGCGATTCGCGGTTGAAGTCGTCGTTGACGTTGAAGGTGCGGAAGCGGCGCCCGGACCACAGGGCATCGGCCATGAAGTCGGCCGGCCCGGTGTGGTTGGCGCGAGCCGGGACTTCCAGCGGATCGCGGATGCGATCAGGCAACCGGCGCTTGCCGCGCCGGGGCAAATTCAACTTCAGGGCGGTGTACACCCAGCCAGCTGCGCGTCTTACCCCAGCCCAGCGGCTTGAGCGCACAGGCATGCAGCAGGCCGAAGCCGTGGCCCGGATTGGCCGCGATATGGGCCTGCATGGCCTCGATCAGCGACCCGTCCTCGCACGGCCGCGGCACATAATGCCGGGCCGAACGCGACAGACCCAGCACGTGATCGGCGCGCCGGGCACTCAGACCGTGGGTGATTTGCACCGCCAGGCTCAGGTCGAGCCGCTGCGCCTGGCTCAGCCTTTTCGCGACAGCACATCCTTCAGCGCATGGTGCTCCAGCGCCAGGTCGGCGTACATCCGCTTCAGCCGGGCCAGTTCAGCCTCGACGTCCTTCAGGTGCCGCAGCTGCGACACCTCCATGCCGTTGTATTTGGCCTTCCAGGCGTAATACGTCGGCTCGCGGATCCCGTGCTTGCGGCAGGTCTCGGCAACCTTGGCTCCCGCCTCGGTCTTCTTGAGGATGCGGACGACCTGTTCTTCGGTGAAACGCGACTTCTTCATGCAGAGCTCCTTGGGTGGAACTCTACTTCCAACTGGATCGAGTTAACGAGGGCGCTTCAACCTGAGCAGGAAATCATCGGGTCATTACATCGGTAGTCACCAATAAAAGGAGGCGGAACTAACCGCCTCCTTTATCGTTTGATGTCCGACTGCTATCAGAACTTGTACTTCAGACGCACGAACGGGGTGCGCCCGTAGTAGTCGTACTGGGTAGCGAACGCCGGAACGTTGCCATAGCGAGTCGCGGTGCCGGTGGACATCAGGGCTGGCTTGGTATCGAACACATTAGCCACGCCAACCAAAATCTGCCAATCGGCTTGGTTGTAGGTAAGCGAGGCAGTGTGGTAGAAGCGGGCGTCGGCCGTGATGTCGCGGTACGAGTCTGGGCGACCCTGATAGGTGAATTTCTCCACGATGTCAGTATTGGAAGTTTCACCGATGTAGCTGGTCAACCAGTTGTAGGTCCAGTCGCCACGCTTCAGGCTCAGCCCGAGGTTGCCGACCAGCTCCGGACGACCGACATAGCCGAGCACATCCGAATCGCTCAGGCCACTGGCTTCTGCGCTGTCGAACAACTGAGATACATCTTCCAGCGTATAGGTGACCTGTGTATCCAGTGCAAGCTTGCCAAAGCCGAATTCATGCTCCCAGTTCAGGGTCATGTCCCAGCCGCGTGTGCGCTGCTTGTTGATGTTGACGTACTGCGCGTAAACCTCGGTGATCTTGTGGGCTTCGCCACCGGTAGCTGGATTACGGACCATCAGGTCACAGAAATTGTTCGGATAGCTGGCCGCGCCATAGCAGCCACCGACAATGTCTCCGGCGCCCAAAGAGGCAATTTGATCGCTGACTTCGTAATCGAAGTAGTCAATTGCCACGCTGAGGTTGGCGAATGCAGGGGTGAACACCAGGCCAGCGCTCTTGGCCTTGGATGTCTCAGGCTTCAACTGGCCCGCACCGCCACTGGTATAAACAGTAGCGCTGCTGTTGCCTGCCGCAGTGTATGTATCCGGAATACCTGCAGCGGCGCAGTTGGCGCGCAGCTGATCATTGCTGCTTTCACCCCAGCGGATGCAGGGATCAATAGAGGTCTGAGACAGGAACCCGCTCTGGTTGCCCAGATACAGTTCGTACAGGCCTGGAGCACGATAGGAAGTGCCGATGGTGCCACGAACACGCAAGGCCGGATTGATCTGCCAGTTCAGGCCCAGCTTCCAAACATTGTCTGATCCATCAACCGAGTCATATTCAAAAATACGACCGGAAACGTTGGCGGTAAGCGATTCAATGCCGGTGATGCCCTTGAGCAACGGCACTTCAAACTCCATGAACGCTTCCTTGACCTTGTCGTCGCCCTTGGTGACATTGGCACTGGAAGAACCCCACAGCATTTTGTTGCGCGAGGCTTGGCCGGGCTGGTCGTCGATCTTGTAGTAGCGATACTCCAGGCCTGCAGCCATGCCAATGGCACCAGCCGGCAATTCGAATAGCTCACCGCTGAATATGGCATTGATCGATGCCTGATCGAAGGTGGTCTTGCCCTTGTCCCAGATACCCAGCAAATCGACCAACTCATCCACCTTCGAACCGTCAAGGTAGCCTGGGTCGAAGTAATTTCCAGCAGGAGTGTCACCACCATTGGGATTGGTCAGGTCGCCGGTCAGCGCAGCATTGATGCCCAAGGAATTGTAGGTGCCACTGGAGTGGCTATAGTTGGCATTGACTTCCCAGCCCCAGCTATCGGTACTTTTGAACAGGCCATCCAGCTTGTTGGCGAAATAGAAGTAATCTACTTCCACTTCGGTCATGGACTTGAATGGCATCACCGGCATGGCGTAGTCGACGCCGCCGCCGACAGGGCCCTCAACGATCGGGAAGAACTGGCGCCAGCTGAAATTTTCGGTGGTACGGTTGTTGTACAGCCACTGGGTCTTCCAGTTAAAGGAATCAAAACCGAAATCGGTAGCCAGATAGGCGGACTTGCGCTCCTGGCGGTTGATGATGTGGGCTTCACCAAATCGAGCAAAGTTCAAGGGCTCCTGATAGGAAGCCTGAGCACTATTTGCATAAGTGGTGTTCTGGCGCGGGACATAGCCAGGGAACGGTCCGATAGTGCTGCCATCCTTCGACGGTACATAGCGGGTACCCACGAAGTAGTCATCAATTACATTGATGAGCAGGTTGTTACAGTTGGCAAGTGGAGTGCCGGCATTGATCGAGTTGTCGACACGGTCGATTCGATTACCGTCTGCATCCTTGACGAGATCTTCCGAGCATTTGAGGAAGTCTCGGTCGCCGCGCGTCAGCTCGTTGTGGCGGTACCATTCGACGGCAGCCACGATGCTGCCCTTGTCAAAATTCCAGCCATTGGCCAGCGAGGCGGAGAACACCTCACCGCCGCCATGCTGTGGAATGCGAGAGGTGATACTCAGTTCCGGACGTTCGAAATTCTTCTTGGTGATCAGGTTGACGACACCAGCGACAGCGTCCGAGCCATAAATCGAGGAGGAACCGTCCTTCACGATTTCAGCGCGTTGCAATACAGCGGTCGGGATGACGTTCAGATCGAATGCACCGACCGCGCCGCGAGTACCAGCCGGACCGGGACGCTGGCCGTCGAGCAGCACCAAGGTACGATTGGCGCCCAGACCACGCAGCGAGAAGGTCTGCACGCCGGTACCGCCATCGACCACAAAGCCGCCGAACTGGTGGGTGATCTGGGTTTCGGCGGCTCCGATTGCAGACTTCTGGAGGAACTCGCCAACGTTGACTTGACCTTGAGCCGTATTGGTTTCGGTTTCGATCGTGAATACCGGAGAGGTCGTCTCGTAGTCGGCCCGACGAATCAGCGAACCGGTGACCATGATCTTGTCGAGGTCAGTGGTGCTCTGGTTCTTGGCTGCCGGCTCGCTGGTTGCTTCCTGAGCCAAGACAGGAGCTGCCTGCAAGCAGGCTAGGACCGCAAGAGTCAGCGGCAGGCGGATTGGCTTGATGTGTCCAGTTGTCATGCTGGTGAAATCCCCACTTGTTATGCTTCGGTTAAGGGAGTGTAGGTTTTGTGGAAAATAAATTCAACATAAATGAGAGGGTTGGATAAATCCTGATTTTTTGCTCCCATTCAGGTTTGTTTTCTCCAGGTCTTGGGGGTCAAAGCCCGCCTGGGCCGCATTCGACGCGAAGGAAGTTCTCCATCAAGGGAAGGGTGGCTTGGTAGTGGCTGGGGTACCACGGCATGCTGTGAGGCATGTCCGGTATCAGCTCGAACTTGGCGGGTACCTTTCCTTTCACCGAGTTGTAGAAATTGCGTGCATGGAAAGCCGGGGTGCGGACGTCACGGTCGCCCACATAGAGCAGAACGGGGATGTTGGCCTTGTCGGTGTTTTGCATCGGATCCATGCCCTTCACGGTTTGCCCTTGCAGGATGCGTTGCAGTCGATTCTCGCTCCAGGAAACGCCGAGGCGCGCAAGATCTGTAACAGGGGCGCCGGCGATGGCGCATTGGAACGGGGAGGGATTGCGAACTGTGGCGGCCGCGGAAGCGAAGCCGCCATAGGAGTAGCCGAAGATGGCGATGCGATCCTTGGCGGCAATGCCCTGTGAGACGAGCCAGGCGGCTGCGTCGTCGTTGTCATCCTGCATGGTCAAACCCCATTGCTTGTCGCCGGCAATCCAATGGTCGCGGCCAAAGCCAGTCGAGCCGCGGTACTGCGGGCGAATCACCGCGTAGCCGCGAGAGGTGAAGAAGGGAACCCAGCCGGAAACATCCCAGCCCGTGTAGTCGCGTGCCCAAGGGCCGCCATGGGGATGGACCAGCGCCGGCAACGCGGCATCGCCTTCTTTCCAACCGGCGGGAAGGTCGAGGATCGCGGGAATTTTCCGACCATCGCGGGCGGTGTAGGTGATCCAGCGCTGTTCACCGATCTGGTTGCTGTCAATCCAGGGGCGTTCGCTTCCCAGCGGGGTGACGCTCTTCCTGTCCATCAATACATGGTAGGACGTGGGATGGCTCGCGCTGTTAGTGGTGAACAAGACGCGGGACAGGTCGTCGTTGTAGCCGGTGATGGAAACATATTGCCCGGGATAGGCCTGTTTGAGGCTGTCATGCAGTGCCTTCATCTGTGGGTCTACATAGACAGCCTCACGCCGGGGACCGTCCACGTAGAAGCCGAGTACCTGGTTGAAATTGCTGGGACGCATGCCAAGTATCAGTCCGCTGATCGGATACTCGGGATGCGCGGCCAGTGGCTCCCTGTCGAACTCCTTCCTTGTCGGGTCATATGCCCACGCTTGAACCTGGTCGGAGAACTTGTCGGTAAGTATGTAGAATTTTCCGCTGTCGCCGTCTATGCCGACGACATCCATGCTGTAGCGGTCGCTGAGCTTTGTCGTCAGCGCGTCATGCTTCTCGAACTGACCGTTACCCGGGTTCTTGATCAGGATCTGTTGTTCGTAGTCATTCGAGCCGGCGGGTTCGATCTGCGAGCGGGTCAACAATTCGCCATCGCGAGGATGGAAAAGGCCGGGAGCGGAGCGTGTACCCCCACGGAAAAGCAATTCAGTCTGGCTGGTCTTCAGGTTGTAGAGATAATAGTTGGCTGAAAGTGTCGTCTGGTTCACCTGCGAGATGATCACTTTGTCGGGATCAAGGGGGAGCAGATGTACCAAGGATGCTGTGCCTGCCAGCTCCAGACAGCGCTGGGTCTGTTCGCTGATACCGAGTTTGCGGGTGTTGTCCGCAAAGGCTTCCTCGAATTTGGTCTGGCTGGAGTCGGCCAGATATGCCTTGGCGAGGAAGGTCTTGGTCGAGCCCGTTGAGTTGCCTTCTCCGCATCCTGCCAATTGGGCAGTGAGTTCCTGTCGGCCAATGACGAGGTTCTTCCCTGACTTGAGGGCACTGGCCGCGATGAACTTCATCCGATCACCAGACGGGGTAATCGCAACGGGGCCGGCTGCCAGATTGTCCAAGTCCCAGTTGGCCAGCGCAGTGTCACCGTAATTACTGCCCGGTGCACTGATGATTGCAACCAAACGTTTGCCATCCGCACTCATGGTCACAGATTGGATGGCCGGTATCTTCGAGAAGCTCTCCGTGGGGAGTGCCGTGGGAGTTGCATGTGCAGCAGAGACGCTGGCCAAGAAAAGACCGGCGGCAAGTGCAAGCTTGACGGGGGTTTGCTGTTTCATTTGGTCTGGGTGTCTCTTGTAGTAATAAGGTGAGGGCTAGGGCAGTGCACTTTAGTTTCACTTGGAAGATGAACGAATGCTGTACTTCAGTCAACTGTCTTGAGGTTTCTCAAGTGACAGGGATTTGGTGAGACGTAAGTGCTTCACGGGGTTGTCACGGATGCCAGGATGTAAGAGTCTTCATGCATGTCACGCCCACCTTCGCACCGCGTTCAAAAAGGCCTCTCCCCCCACCCACGCATCCGCAACGTCATCGCGGTGGGCTCTGGCAAGGGCGGGGTAGGCAAGTCCACCACCGCCGTGAACCTGGCGGTGGCGTTGCAGCAGATGGGCGCGCGGGTCGGGGTGCTGGATGCCGACATCTACGGGCCAAGCGTGCCGGCGATGCTGGGGCTGAGCGGGCGGCCGGAGAGTCCGGACAACAAGTCGATCGAGCCGATGCGCGCGTTCGGGGTGGAGACCATGTCGATCGGGTTCCTGGTCGATCAGGATTCGCCGATGATCTGGCGCGGGCCGATGGCGACGTCGGCGCTGACACAGCTGTTCAAGGACACCCGCTGGGATGACCTGGACTACCTGATCGTCGACCTGCCGCCGGGTACCGGTGACATCCAGCTGACCCTGGCGCAGAAGATCCCGGTGGCCGGGGCGGTGATTGTCACCACGCCGCAGGACATCGCCACGCTGGACGCGCGCAAGGCGCTGAAGATGTTCGAGAAGGTCGAGGTGCCGGTGCTGGGCATCGTCGAGAACATGGCGGTGCATACCTGCTCCAACTGCGGCCACGTCGAGCACCTGTTCGGCGAAGGCGGCGGCCAGCGCATGGCCGGGCAGTACGGGGTGCCGCTGCTGGGTTCGTTGCCGCTGGACATCGGCATCCGCGAGCAGGGCGACGTCGGCACGCCGATCGTGGCCGCCGCGCCCGGGTCGGCGGCGGCCAGGGCCTACATGGCGGCGGCGGAGCGGATGGTGGAAGAGCTGGGCAAGCGCCCGCGCGCCGGGATTCCCATCGTTTCGTCGCTGGTCTGATCCACGGGCCTTCTTTAATCGCAGGTGCGGGGCTTGCCCCCGTACGGGGCTTCACCGGGAAAGCATCATGCGGGGCAAGTCCCGCACCCCGCACCTACGTCATGCGAGGCATGGCATCTGCGTTCAGGGCGCTTTGCCGCGCGCGCAACAGGCTAGAATTGCGCCTCCTGCAGGCATTGGGACACCGAATGAGCATCAAGAGCGACCGCTGGATCCGCCGCATGTCCGAGCAGCACGGCATGATCGAGCCGTACGAGCCGGGACAGGTCCGCTTCGCCGGTGACGGCGGGACCGATGGCCAGCGCATCGTCAGCTATGGCACTTCCAGCTATGGTTATGACGTGCGTTGCTCGCGCGAGTTCAAGGTGTTCACCAACATCAACTCGACGATCGTCGACCCCAAGCGCTTCGACCCGAAGAGCTTCGTGGACGTCGAGGCCGACGAGTGCATCATCCCGCCCAATTCGTTCGCGCTGGCGCGTACGGTGGAGTATTTCCGCATCCCGCGCGACACGCTGGTGGTGTGCCTGGGCAAGAGCACCTATGCGCGCTGCGGCATCATCGTCAACGTCACGCCGCTCGAACCCGAATGGGAAGGCCACGTCACGCTCGAGTTCTCCAACACCACGCCGCTGCCGGCGCGCATCTATGCCAACGAGGGAGTGGCGCAGATGCTGTTCTTCCAGGCTGCGGCCGATGACGTCTGCGAGACTTCCTACAAGGACCGCGGTGGCAAGTACCAGGGCCAGACCGGCGTGACCCTGCCGCGCACCTGAGGGTGGCGTGGGGTACCTGCCTGCGGTGCCCGCGCACTTCGATCACTCCGTCGTTGCCTGGTCCAGCACCTCGCTGACCAGCGTCGGCAGCACCCAGAAGCCGCCGGGCATGCCACGGCACATGCCGGTCTGGTAGTCGGAGGTCAGCACGAAGTGGCTGCCGTCCCAGGTCCAGCCGGTGTGCGACCAGCAATCGCCCAGTCCGCGTCCCTTGTGGTCGGCGCTGATCTGGCCGGCGTCGTAGTCGGTGCCGCGGGTGGTCACCAGTTGTGGTTGGAAGGGCGCATGGTCATTGGCGATCCAGTAGCCCGAGCCTGCGTTGTAGATGGCCAGCCAGCACGGGGTGGAAACCAGCACCCTGTGGCCGTCGAGGCGATCCACCTGCAATGGCGTGTCGGCGGGAAGTTCATCGAAGCGTTCGCAGTGGGCGCCGTCCAGCGTGGCGCGCAGGGCGGTCCGTAGTTCCGGTGAACGGGCCAGCGCGCCGTCGCCGGGGTGTGGCGGCGCCAATGGGGGGCGGAACACCACCGGTGCCGGCAAGGACGGCGGTACCGATGCTTCGTTGCGGGTTCCCCTGCGCACCAGTGCGCCCGGTGTGTCCAGCCGGCCCTGGAATTCATCCATTTTCAGCAATGCCGCCGCCGCGCCCTGATCGGACAGCTCCCAACGCCTGCCCTCTTGGTGCTCGACGTGGATGCGGCTGTCGCGCAGCAGTGCCGCCAGCAGGGCCGTGGTCTGGGCCGTGCCCAGTGCGTAGCCGCCTTGTTTGGCGGTGCCGAGTACGCCGAGGTCATTGCCGTCGATGTGCAGGTGCAGGTCGGCGGCGGCCGGTTCGTCGGTATCGCTCACCTGCAGTTCGGCATTGACCGGCTGGCCGGGGCCGGCGTGCCTGGTGAGCAGCACGCTGGCGCCATCTTCGCCATATTCGGGTGCATAGCCGGCCGCGCGGCAGGTGCGGGTGTTGTCGCAGACCAATTGCCAGTCGGCGTGGGAGAACTCCAGGCCGTTGTCGGTCGTGTGGGTGGTGGCGGCCGAGGAGAGGAGGGCGATGGTGCAAAGCAACGGGCGGACGAGGGTCATGGATGCTCCTTGCGGAACGGAGCCGGCCATGTGCGACCGGCTCCGCTTGCCTTACTTGCGACGTACCAGCAGGCGGTAGCTGCCGCTGGCCGAGGCGTCGAAGCTGTGCGCCATCAATACATAGCGGCCCGGCTCCAGTTCGACTTCCAGGTTCGGATCGAGGCTGCCGTCGCCATCGTCCTGCGAGGCGACTTCCTCGCCGTCGCGCATCAGCGTGACCATGCCGTCCAGCCCGTTGATGCCGGTCATGCGGATGACGTAGCTGCCCTTGCGCGGGATCTCCAGCGTATAGAGGTTGCGCAGCCCGGAAACCAGCTGGCCACTGGTTTCGCGGCCCAGCACCAGCGCCGGCTGGGCCGGGCCATCCGGCGCCGGTGCGGTGCTGGTGGCGAGCTGGAAGATGCCGCCGCTGCTGTTCATCGAGCGCACCGAGACGTTGTATTCGCCCGGCTCCAGCACCTGCGTCAGGCGCGCGTCGACACCGTTGCCACCGTCGTCGTCGCTCAGCGTGAAGTCGGGGCCCTGCAGGGTCAGGTAGCTGTCCAGTTCGCTGCCGCTGGCGTCGAATTGGACGCGGCGGCGCTCGGGCAGGCTGAACACGAAGCTGCGGGTTTCGTCACTGCCGATGAAGCCGCTGACCGTGCCGTCGACGGGCAGGGGGCTGCCGTCATCGAACGCCATGCCTTCGGGAATGGCCGTCTGCCGCACGTCGAGGTAGAAGGCGCCGTTCTCCTCAGAGAAGGAGCGAGCGGTCAGGGTGTAGCTGCCCGGCTGCAGCGGCGTGACCAGGCGCGAGTTGGTGCGGTTGCCGCCGTCGTCGTCTTCCAGCGACAGGCTGTCACCGGACAATTCGAGCCGGGTGTCGAACGCGTCCGATTCAAGGTTGATGGTGTACAGGCCCGGCTGGTCCACCTGCAGGGTGTAGTTCTGGCTGCTGCCGAGCAGCCAGTCGGTGATGCGCTGGCCGGCGGCCAGCGGCTTGCCGTCGTAGGCGACGATGGGCTCGGCGCTCAGGTGGAACGGACCGAACGCGCGGGCGTCGGCGCCGCTGACCGCGACCAGGTACTGCCCGGCCTTGTCGGCGCGGAAGCTCAGTTGCGTGCCGCTGCCTTCGCCGCAGCCGCAGCCGCTGGAGCGGTTGACCAGGATGTCGCGCTGGAACACGGAAAGGGCGCCGTTCAGCGGGCCGTCCAGTTTCAGCGACACGGCCTGGCCGGCGGCCAGTTGCAGCGAGAACACCTGGCTGCGGCTGCCGTCGCTGTAGTTCAGCGCGGTGGAGGAGGTGATCTCGCCGTCGACGGTGCCATTGCTGGCCAGCGGGCGGATCGGGGTGGCGGCATGGGCGAGAGAGCTCAAGCTGCCGGCGATGGCAAGGCCCAGCAATCCTGCTGTGAGTTGCTTCACTTGATTTTTCCTTGGTTGGGAATCCGGGCATTGCCCGGTATCGGGACGCCGTGCGGATGCGCGGTGTGACGGGATTCTAGCGGCACTTTCCCGTGCCGATCGGCCAGCGTCGGCAGGGTGCCGCGGAAGTCAAGGCGCGGCGCGGAATGCTAGAATCGCCAGCTTGTCTGCATTGCCACGAGCCGACCATGATCGAACTGAATCCCGTCCGCCAGCGAATCGCCGATCTGACCGATCGGGTGGTCTCGCTCAGGGGGTATCTTTGACTACGACGTCAAGAAAGAACGCCTTGAGGAAGTAACCCGGGAGCTGGAAAACCCGGACATCTGGAACAACGCCGAATACGCGCAGAACCTGGGCCGCGAGCGCTCCCTGCTGGAGAAGACCGTGGTCGGCATCGCCGCCGTGCTCGACGGCATGACCGAGTGCACCGAGCTGCTGGAGCTGGCCGAGAGCGAGCAGGACGAGGACACCGCGCTGGCGGTGGTCGCCGACCTGGACAGGTACCAGACGCAGATCGAGAAGCTGGAATTCCAGCGCATGTTTTCCGGGCAGATGGATTCGGCCAACGCCTTCGTCGACATCCAGGCCGGTGCCGGCGGTACCGAGGCGCAGGACTGGGCCGAGATCCTGCTGCGCATGTACCTGCGCTGGGCCGAGAGCCGTGGCTGGAAGACCGAACTGCTGGAAGTCTCCGGCGGCGACGTGGCCGGCATCAAGTCGGCGACCTTCCGCGTCGAGGGCGACTTCGCCTATGGCTGGCTGAAGACCGAGATCGGCGTGCACCGGCTGGTGCGCAAGAGCCCGTTCGACTCGGACAACCGCCGCCATACCAGCTTCACCTCGGTGTTCGTGTCGCCGGAAGTGGATGACAGCATCGACATCGATATCAACCCGGCCGACCTGAAGACCGACGTGTACCGTTCCTCGGGTGCCGGTGGCCAGCACGTCAACAAGACCGAGTCGGCGGTGCGTATCACCCACGTGCCGACCAACACGGTGGTGGCCTGCCAGACCGAGCGCAGCCAGCATGCCAACCGCGACCGCGCGATGAAGATGCTGGCAGCCAAGCTGTACGAACTGGAAGTGCAAAAGCGCAATGCCGAGCGTGATGCGCTGGAAGCCACCAAGTCCGACATCGGCTGGGGCAGCCAGATCCGCAACTACGTGCTCGACCAGAGCCGCATCAAGGACCTGCGCACCGGCATCGAGCGCAGCGACACGCAGAAGGTGCTGGACGGCGACCTGGACGAGTTCGTCGAGGCCAGCCTGAAGTCCGGCCTGGAAGCCGGTTCCAAGCGCATCGACGCGTAAACACCTCGTTTTGCCCCCTGTAGGAGCGACGTAAGTCGCGACCGGGTTTACCGGTAAAGCTTCATCGCGACTGACGTCGCTCCTGCAGGAAGCCAGAAAAATCCACCACGCACCGAACATCGCCGCCATGACCGACAACACCGCCACGCCCCCGCCCGCCGACGAGAACAGCCTGATCGCCGAGCGCCGCGGCAAACTCAAGGCGCTGCGCGAGCAGGGCATCGCCTTCCCCAACGATTTCCGCCGCGAGCAGTTCGCCGGTGCGTTGCAGGACGAGTTCGCCGATGCCGGGCAGTGGACCGCCGAGGCGCTGGAGGCTTCCGGGCGCACGGTGAAGATGGCCGGCCGGCTGATGGCCAAGCGGGTGATGGGCAAGGCCAGCTTCGCGCAGATCCAGGACGAGTCCGGCCGCATCCAGCTGTTCCTGCAGGCCGCCGCGCTGGGCGATGCCTATGCCGCGTTCAAGGGATGGGACGTGGGTGACATCATCGCGGTGGAAGGCGGGTTGACCCGCACCAGGACCGGCGAACTGTCGGTCAAGGCCACCTCGATCCGCCTGCTGGTCAAGTCGCTGCGGCCGCTGCCGGACAAATGGCATGGGCTGGCTGACGTCGAGCAGCGTTATCGCCAGCGTTACGTCGACCTGATCGTGACTCCGGAGTCGCGCGATGTGTTCATCAAGCGCTCGAAGATCATCCGCGCGATGCGCGCCTGGCTGGACGCGCGCGACTTCCTCGAAGTCGAGACGCCGATGATGCATTACATCCCGGGCGGCGCGACCGCAAAACCATTCACCACCCACCACAACGCGTTGGACCTGGACCTGTACCTGCGCGTGGCGCCGGAGCTGTACCTCAAGCGGCTGGTGGTGGGCGGGCTGGAGCGCGTGTACGAGATCAACCGCAACTTCCGTAACGAGGGCGTGAGTACCCGCCACAACCCCGAGTTCACCATGATGGAGTTGTACGAGGCTTACGCCACCTACAACGAGGTGATGGACCTGACCGAAGGTGTGATCCGCGACGTCGCCCGGCAGGTGCTGGGTACCACCGAAGTGGAGTGGGACGGCGCGAAGATCGACCTTGGCCCGGCCTTCCGCCGCTGGCGGATGGATGAGGCGGTGTGCCACTACAACCCGGAGATCAGCGCCGCCGATTGCACCGACCGCGCTGCGCTGCTGCGCCACTGCGAGCGCTTGAAGATCCGTGTCAAGCCGTCGTATGGCTGGGGCAAGCTGCTGCTGGAAATCTTCGAGGCGACGGTGGAGGACAAGCTGGTGCAGCCGACCTTCATCACCGACCACCCGGTCGAGGTCTCGCCGCTGGCCCGCGCCAGCGATAATGAGCCGGGCTATACCGACCGCTTCGAGTTGTTCATCAACGGCAAGGAGCTGGCCAACGGCTTCTCCGAATTGAACGACCCCGAAGACCAGGCCGCGCGTTTCCGCGCGCAGGTCGAGGCCAAGGATGCCGGCGACGACGAGGCCATGCACTTCCCGGCGTCCTTGGCTTCGACCTGGGCGCGGAAGCGCTCGGCCTGGTCGAAGCCAAGGACGCCGGCGACGAAGAAGCCATGTACTTCGACGCCGACTACATCCGCGCACTGGAATACGGCATGGCCCCGACCGGCGGGCTGGGCATCGGCATCGACCGGCTGGTGATGCTGCTCACCGGCCGCGCCTCGATCCGCGACGTGCTGCTGTTCCCGTACATGCGCCCGGAAGCCTGAGCGCATCGCCGATGGCGGAAACGAAAGGGCCTTGCCGGCATGGCAAGGCCCTTTTCATTACAAACGGGGATCCGTCGGTATGGGGCTTGCCCCATACAGGGCTTTCCCGGCGAAGCCCCATGCGGCGGGGGCAAGCCCCGCATCTACGGGGCCCGCGCTGAGGCTCAGCCCTCGGCCAGTGACAGGAAGCCGAAGTGGAAGGCGGAAACGTGCGCCAGCGCAATGCGGCAGGTCACCGTACCCACGCTCGGGGTCGGTGACTGGCCCGGCGAGAAATAGCGCACGTCGCGCAGGTGGATGTAGTGGCGGTGGCCGTCGGCGGGCTTGGGGTCCTCGCCGATCTGCTCCAGCGCCTGCTTGATGCCTTCCTCGATGCTGGCGGTGAGCCAGTTCTCCTGCATGTAGTTCTCGCGGCTGATGACGCGCCCGGAGATCAGCAGGCCACCCACGGTCAGGGTGACCGGGATGTCGATTTCGGGGCTGCTTTCGGCCAGCTTGATGACCACTTCCAGTACGGGGTCGCTCATGGGTGGTTCCTGTGATGGGAGGGGTCAGGCCTGCGGCGGGGCGTCGCGCAGTTCGCGGCGCAGGATCTTGCCGACGTTGGTCTTGGGCAGTTCGGTGCGGAACTCGACGATGCGCGGGTGCTTGTAGCCGGTGAGGTTGGCGCGGGCGAACTCCTTGACCTGCTCCTCGGTCAGGTTGGGGTCCTTCTTGACGATGACCACCTTGACCACCTCGCCGGACTTCTCGCTCGGCACACCCACCGCGGCCACTTCCAGCACGCCGGGCATCATCGCGATCACGTCCTCGACCTCGTTCGGGTACACGTTGAAGCCCGAGACCAGGATCATGTCCTTCTTGCGGTCGACGATGTAGAAGAAGCCCTTTTCGTCCATCTTCGCCATGTCGCCGGTATGCAGCCAGCCATCGGCATCGATGGTCTTGGCGGTTTCGTCCGGGCGTTGCCAGTAGCCCTTCATCACCTGCGGGCCGCGGATGCACAGTTCGCCGACCTCGCCGGTGGCGACCATGTTGCCGTCATCGTCCTTGACGCAGGCATCGGTGGAGGGGATGGGCAGGCCGATGGCGCCGTTGTATTCGGCCAGGTCCAGCGGGTTGATGCACGCCGCCGGCGACGTCTCGGTCAGGCCGTAGGCTTCCACCAGGGTGACGCCGGTGACCTTCTTCCACTTCTCGGCCACTGCGCGCTGTACCGCCATGCCGCCGCCGAGGGTGACCTTGAGCGCGGAGAAATCCACCTCGTCGAAGCCGGGCGTGTTGAGCAGGCCGTTGAACAGCGTGTTGACGCCGGTGATGGCGGTGAAGCGGGTGCCCTTGAGCTCCTTGACGAAGCCCTTCATGTCGCGCGGGTTGGTGATCAGGTAGTTGAGCCCGCCGAGCTTCATGAAGACCAGCCCGTTCGCGGTCAGCGCGAAGATGTGGTACAGCGGCAACGCGGTGATGATGACTTCCTCGCCGGGCTTGACGCCGGAGGCGGAGATCCACGCCGAGGCCTGCTGCATGTTGGCGATCAGGTTGCGGTGGGTGAGCATCGCGCCCTTGGCCACGCCGGTGGTGCCACCGGTGTACTGCAGGAAGGCGATGTCGTCGTGGCTGATCTCCACCGGCGGCAGCGTGTGGCCGCTGCCCAGACGCAGTGCCTCGCGGAAGCGGATGGCGCCGGGGATGTGATGGTCCGGCACCATCTTCTTCACGTACTTGAGCACGAAGTTGACGATCGCACCCTTGGGGAAGCCGAGCATGTCGCCCAGCCCGGTGGTGACGACCTGCTTGACCGGGGTGTCGGCGATGACCTGCTGCACGGTGTCGCCGAAGTTGTCCACCACCACCAGCACCGCGGCGCCGGCATCGACCAGCTGGTGCTTGAGCTCGCGCGCGGTATAGAGCGGGTTGACGTTCACCACGGTCAGGCCGGCGCGCAGGATGCCGAAGGTGGCGATCGGGTATTGCAGGCAGTTGGGCATCATCACCGCGACGCGGTCGCCCTTCTTCAGCTGCAGCTCGCCCAGCAGGTAGGCGGCGAACTGGCTGACCAGCGCATCGGCCTCGCCGTAGGTGAGGGTCTTGCCGAAGTTGGAATAGGCGGGGCGGTCGCGGAAGCGGGCGACGGAAGCGTCGAACACCGAGACGACGGAGCGGAACTCCTCGACATCGATCTCCGCCGGCACGCCAGCGGGATAACTCTGCAGCCACGGACGTTCCCGATTCATCTTCCCCTCCAGGATTTGCATGTGGTTTGTATCGAATGTGCGGCCCGGCACGGCGCCGCCGTTGGTGGCAGCATACCGTTCAGAATGGAAAAGGCGAAGGGAGGGGGGATGGCTCGAACAGTATTGAACTGCCTGCGTATTGCATTGATCGCCTGCGCGCTGGCCGCCTGTGCCCGGCATGCGCCGGAGCAGCGCCTGCGCGGGGAGGTGGCGGCGATGCAGGAAGCGGCGGAAAACGGCCAGCCCAAGGCGTTCATGGCACGGGTGGCGGCGGACTTCATCGGCAACGACGGGCTGGACCGCGACGGACTGGAACGCCTGCTGCGCGGCCAGTTGCTGCTCAATGCCAAGGTCGGTGTGCGCACCGGGCCGCTGGAGGTGGAAATGGGACAGGGCACGGCCACGGTACGCTTCACCGTGCTGCTGACCGGCGGCAACGGCGGTTTCCTGCCCGAGCGCGGGCAGCTCTGGCAGGTGACCAGTGGCTGGCGCGAGCATGATGGCGACTGGCAGCTCTACAGCGCCGACTGGAGAGCGGCCGGCGAATCCTGAGCGGGAGGGCCCTGGTGCTGCCCATGAATGCGTGGACAGGTAGATGAATGGAGGCCGTGACGGTGCCGGCATCGTCATGCGCTTATCGCGTCGCGCTGTTTATGCTGCCGGCGTATTCCATGCCGGCGGCGCCGGCCCACGCAAGGAGAGTCCCATGACTGCCCGTACCACTTTCCGCAACGTCTCCATTGGCCTGGTGGCCGCCGCGGTGCTTTCGGCCTGTGCCACCGGCGGCTCGTATGTGCAGAGCGACCCCTACGGCAACCCGACCCAGCAGCAGAACCGCACCGGCAAGGGCGCGCTGATCGGCGCCGCCATCGGTACCGCCGCCGGCCTGCTCAGCGGCAGCAGCGCCACCGAGCGCCGCCAGCACGCGATGATCGGTGCCGGCATCGGCGCGCTGGGCGGCGCGGCCGTCGGCAACTACCAGGACCGCCAGGAGCGCGCGCTGCGCGAGCGCACCGCCAACACCGGCATCGACGTGCAGCGCCAGGGCGACAACATCACCCTGAACCTGCCCGACGGCATCACTTTCGACTTCAACAAGACCACGCTCAAGCCGCAGTTCTACGGCGCGCTCAACGGCGTGGCTTCGACCTTGGCCGAGTACAACCAGACCATGATCGAAGTGGTCGGCCACACCGACAGCATCGGCACCGACGCGGTGAACAACCGCATCTCCAAGGAGCGCGCCGACGCCGTGGCCGCCTACCTCAGCGCGCAGGGCGTGCAGCGCGAGCGCATCGAGACGCTGGGCGCCGGCAAGTCCTATCCGATCGCCAGCAACGACACCGAGGCCGGTCGCGCGCAGAACCGCCGCGTCGAGATCCGGGTGATTCCGCTGCGTTCGTGAGCCGATCCACGCGTTGGTGACGAAGGGAGCCGCACAAGCGGCTCTTTTCGTTTGCGGATGGCGTCCAGCCATCTGACCCATTGGGGCCCGGCCAGCGTGCCGCCGATGTCCGGCCTTGATCTGTTGGCAAGTGCCAGCTGACGCTCGGCCTTCACGGCCCGTCCACGTGTTCCAACATCAGCTGAAGGCGGGTCAGGGCTTCGTCTGAAAGACCGCTATATTCCAAGCTCCCCGAAGAAGGAGGAGTGGAATGTTCCTGACCAAACAGCATCTGAAGACGGCACGTACGCTTGGTGTGGCGATCGCCGTCACCGTGGGCCTTGGCGCCTGCGCCACCTACAAGGACGACTTTGCAACGATCAACACACGCCTCGATCAACTCGACTCGAGGGTACAGGGCGCGGCGCAGAGCGCCGAATCCGCCAACCAGTCCGCGCAGCGGGCCAATCAACGCCTGGACCAGATCGAAGGTCGCGTCCAGCAGCTCGAAACGGCACCTCGCCGTGCAGCGCGCGGTTAGTCGCTGTTGCACGATTCGCAACGCCTGAATCAGGAACCCGGTGGCCCTTGCGGCCACCGGTTCCTTTCGTCATGCCGCCACCGTTCCCGAGGAGCAACCCCCCATCCGTATGTACAGATACGCCTCAGTCCGGGCCGTTCATGCCATGCTTGCACTGGTGCTGGCATCCGCGAGCATCGGCGTGGCCAGCGCCGGGGATGCCGCCGCACAACCGGCAGCCGCCGTCGATCAGCTTCCGCAGGGCCAGGATGTGTCCGATACGGTAATCGAGCTCGCGGGTTGGGTTGTCGCAACCCGGGACAGCGAAGGTTATCCCTTCGCGATCATGGACAAGGCCGCTGCACAGATCCTGGTGTTCGGCGGCGACGGCCGGCTCCGCGGTGCGGCGCCGGCATTGTTCGGCTCGGCGGTCGGCGACCACATAGCCCCCGGTGTCGCCGGTCTCGCGCTTCGCGAGATTCCGGGGCGGGATCGCACGACGCCCGCGGGGCGCTTCGTGGGCGGTTTCGGCCCGTCGATCGATGCCGGGCGGGTGCTGTGGGTGGACTATGATTCGGCGGTTTCCATCCACCCGACCGCTACCGGCGTCCCTGCCGAGAGACGTCCCGAACGCCTTGCATCGCCTTCGCCGGACGACAACCGCGTCACCCACGGTTGCATCAACGTTTCGCCCGGGTTCTACGAGCGGATCATCCGCCTGACGTTCGAACAGGGTGGGGTTTTCTACATCCTGCCGGATGCGATGCCGCTGGCCGAGGCCTTCCCGGAGTTCGCGCAGAGCCGCGCGACGGCGCATGGCAACGGTGGGAAACGCACCCGCCGTGCCCGCCACTGAAGGGTACGGCGGAAGGGCACGTCGGTGTATTGCCGTTGGTGTGCAGGGCAGCGCCGCAATGGAGCGGCCTGATTCCGGCACTGGCCCATTTCACTTGTGGCGAAAGCCGGTCATGAGCCGGTACCGGGGCGGCCCCATCAGGCACTCGCCTCGAATGCAGTGTGATAGCTGACTTCGGCGGCAGGTATTCCATCAGCCAGCGGCAACGCCTGAAAGTATTCCGCCGGCACACCGGGCAACACCAGCTGTTCGCATGCCGTGAACCCGAAGCGGGCGTAATACGCTGGATCACCCAACAGCACACAGCCGGCACTCCCGATTGCGCCGAGCCGCTCGATGGCTTCAACCATCAGTGCCGAGCCGATGCCGCGGCCTTGCCGGTCCGGGCGTACGGAGATGGGGCCCAGTCCGTACCAGCCCGAGTCGCCGGAGGTGAGCGTCACCGGCGATACCGCGACATGGCCCACGAGGTCGTCGCCTTCCAGCGCCACCAGCGAAATGCTCAGCTGCCCGGCCCTGCGCAGGGCGGCGACGATGAAGTGTTCGGTATGGCTGGTATGGGGTGCAGTAGCGAACGCGGCTTCGGTGAGGTGGGTGATGGCGTTGATGTCGGTGGGGCGCTCGTCGCGGATGACCGGATTCATGGGCATTCTCGTGGTCGGTGGTGCCAAGGGGTGAAGGCCCGGATTGGGCTGGTGAATCACTGTGTGCGACGACGGGGCGGGGATACCATATCGTGGCTGCGGCATGGCTGCGCCCTATGCAGGGGTGCGGAAATGGCATGGCCTTCCGCGAAGGAAGGCCATGCCGGTTTGACGTGAAGGTTCTTTCCAGGAATGGAGGGAACCCCAGGTTGGCCCTGGGTCAGCCGAGAATCCCCGGCAGGTCCAGCCCCTTTTCCTTCGCGCAGTCGATGGCGATGTCGTAGCCGGCATCGGCGTGGCGCATGACGCCGGTGCCGGGGTCGTTCCACAGCACGCGGGCAATGCGCTGCTCGGCGGCTTCGCTGCCGTCGCAGACGATGACCACACCGGAGTGCTGGCTGTAGCCCATGCCGACGCCGCCGCCGTGGTGCAGGCTCACCCATGTCGCGCCGCCGGCGACGTTGAGCATGGCGTTGAGCAGCGGCCAGTCGGACACGGCGTCGGAACCGTCCTTCATCGCTTCGGTCTCGCGGTTGGGCGAGGCGACGCTGCCGGAGTCGAGATGGTCGCGGCCGATCACCACCGGAGCCTTGAGTTCACCGTTGCGCACCATTTCGTTGAACGCCAAACCGAGCTTGTGGCGCAGGCCGAGGCCGACCCAGCAGATGCGCGCCGGCAGACCCTGGAAACTGATGCGCTCGCGCGCCATGTCCAGCCAGCGGTGCAGGTGCGGGTCGTCGGCGATGATTTCCTTGACCTTGGCGTCGGTCTTGTAGATATCTTCCGGGTCGCCGGAGAGTGCCACCCAGCGGAACGGGCCGACGCCGCGGCAGAACAGCGGGCGCACGTAGGCGGGCACGAAGCCGGGGAAATCGAACGCATTCTTCAGGCCTTCGTCGAAGGCCATCTGGCGGATGTTGTTGCCGTAATCCACGGTGGGGATGCCCTGCGCATGGAAGGCGAGCATGGCTTCGACGTGCACGCGCATGGCGGCCTTGGCTGCGTCGCGCACCTTTCCCGGGTTGGTCTTCTGTTCGGCGAGCCACTGTTCGACGGTCCAACCGATCGGCAGGTAGCCGTGCACCGGGTCATGCGCACTGGTCTGGTCGGTCACGCAGTCCGGGCGCACGCCGCGGCGCACCAGTTCGGGCAGGATTTCGGCAGCGTTGCCGAGCAATGCAATCGATTTGGCCTCGCCGGCGGCGGTGTATTTGGCGATGCGCGTCAGTGCGTCGTCGATGTCGCTGGCCTGTTCGTCCACGTAGCGGGTGCGCAGGCGGAAGTCGATGCTGCTCTGGCGGCATTCGATGGTCAGGCTGCTGGCGCCGGCCAGCGAGGCGGCCAATGGTTGCGCACCACCCATGCCGCCGAGGCCGGCGGTGAGGATCCATTTGCCGGTCAGGCTGCCGCCGTAGTGCTGGCGGCCCATCTCGACGAAGGTCTCAAAGGTGCCCTGCACGATGCCCTGCGAACCGATGTAGATCCACGAGCCGGCCGTCATCTGGCCATACATCATCAGGCCCTTTTTATCGAGCTCGTTGAAGTGCTCCCAGTCGGCCCAGTGCGGCACCAGGTTGGAGTTGGCGATCAGCACGCGCGGCGCGTCGGGATGGGTGGGAAACACGCCGACCGGCTTGCCGGATTGCACCAGCAGGGTCTGGTTGTCGTCCAGCCGCTTCAGCGTTTCCAGGATCCTGTCGTAGCTCTCCCAGTCGCGCGCGGCGCGGCCGATGCCGCCATAGACCACCAGCGAGGTGGGGTCTTCGGCCACTTCGGCGTCGAGGTTGTTCTGCAACATGCGGAACGGCGCTTCGGTCTGCCAGGATTTGCAGTTGAGCGTGTTGCCGCGCGGCGCGCGCGGGCTGCGGGTGGGGTCGTGGCGGGTCATGCATCTGCTCCTGGTGAAGAGTCCGCACCTGGGTGCGCGGGCTTTTGCGAGGGATTCGCACGCATAGCAAAATCGAGGCAGGCACGAAGCACCTGCTGGAGGGTGTCGCGCACTGGGGTGGCGTGGTCGGGGCTGTAGGGGGTGGGCCAGTTGCCCTCGTCGATGCTGGCGGGCTCGTGCATGTAGCCGCGGCAGGCCAGCTCCATCTGCAGGGTGTGCACGCCGCCGGGGATGTCGCTGTAGTGGCGGGTGATCCAGCCGCCCTTGAAGCGGCCATTGCGCACATGGCCCAGCCTGCTCAGCGCACACAGGTTCTCGACCACGTCGGTCAGCGCGTTGTCGCAGGTGGTGTCGTTGTTTGTGCCGATGTTGAACTGCGGCAGTTCGCCGTCGAACAGGTGCGGGATGCGCGAGCGGATCGAATGCGCGTCGTACACCACCACGGTGCCGTGGCGTTGCCGCAGGCGTGCGATCTGTTCAGCCAGCGCGGCGTGGTAGGGCGCGAAATACGTGTCGCGACGGCGCGCGATCTCCGCTTCGTCCGGCGCCATGCCGTCGCGGTACAGCGGCTGGTTGTCGAAGGTGGTGGTCGGGCACAGGCCGGTGGTGTTCTGGCCGGGATACAGCGAGATGCCGGATGGGTCACGGTTGAGGTCGATGACCGAACGCGAGAGGGTCGAGCGCACGGTGGTGGCGCCGAGTCCGCGGGCGAAGGCGTACAGCTCGTGCACCCACCAGTCGGCATCGCGCCGTGCCAGCCACGGCGAGACGAAGCGGCCGGTCAGTTCGCCGGGGAGGTCGCTGCCGGTGTGGGGGAAGCTGACGATCAGCGGGGCGTCGCCCTCATGGAGTTGGAGCCAGTCGGGGCGGGAAGCGTTCATGCGATGGGCTCCACGCGCGGCAGCAGATCGTCCAGGCCAACGGCCAGCGCGCCGCTGCGGACGAGGTTGGTAGCCGCGACCATGTCCGGGTGGAAATAGCGGTCGTCCTGCAGCGTCGGCACCTGCGAGCGCAGGGTGGCGCGCACCTTCTCCAGTGCATCGCTGGAGCGCAGTGGGGCGTGGAAGTCGCAGCCCTGCGCGGCGGCCAGCAGTTCGATGCCGATGACGTTGGCGGCATTTTCCGCCATCGCCAGCAGGCGGCGCGCGCCGTGCGCAGCCATCGACACGTGGTCTTCCTGATTGGCCGAGGTGGGGATCGAATCGACGCTGGCCGGGTAGGCGCGCTGCTTGTTTTCCGACACCAGTGCCGCAGCAGTGACCTGCGGGATCATGAAACCGGAGTTCAGGCCCGGCTTCGGGGTAAGGAAGGCGGGCAGGCCGGACAGCGCCGGGTCGACCAGCATGGCGACGCGGCGCTCGCTGATCGAGCCGATCTCGCACACGGCCATCGCCAGCATGTCGGCGGCGAAGGCCACCGGCTCGGCGTGGAAGTTGCCGCCGCTCAGCGCTTCGCCGGTATCGGTGAACACCAGCGGGTTGTCGGACACGCCGTTGGCCTCGATTTCCAGCGTGGTCGCCGCTTGCCGGATCACGTCGAAGGCCGCGCCCATCACCTGCGGCTGGCAGCGCAGGCAGTACGGGTCCTGCACGCGCACGTCGTTGTCGCGGTGCGATTCGCGGATCGCCGAGCCGGCCATCAGCGTGCGCAGCGCGGCGGCGGTGGCGATCTGCCCGCGCTGGCCACGGATGCCGTGGATGCGAGGGTCGAACGGCGTATCCGAGCCCTTCGCCGCTTCCACCGACAGCGCGCCGGTGACCAGCGCGGCCTGGAACACGGTTTCGATGTCGAACAGGCCGGCCAGTGCGTAGGCGGTGGAATATTGGGTGCCGTTGAGCAACGCCAAGCCTTCCTTCGCACCCAGTACCAGCGGTTCCAGCCCGGCCTGCCTGAACGCCTGTTCGGCGGACATGCGCACGCCGCCGACGAAGGCTTCGCCGACGCCGATCATCACGCTGGCAAGGTGCGACAGCGGCGCGAGGTCGCCGGACGCGCCGACCGAGCCCTGGCACGGCACCACCGGTACCACGTCCTTCTGCAGCATGGCTTCGAGCAGCGCCAGCGTCTGCGGACGGATGCCGGAAGCGCCCTGCGCGAGGCTGGTGAGCTTGAGCGCCATCATCAGCCGCACCACGCTGGCCGGCATCGGCTCGCCGACGCCCGCGGCATGCGACAGCACGATGTTGCGCTGCAGGGTTTCAAGATCCTCGCGCTCGATGCGCACGCTGGCCAGCTTGCCGAAGCCGGTATTGATGCCGTACACCGGCGCGCCCTTGGCGACGATGGCTTCGACCACCTGCGCGCTGCGCAGCACCGCGGCCTGCGCCGATGCGTCCAGGCGCACGCTGGCGCCGCGGTAGACCTGTCGCCATTGCGCCAGCGGAACGTGGCCGGGGCGAAGCACGAGGGGGGAATTCATCGGGTTACTCCAGTGGATTGCAAGGCGGGGATGGGAGGCTGTTGTAGGAGCGACGTGAGTCGCGGTGGGCTTTGCCGGGAAAGCTTCGGTCGCGACTCACGTCGCTCCTACAGGGGTCGGGGATGCGGGGTGTGTTTGTTGCCCGCGGAACACGCGGGCGTGCAGGGGATTGAAGCCCATGCGGTAGACCAGGTCGGCCGGGGCGTCGATGTCCCAGAGGGCGAGGTCGCAGTCCATGCCGGCGGCAAGCCGGCCGATGCACTCATGGCGCCCAAGCGCGCGCGCCGCTTCGCGGGTGAAGCCGGCGATGCACTCGTCCACGGTCATGCGGAACAGGGTGGCGGCCATGTTCATCGCCAGCAGCGGGCTGGTCAGCGGCGAGGTGCCGGGGTTGCTGTCGGTGGCCAGCGCCAGCGGCACGCCGGCCTCGCGCAGTTTCTGGATTGGCGGCGGGGTGGTGTCGCGGGTGAAGTAGTAGGCGCCGGGCAGCAGCACGGCGACGGTGCCGGCCGCGCGCATCGCGGCGATACCGGCGTCGTCCAGATGCTCGATGTGGTCGGCCGACAGCGCGCCGTGTTGCGCGGCCAGTTCGGCGCCATGCTGGTTGCTCAGTTGCTCGGCGTGGATCTTGACCGCCAGCCCGTGCGCACGGGCGGCGGCGAACAGCTGCGCGGCCTGGTCGCGCGAGAAGGCGATGTTCTCGCAGAACACGTCCACCGCCTCGGCCAGCCCTTCGGCGGCGATGGCCGGCAGCATCACGTTGCACACTTCGTCGAGATATTCCTGCGCCTGCCGCCCCGGCGGCACCGCGTGCGCGCCGAGGAAGGTGGGGACGACCTCGACCTTGCGCAGTTGCGCGAGCTGCTTCGCCACGCGCAGTTGCTTGCGCTCGTCGTCCAGGGTCAGCCCGTAACCGGATTTGATCTCGATGGTGGTGACGCCTTCTGCCAGCATCGCGTCGAGGCGGGGCAGGGTGGCCTTCAACAACGCCGCATCGTCGGCTTGCCGGGTGGCACGCACGGTGGAAACGATGCCGCCGCCGGTGCGGGCGATGTCGGCGTAGCTCACGCCCTGCAGGCGCTGCTCGAACTCGTTGGCGCGGTTGCCGGCGTAGACGAGGTGGGTATGGCAGTCGATCAGGCCGGGGCCGATCCAGCGGCCGCCGCAGTCGATGCGCTGCGCGGCGTCGAACGCGGGTGCGCCGGCGGCGGGGCCGGCATGGACGATGCGGCCATCGCGTGCGGCGACGATGCCGTCGCGGACGATGCCCAGCCCGCCCGCTGCATCTTCGAGCGTCATCAGGTGGGCGTTGTGCCAGACCGTATCGCAGTGCATGCGCGTCTCTCGCGTCTATTTGTATATACAATAATCAGCAGTTACCGGGAGTGTCCAGCGATGGCGAACGAAGTTTCCAATCCGCAGCGTTTCCATGCCGCACAGGCCCTGCTGCCGCAGGGCTGGGCACGTGATGTGCGCATCGATTGCGCGGACGGGCGGATCATTGCGGTGGCGGCCGACGCGCCGGCCGACCCCGGCGCGCAGCCGCTGGGCGCGGTGGTGCCGGGGCTGGGCAACCTGCACAGCCATGCGTTCCAGCGGGCGATGGCCGGGCTGACCGAGGTGGGCGGGCGTTCGGGCGACAGCTTCTGGAGCTGGCGCGAGCTGATGTACCGCTTCCTCGACCGGCTCGGCCCGGACGACCTCCAGGCCGTGGCCGAGCAGGCCTACATGGAAATGCTGGAATCCGGCTTCACCCGCGTCGGCGAATTCCATTACCTGCACCACGCGTCGGATGGCCGGCGTTACGCCGACCATGCCGAAATGGCAGGTCGCATCGCCGCCGCCGCGAACGCGACCGGATTGGGCCTGACCCTGTTGCCGGTGTTCTACGCGCACGGCGATTTCGGCGGTGCCGCGCCGTTGCCGGCGCAGCGCCGGTTCCTGCATGACATCGAAGGTTTCGCCGCGCTGCTGGACGGCTGCCGGCAGGCGCTGCACGACATGCAGGATGCGGTGCTGGGGCTGGCCCCGCACAGCCTGCGCGCGTGCACGCCGCAGCAGTTGCAGGCACTGCCGGCACTGGTGGACGGGCCGATCCACATCCACATCGCCGAGCAGGTGCGCGAGGTCGACGCCTGCCTGGCGTGGAGCGGGCAGCGCCCGGTGCAATGGCTGCTGGGCAACGTGCCGGTGGACGAGCGCTGGTGTCTGGTGCATGCCACCCATCTGGTAGACGACGAAGTGCGCGGCATCGCCGCCAGCGGCGCGGTGGCCGGCCTGTGCCCGATCACCGAGGCCAACCTCGGCGACGGTCTGTTTCCGATGCGCGAATTCGTGGGGCAGGGCGGGCGCTTCGGCGTCGGCTCCGATTCCAACGTGCTGATCGACGCAGCCGAGGAACTGCGCCTGCTCGAATACGGCCAGCGCCTGGCCCTGCGCGGGCGCAACGTGGTGTCGCCGGGCGAGCTGTCCAGCGGCCGCTGGCTGTACCAGCAGGCGCAGGCCGGCGCGGCGCAGGCATTGGGCATGCAGGCCGGCTTGTCGGTGGGGGCGCCGGCCGATCTGGTCGAGCTGGATACGTCGCACCCTTCGCTGGAAGGCCGCGAAGGCGATGCGCTGCTCGACAGCCGGGTGTTCGCCGCACGCGGCGGCGCGGTGCGCTCGGTGTGGCGCAACGGCCGGCAGTGGGTACGCGACGGCCGCCACGTCCACCGCGACGCCGTGGCCATGCGTTATCGTGCGGCGCTGCAACGGATACTGGGTTGAACGCACGCGTGGACAAGGACAGGAAGAAGGCGCCCAGCCTCAACCAGCGTATCCGTGGCGACATCGAAGGCCGCATCCTCAGCGGCGAATGGATGCCGGGCTTCCGCATCCCGTTCGAGCACGAGCTGATGGCGCAGTACGGCTGCTCGCGGATGACGGTGAACAAGGTGCTCACCGCGCTGGCCGAGAGTGGCATGATCGAGCGCCGCCGCCGCGCCGGGTCGTTCGTGGCACGGCAGTCGCCGCACCTGGAGCAGGTGGCGCTGGAGATCCCCGACATCGCGTTGGCGGTGGGTGGGCGCGGCCACGTCTACGGCTTCCGCCTGCTGGAACGCGCACACCGCAAAGCGCGCGCCGAGGTGGCCGAGGAAGTGCGGCTGGTCGGCAAGAACAAATTGCTGGCGATGCGCTGCCTGCACCTGGCCGATGGCAGGCCGCTGGCGCTGGAACGGCGGTTGATCAACCCGGAAGCGGTGCCGGAGACATTGGATGTGGATTTTTCACGACACGCGCCGGGCAGCTGGCTGCTGCAGAACGTGTCGTGGACGCGCGGCCAGCACCGCATCAGCGCGGTGGCCGCCGATGCCGGCGAGGCGGCGCTGCTGCAGGTGCCGCCGGGTACCGCTTGTCTGGTGATCGACCGCCAGACCTGGCTCGGCGAGCAGCCCATCACCTGGGTGCGGCAGATGTTCCTCGGCGATGCCTACGACCTGGTGGCGCGTTTCGCACCGGGGGGCGGGGCAAGGAGTGAGTGAAGAGAAGCGAGAAGCGAGAAAAAGCCGGCGCTGCCATCACCCCATGCAGGCGGAGATCGCTCTTGATCTTTCTCACTTCTCACTTCTCTCCACTCACTTCCGCCTTCAAATGGTGCTGCACTGCCGCCAGCGCACCGGTTCGTTGGTGCCGGGGCGCGGATTGAGCTGGATGCGGGTGGTGCGCAGGGCCGGGTAGCGTTCGACTTCGCGGCAGATCAATGGCCATACCGTGGCGTCGTCGGCGCTGCGCTCGATCGACAGGGTGCTGCGGGTCAGCCAGATGCCGCTGATGATGCCCGGGGTGCCGGCCAGCTTCCGGGAGACGGCCTGCTGGTAGCGCTGCAAGGTGGCTGCATCGGGGTTCTGGATGAGGTCCTCGGCCGCCATCGCGGTGTTATCGGTGGCGTCGGTGGCGCCGGCAGGCGTGGCCGCTTCGGTTTCGGCAGCGGCGGGTGTGGCCGGAACCCGGGGCTTGTCGGCGGCGGCCGCTGCGCTGGTGGCACGGGCCGCCGGCAGTGCGTCGTCCTCGTGCAGCGTCGTCTGGTAGCCCAGTCCGGCCAGCAGGCCCACGGTGAGCGCGCCCAGTGCGGCAATGCCGGTCTGGCGCATGGCCTCGCGGCGGGCGACGCCGATGACGGTCTGCCGGGTGTCATCGGGCACGAATGGCGCGAGCGCGCGCCACAGGTTGCGCTCGTCGAGCACCTCGATGCCATGTTTCTGCGCCGCGGCCAGGCCATCGCGCTCGACCCGGCCCTCGGTGATCAGCACGCCCCTGCCGGCGCCGGTCAGCTGCTGGGCGGTGGCCATCTCGGTGATGGAGGTCGCGCCCAGCCGGTAGGCGCGCCCGTGCTTGCAGCTGATCAGCCAACGTTCCTTGCCTTCCATCAGGAAGTCGCTGCTGGTGCGGCGGTCCGCGTTTTCCTCGTCACTGACCAGCTCGTGCAGGTTGCGCTGCTCGCTCAGGGCGCGGTGCACGATCTGCGAGAACTCGCGCCAGCGCATGCCGGCCAGCGCGGCCAGGCCATGCTGGTTCTCGGTATTGCGGCGCTTGACCAGCCACAGCCAGGCGGAGGTCAGGCCCCAGAGGGTCAGGGCGAGCAGCAGGGCCAGGAGCCAGGAGAACATCGGTCGTTCCGGAGGGAGATGCGGCGGGAAAGTTTAGTGACTTTGGGGGAGCGCAGGGCGTGAAACCGGCGCTGCATTCAGCTGCCGCTGGTGGGCCAATAATGGCTGTCGGGTACCGCACGCGCGCCGAAGATGGCCTGGCCGACGCGCACCACGGTGGCGCCTTCCTCGATGGCGATCTCGAAGTCGCCGGACATGCCCATCGACAGTTCGTCCAGGCCGATGCCGTCCGGTGCGTCCTGGCGCAGGCGCTCGCGCAGCTCGCGCAGGCGCACGAAGCAGGCACGCACGCGCACGCTGTCCTCGGAGAACAGCGCCAGCGTCATCAGCCCGCGCACGCGCAGTGCGGAGAACTGCGGCAGTGCGCGGATGAAGGCCGGCACGTCGGCCGGGTCCAACCCGTACTTGCTGTCTTCCTGCGAGGTGTTGACCTGCACGAACACGTCCAGCTGGCGGCCTTCCAGTTGCAGGCGCCGGTCCAGCGTCTCTGCCAGGCGCAGGCTGTCCAGCGCCTGGAACTCGCTGGCGAAGCGTGCCACCAGCTTGGCCTTGTTGGTCTGCAGGTGGCCGATCACCGACCAGTGCAGGTCGTGCAGGTCCTGCATCGCTTCCCACTTGTGGTGGGCTTCCTGCACCTTGTTCTCGCCGAGGAAGCGGCAACCGGCGGCATGAGCCTGACGGATGCGCGCCTCGTCGATGGTCTTGCTGACCGGCAGCAGGCGCACGCCGGCCGCATCGCGCCCGGTGCGCCGGCAGGCGGCGTCGATGCGGGCGCGGACCACGGCCAGGTTGTGGCGGAAGTCGTCGGCGGTTTCCGCGCGTGGATAACGCCCGTGCTGGTCGTGGCGGGTGAGGGTGTCCGTGCCGGTGGCAGTCATGGGGGCGCTCCTTGGGCGGCGTTGGTGCTGCCGCGCATTATCAGGCTTGCGGAGAAGTCATGGCCAACGTCGCCATCCCTGCGCAGGCAGGCTGCCATTGCTGCGCGACATGCAGGCAACAGCCGGGGAGCGATTTTCGCCTGCGTGGAAATGACGGGCTTCGCGATGACGGACTTCGGCCTTCTCTTGTTCCCCACTCTGCTTCACTCGTTCCTGTTTTCAAGCCAGTGCTCGAACGTATCGGCCGGCAAGGCCGGGGCGTAGAGGTAGCCCTGCAGTACCGGCGAGCCGTTGTCGATCAGGAAGCGGCGCTGCTCCTCGGTTTCCACGCCTTCGGCAACCACGTGCTTGCCCAGGCTCTCGCCGATGCGCAGCACCGACAGGATCAGCGCGGCGGCGGCCGGGTCGTGGCCGATCTCGCCGATGAAGCTGCGGTCCAGCTTCATCTCGCTGATCGGCAGGCGATGCAGGTGGCTGAGGCTGGAATAGCCGGTGCCGAAGTCGTCCAGCGACAGCTGCACGCCCAGCGCATGCAGCGCGTGCAGGTTGGCCGGCACCTGCGGCTGCTCGGAGAGCATCACGCCCTCGGTGATTTCCAGCACCAGCGCGGCGGCGGGCAGGTGGTGGCGCTGCAGCAGGCCGCGCACCTGTTCGACCAGCCCGGGTTGCTCGAAGGTGCTGGCCGACAGGTTCACCGCCACGCGTGGCACCGCGATGCCGCGCGCGCGCCAGTCGGCCAACTGGCGGCAGGCTTCCTCCAGCACCCAGTAGCTCAACGGCGTCATCAGCCCGCATTCCTCGGCCAGCGGCACGAAGCGGGCCGGCGGGATGTCGCCCAGGTGCGGGTGCTTCCAGCGCAGCAGCGCTTCCACGCCATACAGGCCGCCGTCGCCGTGCAGCTGCGGCTGGTAGTGCAGGCGCAGCCCGCCGCGCTGCAGCGAGTCGCGCAGGGTGGCTTCCAGCAGCAGGCGTTCCTGCGCCAGCCGGTTCATGTCGGCGCTGAAGAAGCGGAAGCGGGCACCGCCCTCGTCCTTGGCCCGGCGCATCGCTAGGTCGGCGTGCTGCAGCAGGGTGTCGATGCCGCGGCCGTCCTCCGGGTACATCGCCACGCCGATGCTGGCGCTGGCATGGACGATGAGGCTGCCGACCACGCGCGGCGCGGCGATCATCGCCAGCAGTTGTTCGCACAACAGCGCGGCCCGGTGCTGCGGGCATTGCGGCACCAGCAGCACGAATTCATCACCGACCTGGCGGCCGACCACCGCCTCGGCACCGGCCAGTTCCTGCAAGTGGTGGGCGAGGTCGCGCAGCAGGCCGTCGGCGGCGGCATGGCCCTGGCTTTCGTTCAGGCGCTTGAAGCGGTCCAGGTCGACGAACAGCAGCGCCATCGGCATGGGCTGCTGTTCGGCCAGTTGCAGCGGCTGTTCGCACAGGGCGCTGAACATCACCCGGTTGGGCAGGCCGGTGAGCACGTCGTAGAACGCCAGCCGGTGCATGCGCGAGCGCGCCTGCTCGCGTTCCAGCGCCAGCGCGCACAGGTACTGGCCAAGCTCGGCCAGCTTGCGGTGCCAGGGCGAGGGTTGGCCGGGGTGGCGGCTGTGGAAGGAGAGTACGCCCAGTACCTGTCCGGAGGTCGAGCGGATCGGGTACGACCAGCATGCGCGCAGGCCCAGCGCGGACGCCTGCGCATGGCAGTTGCCGCAGGTCGGGTCGGCCAGGTCGGCCACTTCCACCGGCCGCCCGCGCTGGGCGACCAGCGGGCAGGTGGCGGAAATGCCGAACGCGGGCGGCAGTCCCGGTGCGGCGAGCAGCTGCAGCTCGCCGTTGGCCTCGTGGCGGGCGACGGAAACCAGCAGGTCGGGGGCCACGCGTTCGATTTCGCGGCACACCAGCGCGGCGGTCGCGGCCAGCGGTTCCTCGTGCACCAGCGCGTACAACACCTTGCCGCTGAGCACTTCGTGGATCTTGGCGGCGGTGATGTCGGTGAATACGTTGACCAGCAGGCCGTCGTCACCGCCGCCCAGCGGCGTGGCCACCACCGACAGCCACAGCGGGCTGCCATCCTTGCGGTAGCCGAGCAGGTCTTCGCGGTGGGCGTGGCCGGCGCGGTGGCGGGCGCCAAGCTGCTCCAGCGTCGCCGAGTCGGTATGCGGGCCGCGGATCAGGTCACGTGGCCGCTTGCCTATCGCCTCTTCCGGGCGATGGCCGAACATGCGGGTGAAGCCTTCGTTGATGTAGTGGATGCGGGCGTTGCGGTCGCACAGGACGATGCCGTTGTCGCTGCAGTCCAGTGCCTGCGACAGCTGCCGCATCCGGTGCTGCCCGGCATCAGGAGCAGGGGCCGGCAGGCCGGCGTCGGGCACGCGGGGTGTCGCGGCGGGCGAATCGGTTGCCGTCATGCTTGTTTCCGGCCGCTGGATCAACCCTGTTGCGACCAGGCCAGCAGGCGCGCGGCGACCTGTTCCAGCGGTACCACTTCGTCGGCGGCGCCGAGCTTGAACGCGGCGCCGGGCATGCCCCAGACCACGCTGGTGGCCTCGTCCTGCACCAGCGTGCGGGCGCCGGCCTGTTTCATTTCCAGCAGGCCGCGGGCGCCGTCGTCGCCCATGCCGGTGAGGATGGCGCCGACCGCGTTGGCGCCGGCGTTCTGCGCGACCGAGCGGAACAGCACGTCCACCGCCGGCTTGTGCAGGTTCACCGGCGCGCTGTCGTCGATGCGGCAGCGCCAGCGGGCGCCGTCGCGGATGATGCGCAGGTGGCGGCCGCCGACCGGCAGGTAGGCATGGCCGGGCAGGATCGCTTCGCCGTCGCTGGCCTCGCGCACGGACATGGCCGAGTGGCGGTCCAGGCGTTCGGCAAAGGCGCTGCTGAAGCTGGCCGGCAGGTGCTGGGTGAGGACGATGGCCGGGGCGTCGGCATCGAAACACAAATCGCCGCGGCGCCCGCCTCCGGCGCCGGGCACCGCGGCGATTTGTGTTTCGAGGGAGGCGACGATGGCCGGGGCGTCGGCCGGCATCATCTCCAGCACCACGCGCAGCGCCTCGGTGCCGCCGGCGGAGGAGCCGATGGCGATCAGGCGGTCGGTGGTGCGGAACTTGAGCGACGGGGCGCTGCTGCTGGCCGGCAACGTGTCCAGGGTGCGCTTGGGTTGCGAGGGCACGGCCAGCGCCCGCACCCGCGAGCGCGCGGCGGCCTTCACCTTGGCGCAGATTTCCTCGGCGTAGCCCTCCAGTCCGCGGGCGACGTCGAGCTTGGGCTTGGCGACGAAGTCCACCGCGCCCAGCGCCAGCGCCTGCAGGGTGGTGTCGGCGCCGCGCTCGGTCAGCGAGGACACCATCACCACCGGCAGCGGGTGCAGGCGCATCAGGCTTTCCAGGAAGGCCAGCCCGTCCATGCGTGGCATTTCCACGTCCAGGGTCAGCACGTCCGGGTTCAGCCGCTTGATCTTGTCGCGGGCGATCAACGGGTCCGAGGCGGTGCCGACGACCTCGATGCCGGGGTCGCGGGCCAGCAGGTCGCTCAGGATCTGCCGGACCAGCGCCGAGTCGTCCACGATCAAAACGCGGCAGGGCTGTTGTGGGCTCATTCGAACAACTCCACGCCGCCGGTGACCGGGGCTTTGGACAGGCGGGCACGCACGGCCGATTCGGCGGCGGCCACTTCGGCCTCGTGCGCGTGCGGCAGGCGCTGCACCATCACCTTGCCGGTCTGCGGAAAGAACCAGACCTTGCGCGGATGGATGCCGAGCAGGTCCTCGGCGACGATGGGGATGTGCTCGGCGCGCAGGTACTCGCGCACGAACTCGGCGTTGCGGGTGCCCACCGGGTTGCTGGTGAAGCCCTTGAGCACGTTGCCGCCGCCGAACACCTTGGCCTCCAGCCGCTTGCGGTGGGCGCCGCGCTTGAGCAGGTCGTTGATCAGCAGTTCCATCGCGTAGCTGCCGTAGCGTGCGGGGGCGCCGTCGCCGACGTTGCCGTCGGGCAGCATGAAGTGGTTCATGCCGCCGATCTTCAGTACCGGATCGCGGATGCAGGCGGCCACGCAGGAGCCGAGGGTGGTGGTCAGCGCGGTGTCGTCGTCGACCACCAGGTACTGGGTGGGCAGCAGCTTGGCGGTGATGGTGTTGAAGCGCGCATCGCGGTAGCGCATCACCTGGTCGGGGGCGGCGGGCATGTTCATGCGCCGGCTCCCTTGGCGCGGCGGTACAGGGTGCGCCCGCAGGGTTGGATCAGGTCGGCCGCGTGCAGATAGTTTTCCGAATGGCCGGTGTAGAGCAGGCCGTCGTCGCCCATGTGCTGCACCAGCCGCGACAGGATCGCGCGTTGGGTGGGCTTGTCGAAATAGATCATCACGTTGCGGCAGAACAGCGCATCGTAGGGGCCACCGACATCGTAACGCGGCGCAAGCAGGTTCAGCTGGCGGAATTCGATGAGCCGGCGTAATGCCGGCACCACCCGGCACTTGCCGGCGTTGGGGCCGGTGCCGCGCTGGAAGTAGCGGCGCTTGATCGCCGGGTCGAGGCCGGAGATGCGGTCCAGCGCGTACACGCCCTGCGCGCCGGTGGCCAGCACCTGGGTATCCACGTCGGTGGCCATGATGCGCACCGGCGGGGCCAGGGTGCCGAAGGTCTCGCAGGCAGTGATCGCCAGCGAGTACGGCTCCTCGCCGGTGGAGGCCGCGCACGACCATATCTGCAGTGGCGCACGGTTGGCGCGTGCCTGCAGTTCCTCGCGCAGCTTCTCGAAGTGGTGCGGTTCGCGGAAGAACGAGGTCAGGTTGGTGGTCAGCGCGTTGGTGAATGCCTCCCACTCGCTGCCGCCGTCGCGCTCCAGCTTGTCCAGATATTGCTGGAAGGTGTGCATGCCCAGTGCCCGCAGCCGCCGCGACAACCGGCCGTAGACCATGTCGCGCTTGGCCGGCGCCAGGGCGATGCCGGCACGCTGGTGGATCAGTTCGCAGACGCGGCGGAAGTCGCGGTCGTTGAACTCGAAGTCGCGGGAGACGGGGGCGGGCAGGGACATGGTGGCCTCAACGTGCCGTCGGCAGGCTGCGTGCCGGAGAACGGGTGGCTTCCAGCTTGAACACGGCCACGGCCTCGGCGAGGGCGATGGCCTGTTCTTCCATCGCGCGTGCGGCGGCAGTGGCTTCCTCGACCAGCGCGGCATTCTGCTGGGTGGTTTCGTCCATCTGGGTGACGGTCTGGTTGACCTGCTCGATGCCGGCGCTCTGTTCCTGCGAGGCGGCGGAAATCTCGGCCATGATGTCGGTCACGCGCTGCACCGAGGTGACGATCTCGCCCATCGTACTGCCGGCCTGATGTACCAGTTGCGAGCCGTCGGCGACCTTGCCGACCGAATCCTCGATCAGGCCCTTGATTTCCTTGGCTGCGCCAGCGCTGCGCTGGGCCAGCGTGCGTACTTCCGAGGCGACCACGGCGAAGCCGCGGCCCTGCTCGCCGGCGCGTGCGGCTTCCACCGCGGCGTTCAACGCGAGGATGTTGGTCTGGAAGGCGATGCCGTCGATGACGCTGATGATGTCGGCGATCTTCTTCGAGGAGGCCTCGATGGCCGACATAGTGGTGATGACCTTGCCGACGATCTCGCCACCCTGCGAGGCCACGCCGTGCGCGCCCTGCGCCAGCTGGTTGGCCTGCCGTGCGTGCTCGGCGTTCTGGCGCACGGTGGAGGTCAGTTCCTCCATCGACGCAGCGGTTTCTTCCAGATTTGCCGCCTGCTGCTCGGTGCGGCGCGACAGGTCGTTGTTGCCCTGCGCGATTTCCGAAGCGGCGAGGTTGATGCTGGACGCGGCGCCCTGGATGCGGCCGACGATGGAAGTCAGCTGTGCGACGGTGGCATTGGCGTTGTCGCGCATCGTCGCGAACACACCCTGGAAGTCGCCTTGCATACGCGTGGTGAGGTCGCCGCGGGCGATGGCCTGCAACAGCGTGGAAATCTGCGACAGGTTGCCGTCGGCGGTATCGATCATGGTGTTGAGGTTGTGCACCATGTCGTGGAAGTCGAACTCGAAGCGGTCTTCATCGCCACGCTGGCTGAAATCGCCGGCGGCCGCGGCGCCACTCAGGCGCTTGATCTCCTCGCTGATGGCACCGAGATTGCGCTTGATGGTGGCCATCGTCTCGGTGATCTCGGCTTTCTCACCCGGTAGCTGCGGCATGTCGCGGCTGAGGTCGCCGATGGCATAGCGCTGGGCCAGCTCGATGATCTGCGTTTCCGTATCGATGTGGCCAGACACCAGCTGGTTGGTGCCGGTGACCATCACCCCGTAATCGCCGGGGAAGGTGGCCTCGTCCATGCGATAGCTGGTGAAGCCCGCTTCGTGGCGGCTTCCCATCTCGCGCTGTGCGGCGATCACTGCCTGCAGCTGTTCCTGCATGCGGCGCATGCTGCCCAGCAGTTGGCCGGGTTCGTCGCGCGAGGTCTGGCGGATGTCGTTGTCCAACCTGCCGCGGGCGATGGCGTCGGCGGTGGAGGTCGCCTGGCGCAGCGGAATGACGATGCGCTGGCCGATCAACCAGCCGAGGGCGAACAGCAGCAGCACCAGGACACCACCGACCAGGGTCATGATGCCGGTGAAGCGCCAGGCCTGGGCCTGCACGTCGTCCATGTAGACACCGGTGGCGACCACCCAGTTCCACGGTTGGTAAATGCGGGCGTAGGCCATCTTCAGCACCGGCTTGTCGCCGTGGCCCGGCTTGGCCCAGTGGTAGGTGGTGTAGCCGTCGCCATGCTTGACCGACTCCAACTGGTCATGGAACAGGCGGTCACCGTGTTCGGTGCGGTAGTCCTTCAGATCCTGCCCGACCAGGTCCTTCCGCAACGGATGCATCAGCATCCTGTTGTCGATGTCCAGGACGTAGAAGTAGTTGTCGTTGTCGTCGGTATGCAGGGTGCTCAGCGAGATCAGTGCCTGCCGTTGTGCCTCTTCCTGCGACAGCAGGCCGTCCTGCGCCTGCTTTTGGTAGTTGTCGAGCACGCTGTGCGCCAGCTGCACGCGGATGTCCAGCGCGATCTGCCGGGTCTTGTTGACGTCCAGGTACTGGAAGCGGGCGGCGATGACGGCAACGGCGATCACCCCGACCGCGCTGAGCAGGGTCAACACGATCAGCTTGCGCTGGACGGACAGATTGGCGAGGGCACGCGACAGCGATTGGAGGATATTCATGTGGAAACGGGCGACGGGCAATGAGGCGATTGGCAGGGGCGGCATGGCCAATCGACGGCATGCAACCAGGAGCTTCCCAAGCCGTTATCGGCAGGAGAGGGCGATAGTTGAGAAAAACCCCGGCCGGGGCCGGGGTTTTCAGTGGATCGGATCAGAATTCCTGCCAGTCGGATTCGGCCTCTTCCAGCACCGGAATCTTTTCGACATTGCGTGGTGGGCGTGTACTGGCGGGGGTGTCGAAGGAAGTGGTTTCGGCAATGACCGGCGCCTGCCTGGCCGCGCTTGCGGCAGGTACTGGTGCCGGTGCGTCTTCCTGTTCTTCCAGGCGGAACAAGGCCACGGCCTCGGCCAGGTGCGCGGCCTGCTCCTCCATCGAACGTGCGGCGGCGGTGGCTTCCTCGACCAGCGCGGCGTTCTGCTGGGTGGTCTCGTCCATCTGGGTGACGGTCTGGTTGACCTGCTCGATACCCGCGCTCTGCTCCTGCGAGGCGGCGGAAATCTCGGCCATGATGTCGGTCACGCGCTGCACCGAGCTGACGATCTCGCCCATCGTGGTGCCGGCGCGATGCACCAGCTGCGAGCCTTCGCTGACCTTGCCGACCGAATCCTCGATCAGCTCCTTGATCTCCTTGGCGGCACCGGCCGAACGCTGGGCCAGCGTGCGTACTTCCGAGGCGACCACGGCGAAGCCGCGGCCCTGCTCGCCGGCGCGTGCGGCTTCCACCGCGGCATTCAACGCGAGGATGTTGGTCTGGAAGGCGATGCCGTCGATGACGCTGATGATGTCGGCGATCTTCTTCGAGGACGCTTCGATAGCCGACATGGTGGTGACCACCTGACCGACCACCTGCCCGCCCTGCGAGGCCACATCGGCCGCGCCTTGCGCCAGCTGGTTGGCCTGCCGTGCGTGCTCGGCGTTCTGGCGCACGGTGGAGGTCAGTTCCTCCATCGACGCAGCGGTTTCTTCCAGATTTGCCGCCTGCTGCTCGGTGCGGCGCGACAGGTCGTTGTTGCCCTGCGCGATTTCCGAAGCGGCGAGGTTGATGCTGGACGCGGCGCCCTGGATGCGGCCGACGATGNTTCTGGCGCACGGTGGAGGTCAGTTCCTCCATCGACGCGGCGGTTTCCTCGAGGTTGGCGGCCTGTTGTTCGGTACGGCGCGACAGGTCGTTGTTGCCCGAGGCGATCTCGCCGGCAGCGGTGTTGATCGACACGGTGGACTGCTTGATGCGGCCGACGATGTCGGTCAGCTGCTCGGCGGTGGCGTTGGCGTCGTCGCGCATGTGGGCGAACACGCCGTGGAAGTCGCCATGCATGCGCGCGGTGAGGTCGCCCTGGGCAATGGCCTGCAACAGGGTGGAAACCTCGCCCAGGCTGTTGTCGGTACTCTCCATCATGGTGTTGATGTTGTGCACCATTTCGAGGAACTCGTGCTCGAAGCGGCCCTCGTCGCCACGCAGGCTGAAGTCGCCGTTGGCCGCCGCACCGCTCAGCTGGCGGATCTCGTGGCTGATGGCGGTGAGGTTGCGCTTGATGGTGGCCATCGTCTCGGTGATCTCGGCCTTCTCGCCCGGCAGCTGCGGCATGTCGCGGCTGAAATCGCCGACGGCATAGCGCTGGGCCAAACCGATGATTTCCATCTTGGTGTTGATGTGGCCGGCCACCAGCTGGTTTGCGCCGGTGACCATCACCCCGTAATCGCCGGGGAAACCACTGGCATCCATGCGGTAGCTGATGATGCCGGCCTCGTGCTGGCGCTCCATTTCGGCCTGCGCGGCGATCACTGCCTGTACCTGCGCCTGCATGCGCTGCATGGCGGTGAGCAGCTGCCCGACTTCGTCGTTGCGGTTGTTGTCGATCTTGCTGTCCAGCTTGCCGCCGGCCACGTCGTTGGCCACGGTCACCGCGCCGCGCACGCTGCCCACCAGCGAGCGGGCGAACAGCCAGCCCAGCACCAGGCCGGCGGCGATGCCGACGACCAGGCCGATGACGATCAGGGTCAGCGACGAGGCATAGGTGGAGGAGGCATCGAGCACGGCATTGTCGCCGCGGCGATCCTCATCGGTGATCAGCTCCTGCAGCGAGGCACCCGCCTTGAGGTGCAGGGTACGGGTTTCGCTGACGAAGGTGTCGATGGCGTCGTCCGGCAGTTCCAGTTCCAGCATCTCGTTGACGCTGTCATAGGACACCAGGGCGGCCTGCCACTCGGCGACGAAGGTGTCGAACAGCTTGCGCTGCTGGGCATCGTCGATCACTTTCGGGTAGCTGGCGATGACCTCGTCGATCTTCTGGCGCACTTCCTGCGTACGCTTGCGTGCATCGGCCTTCACTTCGTCGCTGGCACGCACCAGGCCCTGGTAGGAAACGTTGCGGTACTCGTTGACCAGCGAGCTGAGTTCGCCGGCCAGGCGGATGCTTTCCATCCGCTGCTGCCCGAGGTTCTCGGTGACGCTGTTCAGGGATGACAGCCCGCGGTAGGCAACGATGCCCTGGATGAGCATCACCAACAGGACGATGCCGAAGGTGAGCATCAGCTTCGGCATCAGTTTGAGGTTCTTGATCCACTGCATGGGTGCGTTGTCTCCTGCGGCATTCCCCGGCGAGCTGGGCGGGGGCCAGCGCCGGCCGGGCCGGCGTGGCAAGGTACGGGGGTGCGGTTACTTGATGTTGGCCAGCTTCAGCTTGGACGGCGAGGTGACCTCGATCTCCGCACGCGAGGCGTCGCGGTCGATCTTGCCGATCGCGCACACGGTCTTGCCTTCCAGCGTCAGCAGATCGAAGCTGAAGTTGCCGCGGGCCGAGCCGGGGATGCGCGCCGAGAAGGTGTGGCGCGGGAAGGCGCCGCCCATGTGCAGGAAGGTCGGCTGGCCTTCGGAGCCTTCGGCGTAGCGGGCCTTCTCGACCTTGCCGCAGACCATGCCGTCCTTGCCGACGAAACGGGTGGCGGTTTCCGGCGGGATCATCTCGTCGGCGGCGGCGACCAGCGACACGCTTGCCAGCAGGGCCGCGGACATCAGCGAAATGAGGGACTTGGACATCTGTTTTACTCCGGGAGGGTTTGGGTCTGGTTCGTCCGGCCATGCGCCGGGCACGCGATCCCTATCGGCCGCAACCGTCCGTGCTGAAAGCGGGATGCTTGAAAGTGTGATGTATTTCGCAGTGTGGTCAGGCGGCGACCTCGTCGCCGCTCGTGATCTGGCCGAGGTCGGCGGTGTCCAGCAGCGTCTCGATGTCGAGCAGGATCAGCATGCGCTCGTCCTGGGTGCCGATGCCGGAAATGAAGCGGGTGTCCACCGCGGCGCCGAACTCCGGCTTGGGGCGGATCTGCTCGGCGCTGAGCGGGATCACGTCCGAAACGCTGTCCACCACGATGCCAACCACCCGGTCCTCCATGTTGAGCACGATCATCACGGTGAAGGCGTCGTAGCGGGCCTGCTCCAGACGCAGCTTCAGGCGCAGGTCGATGACCGGCACGATGGTGCCGCGCAGGTTGATCACGCCCTTGATGTAGTCCGGCGCGTCGGGCACGCGGGTGACCGCGTCGTAGCCACGGATCTCCTGCACCTTGAGGATGTCCACGCCGTAGTGCTCGTTGCCGAGGGTGAAGCTGAGGTATTCGCCGCCCGTGCCGGCGGCAGTGGTGGAAGTATCGTTCATGGTGGTTCCTGGTCCTGGCGGGCTGCCGGTGCGGAGAGCTGACACACCGGTATCGGCACCGGGGCGGGCAACTTTAGGCGTGCTTCACCCGGTCATCAGCCATCGCCATTGAGGCGCGCCTTGCGCTCGCGGTCGATGCGGAAGATGTAGCGCTGGATGGCGGCGTCGGCGCCGCGCGGCAGTTCCTCGAAGCGCAGCCCCACGCGCTCCTGCTCGACGCCGTTGGCCTGCGTGCGCGTAACCAGGCTGCAGACCACCAGGTCGGTAGTGATCGCGGTGCCGTCGGGCAGTTCCAGCACGCAGCCGGCATGGCGTTGCTGCAACTTGAATACCTGCTGCTCGGCCGGCAGCAGCAGGGCGATGCCGCCGGCGCTGATGTCGACCGCGCGCCAGCGCAGCGGTTCGCCACCGGCCGGATCGGGGGTGCTGCACCAGGGCGAGTCGCCGACCGGCGTCTCCAGCCGGTACAGCTCGCGCCGCTGCATGTGGTAGAGCTCTTCCGGCAATTCCACCCGGAAGGCGACGTGCCCATCCTGTTCCTGCTGCTGCGGCTGCTCCACGCGGAAGCGCACCATCACCTTGTCCACCTGCGCGAAGCAGAGCAGGAAACCGGCGCTGGCAGCGTTGCGGTTGACCGCCGGCATCGGGCTGCCGTCGAGCAGCACGGTGTTCTCGTCCACTTCCAGCACTGCGCTGGGGAAGGACTGCTCGCGCCCGTCCGGGTGCGCGCTGAGGGTGGCGCGCTGGTCGATCAGCGCCTGCATGCGCTTGCCGTCGATGCCGGCTGGCGTAGTCCTTGGCGATGGCCTGGTCGATCAGCGCCTGCATCAGCATGCGGATCTGCCGCGGGTTGCGGACCATGTACTTATCGTCGGCATACAGGTTGCCGTCGAATGAGGTTTGCGAGGATTCCGTGGGTTCGTGCTCGGACATGATCTCTGGAACAGGTGAAGACAGACGCCGGGCAATGCGGACCGCGCGAGCCGTCAAGAGGTATCGGCGGTTTGGCGTGACTCTTTAGGGGAGGGCAGCGAAAGGCGGGCTGTCGATCGGCATGGCCTAGAACTCCTGCCAGTCGTCGTTGTCGGCGGCCACCGGCTCGATGAGTGTGGCTGCCGCGGCAGGTGGAAGAAGGGGCGCGGTGACGGTTGCCGGCCGTGGCGCGGGCTTGGGGCCTGCCGGTGCCGGCGCCGATGTGCTGCGGGTGCGGAACAGGGCCACGGCCTCGGCCAGCTGGTTGGCCTGTTCTTCCATCGCTCGCGCGGCGGCGGTGGCTTCCTCGACCAGCGCGGCATTCTGCTGGGTGGTCTCGTCCATCTGGGTCACGGTCTGGTTGACCTGCTCGATACCCGCGCTCTGCTCCTGCGAAGCCGCGGAAATTTCGGCCATGATGTCGGTCACGCGCTGCACCGAGGTGACGATCTCGCCCATCGTGCTGCCGGCCTGATGCACCAGTTGCGAGCCGTCGGCGACCTTGCCGACCGAATCCTCGATCAGGCCCTTGATCTCCTTGGCCGCGCCGGCCGAACGCTGGGCCAGCGTGCGTACTTCTGAGGCGACCACGGCGAAGCCGCGGCCCTGCTCGCCGGCGCGTGCGGCTTCCACCGCGGCGTTCAACGCGAGGATGTTGGTCTGGAAGGCGATGCCGTCGATGACGCTGATGATGTCGGCGATCTTCTTCGAGGAGGCCTCGATGGCCGACATGGTGGTGATGACCTTGCTGGCGATCTCGCCACCCTGCGAGGCCACGCCGTGCGCGCCTTGCGCCAGCTGGTTGGCCTGCCGTGCGTGCTCGGCGTTCTGGCGCACGGTGGAGGTCAGTTCCTCCATCGACGCGGCGGTTTCTTCCAGATTTGCCGCCTGCTGCTCGGTGCGGCGTGACAGGTCGTTGTTGCCCTGTGCGATTTCCGAAGCGGCCAGGTTGATGCTGGACGCGGCGCCCTGGATGCGGCCGATGATCGAGGTCAGCTGCTCGACGGTGGCATTGGCGTCGTCGCGCATGCTGGCGAACACGCCGCGGTAGTCACCGTCCATGCGAGTGGTGAGATCACCCTGCGAAAGCGCGCGCAGCACGCCGGAGACCTGTTCGACGCTGCTGCCGATGGCTGCCAGCAGGCCGTTCAATTGCTCGGAAATCTGCAGCAGGAAGCCGCTCTTGCCATCCAGGGCGACGCGCCCTGACAAGTCGCCGCTGGCGGCCGCGGCGATGATGTCGCTGACCTCCTGCTCGATTTCCACTTCCGCGGTGCGGTCGTCCCACTCCACCACGTAGCCGATGCGGTTGCCGTCGGCGTCGGTCACCGGGTTGATGATCAGGCGCATGATGTGGTTGCCCACATTGATCTGCGTGCGGTGGGTGCCCTGCAGTTCGCCCAGCAGCTTGCGCTGGTGGGCGGGCTGCTTGTGGAACATGTCGATGCTGCTGCCGACCAGATTGTGCATGTCGAACTGCGGCAGGTCGCGGCGTATGTCCTGCTCGGCCTTGCCCAGCATCCCGAACAGCGGGCGGTTGGCGTAGATGATGTTGAGGTCGGCGTCGGCGATCATCACGCTGGTGGTGACGTCGTCCAGCGCGGTGCGGATGCGCAGGTCCTCGGCGGCGCGGGCGCGGTCATGGTCGGCGCGCGCCTTCAGCTGCACGATCATTTCGCCGATGGCGGCGTACATCTGCCCGATCTCGTCGCGCGAATGGTGGTCCACGCGCGCGTCCAGCTCGCCACGGGACACCGCCTGGATCGCGCCGAGCGCACCGGAGAGCGGGCGCAGGATGGAGCGGGCGATGAACCAGCACGACAACAACGCCGACAGCAGCACCAGCACGCCGGCCACGATCAGTGCCTTGCTGAAACTCCACGCGCGCGCGGCGATGTTGTCGGTGTATTCGCCGCTGCCGATGATCCAGCCCCAGCGCTTGTGCAGGCCGACGTAGGAAATCTTCTGCACCGAGCCATCCACGCCGGGCTTGGGCCAGGTGTAGTCGATGAAGCCACCGCCGTGCTCGCGCCCCATCCTGACCATCTCGACGAAGATCTTCTTGCCGTCGGTACTGGTGGCGTCGGTCAGGTCCTTGCCGTTCAGCGCCGTTTGATACGGGTGCATCAGCATGGTCGGGTGCTCGTCGTTCACCCACAGGTAGTCGCTGCCATTGGCGCTGCGCAGCGATTCGATGGCGGCCAGTGCCTGTTGCCGGGCGTCCTCGTCGCTCAGCTCGCCGGCCTCGGCGCGGTCGGCATAGCGGTTGGCCAGCGCCAACGCCGCTTCCACGCGGGTATGCAGCGCCTGGCGTTCGTTGCTGATCAGCTCGTCATGGTTGCGCTTGGCGGTGACCACGCACAGGGCCACGATCCCGGCGGCGAGGATGCCCAGCATCAGCAGGAATTTCCGCTGCAGCGGCATGTCGCTGAAGACACGCGAAAGCGCATGACCGTTCATCAGGCTGTTCCCTCTTCGTTGCCGTGCGGGATGGCATCATCCTGTCATCGCCGGGTCACGGGATGTTCAGCATTCTTCCGGGTTATCGGCGCCGGCGGCGGTATCTGTAGGGAGCGGGAGCGGTGATTTCCTGCCGGCCGCGGGATGCAGGCCGGCAGATTGCCCCGCCGTGAGGGCCGGAAAGGGCTTCGGGGCTCAGAACTCCTGCCAACTGCCATCGTCGCTGGCCGTGGCGTCCTGTTTCGCGGCAGAGGGGCCGCGGCGCCGCTCGGCGCCAGCCGGTCTGCCGCTCGTGGCCGCAGGCCGCGGCAGGGGTGCCGGGGCCGCGGCGGTGGTGCGGAATACGGCCACGGCCTCGGCCAGTTGGTGGGCCTGTTCCTCCATTGCACGGGCGGCGGCGGTGGCTTCCTCGACCAGCGCGGCGTTCTGCTGGGTGGTTTCGTCCATCTGGGTCACGGTCTGGTTGACCTGCTCGATGCCGGCACTCTGTTCCTGCGAGGCGGCGGAAATCTCGGCCATGATGTCGGTCACGCGCTGCACCGAGGTGACGATCTCGCCCATCGTGCTGCCGGCCTGGTGTACCAGTTGCGAGCCGTCGGCGACCTTGCCGACCGAATCCTCGATCAGCTCCTTGATCTCCTTGGCGGCACCGGCGCTGCGCTGGGCCAGCGTGCGCACTTCCGAGGCGACCACGGCGAAGCCGCGGCCCTGCTCGCCGGCTCGGGCGGCTTCCACCGCGGCGTTCAGCGCGAGGATGTTGGTCTGGAAGGCGATGCCGTCGATGACGCTGATGATGTCGGCGATCTTCTTCGAGGAGGCCTCGATAGCCGACATGGTGGTGACGACCTTGCCGACGATCTCGCCACCCTGCGAGGCCACGCCATGTGCGCCCTGCGCCAGCTGGTTGGCCTGCCGTGCGTGCTCGGCGTTCTGGCGCACGGTGGAGGTCAGTTCCTCCATCGACGCAGCGGTTTCCTCCAGATTGGCCGCCTGCTGCTCGGTACGGCGCGACAGGTCGTTGTTGCCCGCGGCGATCTCGCCGGCAGCGGTGTTGATGCTGGACGCGGCGTTCTGGATGCGGTCGATGATGCCGGTGAGCTGGATGACGGTGACGTTGGCGTCGTCGTGCATCGTCGCGAACACGCCGTGGAAGTCGCCCTCCATGCGGGCGTTGAGGTCGCCCTGCGAGAGCGCGCGCAACACGGCGGAGACCTGTTCGATGCTGCTGCCGATGGCCGCGAGCAGGCCGTTGATCTGCTGCGCCAGTTCCAGCAGGAACCCCCGCTTGTCCTGGGTGTCGATCCGCTGCCCCATGTCGCCGCGGGCGGCGGCGTTGATGATCGCCGCCACTTCCTGTTCCACCTGCGCCTCGTCGCTGCGGTCCCGCCATTCGACGACGTGGCCGATGACCGAGCCGTCCTCGCCGGGTATCACCGAGACGATCTGGGCGAAGAGCGCGCGCCCCATGCGCACCTCGCGCCTGGCCGTGCCATGCCGCTGCAGCGTGTCGATCAGGTCGTGGTCCACCTGCCCACCCACTTCCAGGACGGTGACCGGCTTGCCGACGAACGACTGCTCCGGGTCGTAGCCGGGCAGGGCGCCGAGGACGTCCTCGTGGTGGCGGCGCAGCATGTCCAGCAGCGCCTGGTTGGCGAACACGATCTCCAGTTGCGGGTTGGTGAGGTACATGCCGGTGGAGGCATGCTCCAGCGCGGTGCGGATGCGCAGGTTGGCCGCGGCCTGCTGCTTGATCTGCTGGATTTCGTAGCCCTGCCGTACCTGCATGGTCTTGATCGAGCGGGCCAGGTTGCTGATCGCGCCGTTGCCGAGGATGTCGATGTCGGCGTTGTAGTTGCCTTCGGAAATCGAACGTACCGAGGTGGCGAGCCGCTCCAGTCGTTTGCTGCGGCGGTGTATTTCCCGGCCCAGCCCGTAGCCCAGCCCGGCAAGCAGCAGGCCGCCGGGAACCACCGGCCACAGGACTCCCCTGGCCGCGCAGAACCCCAGCGCCGCGGTGGTCGCCAACATCAGCAACTGCACTGCGACCTGGCTCGAGTTGCGCCGGAACAACAGGCCCAGGTAGCGGCCCAGGGATGAGGCCCGCGCGGCCGCTACCACCTTGCCGTGGGAGATGGCCAGCCCGGAGTTGCCCTTGCCGATGGCCGCGTAGGCCTTCTCGGCGTCGGCGATGGCTTGCCGCGTCGCCTTCTGCCGGACCGACATGTAGCCGATCAGCTTGCCGTCCTCGTAGCGTGGAGCGAAGTGCGATTCGACCCAGTAATGGTCACCGTTCTTGCATCGGTTCTTGACCATGCCGACCCACGGGCGTTCGGCCTTCAGGTCCTTCCACAGATCCGAGAATGCCGCTTCGGGCATGTCCGGGTGGCGGATGATGTTGTGCGCCTTGTGCACCAGCTCGGCGGTGACATAGCCGCTGATGTCGAGGAAGTCCTGGTTGATTTCCTCGATCACGCCCTTGGCGTTGGTCTTGGAGACGATGGTGCAACCGTCGCCGAGCAATACCTCGTTTCCGGTTACCGGAAGATTTCTGCGCATATCCCCTCCCGTCCATTGGTCCAGGCGATGCCGGTCGTCGCGCACCGTCGCGGTTTTGCAACTGCTTGAAACCTTTCTGGGAAACCACGGCAGGCCAGCATCAGTGGCCTGCCGGATGTTGCGTTGGCTGACTTTACGACGTTTCCGGCAGCGGGGTACCGGGTGTGGCGGTCAGCGGGTAACGGTGCCTCCCTGCAGCCGGAACACGGCCACCGCTTCGGTCAGCTGGTTGGCCTGCTCTTCCATCGAGCGCGCGGCGGCGGTGGCTTCCTCGACCAGGGCGGCGTTCTGCTGGGTGGTCTCGTCCATCTGCACGACGGTCTGGTTGACCTGCTCGATACCCGCGCTCTGTTCCTGCGAGGCGGCGGAAATCTCGGCCATGATGTCGGTCACGCGCTGTACCGAGGTGACGATCTCGCCCATCGTGTCGCCGGCCTGGTGCACCAGTTGCGAGCCATCGGCGACCTTGCCGACCGAATCCTCGATCAGGCCCTTGATTTCCTTGGCCGCGCCAGCGCTGCGTTGTGCCAGCGTGCGCACTTCCGAGGCGACCACGGCGAAGCCGCGGCCCTGCTCGCCGGCGCGGGCGGCTTCCACCGCTGCGTTCAGCGCGAGGATGTTGGTCTGGAAGGCGATGCCGTCGATGACGCTGATGATGTCGGCGATCTTCTTCGAGGACGCTTCGATAGCCGACATGGTGGTGACGACCTTGCCGACGATCTCGCCACCCTGCGAGGCCACGCCGTGTGCGCCCTGCGCCAGCTGGTTGGCCTGCCGTGCGTGCTCGGCGTTCTGGCGCACGGTGGAGGTCAGTTCCTCCATCGACGCGGCGGTTTCCTCGAGGTTGGCGGCCTGTTGTTCGGTACGGCGCGACAGGTCGTTGTTGCCCTGCGCGATTTCCGAGGCGGCGAGGTTGATGCTGGACGCGGCGCCCTGGATGCGGCCGATGATCGAGGTCAGCTGCTCGACGGTGGCATTGGCGTCGTCGCGCATGCTGGCGAACACACCGTGGAAGTCACCTTGCATGTGCGCGGTGAGGTCGCCACGGGCGATGGCCTGCAGCAGGCTGGATACCTGCGCCAGGTTGCCGTCGGTGGTTTCCATCAGCTGGTTGAGGCCGGCGACCATCGCGCGGAAGTCGTGCTGGAAGCGGTCTTCGTCGCCGCGCAGGCTGAAGTCGCCGGCAGCCGCGGCGCTGGCCAGGCGCTTGATCTCGGCATTGATCGCCGACAGGCTGGCCTTGGTTTCGTCCATCGCCTGGGTGATCGCCGCCTTTTCGCCGGGCAGGCGGTCCATGTCCACCGACAGGTCGCCGACGGCGTAATGCTTCATCACCTCGATCAGGCGCTGCTGCACCTGCACGTGCGAGCCGACCAGCGCATTGGTTTCCTGCACCATGCGGCCATAGTCGCCGGCGAAACCCGAGGCGTCGATGCGATAACCGATGCTGCCTTCGTCATGGCGGGTGGCCATTTCGTTCTGCGCCTGGATGACCGCGCGGATCTGGTCGCGCATGTTCGCCTGCGCCCGCAGCAGCTGGCCCAGTTCGTCGTTGCGGCGCTGGGGGATGGCGGTGTCCAGCCGGCCCTGGGCAACGTCGCCGGAGACGCGCACGGCATCGGCCAGCGGGCGCAGCACCATTGCGCGCAGCAGCAGCCACAGGCCGGCACAGAGCGAGGCGGCGGCGAGCAGCCCGACCAGCGCCACCAGTCCCAGCAGCGAGCGCGCCTGCGCGGTCAGCAGATCACGCGGCACATGGATGCCCAGCGCGAAGCGCCGGTTGTTCTCACCCACGCGCAGCGGTGCGTAAACCGTCACCATGCCGTTGGCATCGGCGGTGAAGTCGGTATAGAGCTTGTCTTCGGCGGTGGCGGCAAGGATCGCCTTGGTGGTGGCATCCTCGCGCTTCTTGCCGATCTGGCCTGCATCCGGCGAGCCCACCACGGTACCCATCGGCGACAGCAGTTCGGCATGGCCCGCGCCCATCGGCTTGAGCTGCGACACGCGTTGCTGCAAGCGGGAAAGCTCGAAGTCAGCGGTGACCACGCCGAGCACCTCGTCGCCTTCCATGATCGGGATGGCGATGGTGGTCAGCAGCAGGGTCTTGCCGCCGACCTCATAGGGATAGGGTTCGATGATGACCGGCTTTTTCAGGGTCTTGGGGGTGACGTACCACGCGCCCAGCTCGGGGTCGTCGTAGTCGCGCAGCGGCTCGCTGACCAGTTCGTCGCCGACCCGCGCCCAGTAGCTCATGAAGCGCCCGGTGGCGTCGTGCGATGGTGCATCGACGAATTCGGCGTCCTTGCCGTCGAACGCTTCGGGCTCGAACAGCACGCACATGCCGGCGCGCTCGGGGTGCAGCGCCAGCTGCTGCTTCAGTGTCTGGTCCACGGTAGCGCGGCTGACCTGCCCGCGCTGGGCATGCAGGCTCTCGGCCAGCGTCTGCACCGCGTCGTAGGTCTGGCTCATCTCGATGGCCATGCGCTGCGCCTCGAACTGGGCCAGGTTCTCCAGCGTGGCCTGCGAGGAGGCCAGCAGCGCGCGGCTGCTCTTCCAGTAGCTGATGGCGGCGGTGAGGCCGAAGGCGGCCAGGGCGATCAGGGCGATGCCCAGCATCAGGCGGGAAGCAACGCTGCTCTTCTGTTCGCTGGCGGCGGGACGGCGGGGCGATGTGGACATGGCGAACCGATGGCAGTGGTATTTCCCGCATCATCGGCTTTTGGGGGGGATTCTTGAGAATGGTTTCAACAGTCACCGGTGGCGGAAACCGCAGGAGCGACGCCGATCACGACCGGGCATTGTCGGTAATGCCCGGTCACGAGTGACGTCGCTCCTGCAGGAAAGTTTCCCGGGGATCAGAATTCCTGCCAATCGCTTTCGTCGCGCGCGGCCGGTTCAATGGCCGCCGCGGGCCTGGGCTTGGATTTGAACCTGGGCAAAGCGGCAGCGGTAGTGGTGGCGACCGGTTTCGGCGTGGATTTCGGGCTGGCCGGCGACGGCGCGTTGCCGATGCGGAACACGGCCACCGCTTCGGTCAGCTGGTTGGCCTGTTCTTCCATCGAGCGCGCGGCGGCAGTGGCTTCCTCGACCAGCGCGGCGTTCTGCTGGGTGGTTTCGTCCATCTGGGTCACGGTCTGGTTGACCTGCTCGATACCCGCGCTCTGCTCCTGCGAGGCGGCGGAAATCTCGGCCATGATGTCGGTCACGCGCTGCACCGAGGTGACGATCTCGCCCATCGTGCTACCGGCCTGGTGCACCAGCTGCGAGCCGTCGGCGACCTTGCCGACCGAATCCTCGATCAGTTCCTTGATTTCCTTGGCTGCTCCTGCGCTGCGCTGGGCCAGCGTGCGCACTTCCGAGGCGACCACGGCGAAGCCGCGGCCCTGCTCGCCGGCACGGGCGGCTTCCACCGCGGCGTTCAGCGCGAGGATGTTGGTCTGGAAGGCGATGCCGTCGATGACGCTGATGATGTCGGCGATCTTCTTCGAGGAAGCCTCGATGGCCGACATGGTGGTGACGACCTTGCCGACGATCTCGCCACCCTGCGAGGCCACGCCATGCGCGCCCTGCGCCAGCTGGTTGGCCTGCCGTGCGTGCTCGGCGTTCTGGCGCACGGTGGATGTCAGTTCCTCCATCGACGCGGCGGTTTCTTCCAGATTTGCCGCCTGCTGCTCGGTGCGGCGCGACAGGTCGTTGTTGCCCTGCGCGATTTCCGAAGCGGCGAGGTTGATGCTGGACGCGGCGCCCTGGATGCGGCCGACGATGCCGGTGAGGTGCTCGATGGTGGCATTGGTGTCGGCGGCGAGTTCGCCGAAACGGCCCGGCAGCTTGTCGTCACTGCGCCGCGACAGGTCGCCCTCGGCCACGGCGGACATGGTCCGGCCGATTTCGGAGATGCCGTGGTCGGCAGTGACCATCAGGTTGTTGAGGGCATCGATCAGTTCAGCGTAGACGAACTGGAAGCGGCCGGCGTCGCCACGCTGGCCGAAGTCGCCGGCCACGGCGGCGTCCACCAGTTTCTTGAGCTCGTGGTTGACGCTGAGCAGGCTGGCCTTGACCGCGTCCACCGCGGCGGTGGCCTGCGCCTTCTGCCCGGGGAAGCGCGCCACGTCGCGCGACAGGTCGCCGCGACCATAGGCGGCCACCACGTCCAGGATCTGCGCGGTGTCTTCAAGGTGGGCACCGACCAGCGTGTTGATGCCCTCGGCCATGTTGCCGTAGGCGCCGGGGAAGCGTTCGGCGTCGATGCGGTGGCCAGTGTTGCCGGCGGCATGCTCGCTGGCCATGCGCGTCTGCGCCGAGGCGAATTCACCCAGGGTGGCGACCATGCCGCGCATGGCGCGGGCCAGGGTGCCGATCTCGCTGGCGTCGTCGTGGCTGATCCTGCGTTCCAGGTCGCCGCGTGCCACCGCGTTGGCCAGGTCCACCACGCCGTGCAGCGGGCGCACGATCGAGCGGCTGGTGCCGACGGCTGCGGTCGCCGCCAGCAGCAGGGCGACGATGGCCAGCACGGAGATGGCAAGCAGGCTGAAACGGTAGCTCTGCTCCTGCGCATCCACCGACTGGTCGAGCAGCTGGATGTTGTGTTCCACCAGTTCGGTCAGTTTGTCGGCGGTGGCCTGGCGCAGATCGGCAGCAACCTTGGCCGGTTCCATGTCGCCGACTTCGAGGGCGATGACCAGGGCCTTGCTATTGTCGAAATAGCGGTCGGCGCGCGCCATGACCTCGTCGTACAGGGCGCGATCGGGGGGATCGCTGATCTTCCGTTCGTAGGCCTTGGCCAGGGTGAAGAACGCCTGGCTGCCTTCTTCCAGCTCGGCGGCATATTCAATGGCCTTCTGGCGGGCCTCGACGCTGGCGACCAGCCCGCGCTCGCTGACCCGGTATTCGGCCAGCATGGTGGACAACCGGCCCAGGTCACGGATTGCCGGCACCGAGTCGGTGGTGACCTTGCGCACCATCTTCTGGGTGTTGCCCATGCGCTGGGCGGCGAACCCGCCGGTGATCAGGATCAGCAAGGCCAGCGCGGAAAAGCCTATGGCAAGGCGCTTGCCGATGGATAAATTCTGGAACATGGGAACTCCGGGCAACGATTGGATCGCGGCAGGGACGGGGGCTGCGCGTGCAGGAAAACGCAGCGGTGACGGTTGGCCGGCGCGGACGGTGCGAGCCCGGCGCCGGGCTTTTGACAACTAGCGGCGTTGCCTTGGAAACCTTGAGCCCCGGGCGGGCCCGGGGCCGTGCCGCTGCTTCAGAAGTACAGCTGCGCCCGCAGCTGCAGGACTTCCGGCTGCACGTGGTTGCCGCCGCGGCGGGCATCGGCGTGGATGTAATTGGCCTGGAACTTCAGGTGGCTGCCGAGGTACCAGTTGGCGCCCAGCGTCCAGTTCGATTCGCGGCCGCCGTCGATGCCGGCGTCGTTCAGGTCGATGTGGCTGTAGCGGGCCAGCAATTCCACCGCGCCGTACTTGCCGGTGGCCTTGGGGTTGGAGACGTTGCCGCCGTTGTAATTGCGCGACTGGCCGGTGAGCAGCCAGCTGCCGAACAGGTACCAGCCGTCGCCGCGGTAGTCGGGCAGGGCGTGGCGGTGGGTGGTCTGGCGCAGGTATTCGCCCTGCAGTGACCACGGGCCTTCGATCCACAACGCTTCCAGGCCGTGGCGGTCGATGCGGTCGACGTTGCGCAGGGTGCCAGAATCGACCAGCCGCAGCGGCGTCAGCGAGGCCTCGGGCTTGGCCCGCCAGCGCACGCTAGGGGCGATTTCAACGCCCAGTCCGTTGGTTTCGGCGTCGGGGCTTTCGCGGGTGGTGGAAACGCCCAGGTGCAGCACATGCGTGCTTTCCTTCCACGGGGTCCATGCCAGCCGTATGGCCTGGCTGTCACCGCGGTTGTTGCCCTGCAGGTCGTGGCCATAGGCACCGGCGTTGAGCAGCCAGCGCGGCCGCTCCAGCGCCCAGTCGATGCCGATGCGGCGGCCCTCGTAGAATCCCTGCGTGGGCAGGCTGTTTTCCATGAAGGCGCCGTTGCGGGTGGCGGTGTTGCCCTCGAAGCCCAGCGGCAGCTTCATCTGGCCGATGCGCCACTTGCCGATGTCGCGGCCGGTCAGGCCCTTGCCGTCCAGCCGCAGCGCCACGTCCATCCAGGTGTCGGAGTGGAAATCGTAGGCGGCGGTGAAGTCGTACAGGCCCTTGCGCTTGAGCGCGACGCCGAATTCCTTGCGGCGCCAGTCCTGGTCGTTTTCCAGCGCGGTGCCGTCGGCATCGAAGCGATTGACGTCCCAGGCGATGTTGCCGGCGAGCGTGACCTCGGTGCCGTTGGCGAAGGTCAATTTGGGTGGCCACGGGTCGGCTTGTGTTTCAGCGAAAGCGGGGGCGGTGAGGGCGAGCAGGGCGAGCGGAGCGATGCCTTTCATGTGGGTATCTCTGTAGATTCCAGTTCGTAATTTCGCGGGGAGGAAGTGCTTTCCAGCAGCCCGAAGGGCTGGCCGGCCGCTTTTGCTTCAACACCAGAGACAATGAACTCCGCGTGTGCGGAGCTTTCAACGGGCGCATGTCCGGTCACGGCGGCAGGCGCGGCCGTTCCGCCTTTCCAACGGAACCAGCCCATCTCCCGCAAGGAGCAGGGAAAGCCTTACGCGGCCTGCGGTACGCGCAGCGAGCGCACCAGCCCGCCGACGTCGACGATCAGCGCGACGCGGCCGTCGCCGAGGATGGTCGCACCGGACACGCCACCGATGCGGCGGTAGTTGTTCTCGATGTTCTTGACCACCACCTGCTGCTGGCCGAGCAGTTCGTCCACTTCCAGCGCGATCTTCTGGCCGTCGCCTTCGACCACCACCACCAGCGATTCTTCGTTGGATTCGTGGCGGTAGCCGTAGTAATTGCCCAGCGACAGGATCGGCAGGTACTCGCCGCGGACGCGCAGCACGCGGCCTTCGCCGGCCATCGTGCGGATGTCCTCGGCCTTGGGCTGCAATGCCTCGAGCACGTAGGCCAGCGGCAGGATCAGGGTTTCGCCGGCCACCGACACGGTCATGCCGTCGAGGATGGCCAGGGTCAGCGGCAGCCGGATCAGCACGCGGGTGCCGGCGCCGGTGTGGCTTTCCAGCTGCACTTCGCCACCCAGTGCCTGGATGTTGCGGCGGACCACGTCCATGCCGACGCCGCGGCCGGACAGGTCGGTGACCGCGTCGGCGGTGGAGAAGCCGGGCTGGAAGATCAGGTCCCAGACCTGTGCGTCGCTCGGGTTGTCCGGAATCGCCAGACCGCGCTCGTGCGCCTTGGTCAGGATCTTGTCGCGGTTCAGGCCGCGGCCGTCGTCGCTGACCTCGATGACGATGTGCCCGCCCTGGTGCGAGGCGGCCAGGGTGATGGTGCCGGTCTCGTCCTTGCCAGCCTGCTTGCGCACGTCGGGCATTTCCAGGCCGTGGTCGATGGAGTTGCGCACCAGGTGCACCAGCGGGTCGGCGATCTTCTCGATCAGGCCCTTGTCCAGCTCGGTGCCTTCGCCGATGGTGCGCAGCCGCACCTGCTTGCCAAGCCGCGAGGACAGATCGCGGACCAGCCGCGGGAAGCGGCGGAACACCGCGTCCACCGGCAGCATGCGCACGCCGATGACCGCTTCCTGCAGGTCGCGGGTATTGCGTTCGAGCAGGTCCAGACCGGCCAGCAGGCGTTCGGCGTGGGAGGGGTCGAGGCCGCCGGAAACCTGCTTGAGCATGGCCTGGGTGATGACCAGTTCGCCGACTAGGTTGATCAGTGCGTCGACCTTGTCGACGCTGACGCGGATCGAGCTTTCGGCTTCGTGGGCGGCATTGGCCGGGGCATTGCCGGCCGCCGCCGGGCGCGATGCCGTGGCCGCTTCCGCGACCGCTTCCTGCACCGGCGCGGGCGCGCTGGTGGCCAGGCTGGGCGGTGCGAGGATCGGCTGGATGTCCAGCTCGCAGTCGTCCACCACCCAGGCGAAGGTGTCCTCGATCTTGCTGCGCGGGATGCGCCCGGTCAGGCCCAGATCCCAGGCGATGTAGGCCTCCAGCGGGTCCATCTGCTCGAAGCCGGGCAGGCGTTCCATGCGCGCGTCGACCTGCAGCGGGCCGAGGGTTTCAAGCTCGCGGATGATGCGCAGCGGGTCGTTGCCGCTCGTGAACAGCGACGGCGCCGGCACGAAGCCGATCTGCCAGCCTTCCGGCTCGGCGGTTTCTTCCTGCTTGGCCGCGACCGGTGCGGCGGCGCTGCCGGACAGCACCGCCTCCAGGCGCGCCTTGACCGCCGCGACGGCGGCCGGGTCGGCGGGCTGGCCGTGCTCGGCCTCGCGCAGCAGCGCGCGCAGCACGTCCACCGAAGCCAGCATCGCGTCCACCGCGGCGGCCTCCAGCGGGCGCTTGCCGGCGCGCAGCTCGTCCAGCAGGGTTTCCAGCACGTGGGTGACGCCGGCGATGGTGTCGAAGCCGAAGGTGCCTGCGCCGCCCTTGATCGAGTGCGCGGCGCGGAACACCGAGTTGATGACTTCCGGATCCTGTTGCCCGCCCTCCATCTCCAGCAGGCCGGCTTCCATCGCATCCAGCCCTTCGCGGCTTTCCTCGAAGAAGGTTGCGTGGAAACGTTGCAGGTCCATGCTCATCGGCGCGGGTTCCGGATCAGGGGTGGGGATGGCGGGGCGAGGGGATCAGCCCAGGACTTTCTGGACGGTGGCGACCAGTTGTTCCGGGTTGAACGGCTTGACCAGCCAGCCGGTGGCACCGGCGGCCTTGCCTTCGGATTTCTTGTCGGCGGCCGACTCGGTGGTCAGCATCAGCATCGGGGTGAATTTGTAGTCCGGCAGCTGGCGCAGTTCGCGGATCAGCGAGATGCCGTCCATGTTCGGCATGTTCACGTCGGTGACCACAGCATTGAACTTGGCGCCCTTGGCACGGCCCAGGGCGACGGCGCCGTCTTCGGCTTCCTCCACGGAGTAGCCGGCCGAGGTGAGGGCGAAAGAGACCATCTGGCGCATCGACGCCGAATCGTCCACCACCAGGATACGTGCGCTCATACAGCGTTCTCCACAGAATTCGTTGTGTCAGGGGTTGCTTCCAGCCCGAGGGTCTGGAGGACGCCGAGCAGGCGCGCGGCGTCGCGGAGGGTTGGGGTCGCGTTGTCGAAGACGGTGCCGTGGCCGGCCTGGCGGCGGGCCAGCACGAAGGCGCACAGCACCTGGATGGCGGCAGTGTGGATGCGTCCGACCTGGCCGGCATCCACGCGCAGTTCCCCGGCCTGCGCCAGATGCGCGGACAGGTGTTGCTTCAACTCGCTGGTGGACTCGATGCCGAGGTCCTGGGCCAGTGCCACAGTGCTCATCGTTGCTCCGGACAAACGGTACTGGACCAGATAGCGGCAAGCCGGCGGGGTTCTTTAGCGGTGTGAAGACCGGGATGCGATTCCGTGAACGGGTGCGCGGAATGGGGCGATGCCGCTTCACATACGCAGGTACCGGGCTTGCCCGGCACGGGGCTTGGCCGGGAAGGCCCCATGCGGGGCAAGCCCCGCATCTACGGAAGCCGGTTCAGCGCTCGCAGGCCAGCAGTTGGCCGGCGTCGAGCAGGATCATCGGCCGCTGGCCGAGGCGGGCGACGCCGCGGAACAGGGTGTTGGAGATGCGGCAGATGCGCACCGTGTCCGGCGGCTCGATCTGCGATTCGGTCAGGTTGGTCACGTCCTCGACCGCCGAGACGCGCAGGCCGAGCACTTCGCCGTTTTCTTCCAGCACCACGATGCGGGTCTGGCTGTCCTCGACGACCGGGGTCAGGTCCAGGTGCAGGCCGAGGTCGATGACCGGCACCACCTGGCCGCGCAGGTTCATGATGCCGAGCATCGAGGGGCCGGTGCCGCGCAGGCCCAGCAGCGGTACCGGCAGCACCACTTCCTGCACCTTGAGCAGTTCCAGTGCGTAGGCCTGCGCGCCGCAGCGCAGCCGCAGCCAGCGCGAGGTGCGCTCGTTGGCGCGGCGGTGGCGCGGTTGCTCGGGCTCGCGGGCCTGCGCCTGCAGGGTGGCCCAGACGTTGTCGCCGGCCACGGAGGGAGCCGTGGCCTCGGGCGTCGGAGCGGCGGGCGCAGCAGGGGCGGGTGCGGGGCGCGGCGCCGGTGCGGCCTTGGCGATGGCGGGAGCCGGTGGGGGAGCGGCGGCGGGCATGGTGGATTCCATGACGGGGGCGGGCATGGCGGGGGCAGTGGCGATATTCGCGGGTTCCGCCGGTGCCGGTACCGGCGCGGGCGGTGGAGCGAGGGCCACGATGGTCGAGGTGGGCTGCCGCGGTTCGTCGGCCTCGGCCTTGGCTTCGATCACGGTTTCTTCGGTCACGGCCTCGGCCACGGAGGCCGTTGGCACCACGGCGACCACGCCGGGTCTGGGTGCGGGGGTAGCCGGGGCGATGTCCAGCAGCAGTTCGCCGAGATAGTCGTCGAGTACGTTGGTCGCGTTCATGCCGCTTTCTCCAGTTGCGCGGCGTCCTCGGCGCGCAGCCAGTCCAGCGCGTGGCGGTAGGCGGCCAGGCCGCGGCCGGGGTAGCCGTCGTCCTGGACCGGTGTGGTCAGGGTGGCGGGGCTGCTGATGCGGGTGTCCACCGGGATGGCGTCCTCCCAGGCGCGGGAGCCATAGCGGTCCTGCATCTGCTTCAGGGTTTCGTTGCCGGTACGGGTACGGCGGTCGAACAGGGTCGGCAGGATCGAGATCGGCAGCGGCCGCTGCCGCGAGCGCTCGACCATTTCGCCGGTGCGGACCATGCCCTCCAGCCCGTGCAGGGCCAGTGGCTCGGCCTGGGTGGGGATGATCAGGCGGTCGGCCGCGGCCAGCGCGTTGATCATCAGCAGGCCCAGGGTGGGGGCGCAGTCGAGCAGGATGTGGTCATGGCGTTCGCCGTGGCGGGCCAGTGCCTGTTGCAGGGCCAGACCGAGGCCGGGCTGGCTGGCACTGCGCCGTTCCAGGGTGGCCAGCGCGGCCTGCGCGCACAGGTAGTCCAGCCCGGGGATGTCGCTGGTGCGGGCCAGTGCGGCGATTTCCTGCGGCGGGGTGGCGAACAGTTCCAGCACGCCGCTTGGTGGCGGGTCCAGCGGCACGCCGAACGAGCGGGTCAGCGAGGCGTGCGGGTCGAGGTCGACCAGCAGCACGCGCTGGCCGAGCGCGGCCAGACCGCGGCCCAGTGCCAGGGTGGTGGTGGTTTTGCCGACGCCACCCTTCTGGTTGGCAATGGCCCAGATACGCATCAGTGCACTCCTCTTGTTGCTGCCGGCTGGCCTGCCTCGGGGGCGGGCGCCGGGGCGGCGCTGTCGTCGGTCGCCGCCGTGGTCTGTTCGGCGGCGGTCGCGACCACCTCGTCGGCCAGCGCGTCGGCGCTGGCGGCCGAGTCGGCCAGGATGATGACCATTACCCGCCGGTTGCGGTTGCGGCCTTCGGGCAGGTCGTTGCTTTCGCGCGGGCGGAACTGACCGTAGCCCATCACTGCCAGCCGTTGCGGCTGCACGCCGTGGTCGGCGAACAAATGCACCACGCTGGCCGCGCGCGCGGCCGAGAGCTCCCAGTTGGACGGGTATTGCGCGGTGGCAATCGGCACGTTGTCGGTGTGGCCTTCCACGCGCACGCCGTTGGGTGCGTCCCGCAGCACGTCGGCCAGCGTGCCCAGGGTCTGGCGGGCACTGGCTTCCAGCGTCGCCGAGCCGGTCGGGAACAGGATGTCGCTGTTGATCTCGACCTCGATCCACAGCTCGGTGCGGCGCACATTGATCACGCCCTTGTCCACCAGCGGCGCCAGCGACAGGTTCAGCCGCTCGGCGATGCGGCTGAGCTGGCGTTCGGCACGCTGCAGGTGTTCGCGGTCGCGCAGCGACACCGGCTGGGTCATCTGCGAGGCCATCGACGGCAGCCGGGTGGGGTCGGACATCGCCCCGCCGGTCATGCTCGGCGCGCGGATCACCGACGGGCTGTCGTGGCCGCCGCCCTGCAGCTGCTGATTGCCCACCTGCACCTGGGTGATGGTGCGCGGGGCGCCGCCGAAGGCGGTGGTCAGGGCGTCGGCCATGACCCGGTACTTGCCCTCGTTAACCGAGGAAATGGCGTACATGACCACGAAGAACGCCAGCAGCAACGTCATCAGGTCGGCATAGGGGATGGCCCATGCCTCGTGGTTGCTGTGCTCTTCGTGGGCGATGCGGCGGGCCATGATCCGAACCTCAGCCCAGGAAGCCGGCCAGGCTGGTTTCGATGTTGCGCGGGTTCTCGCCCTGGGCGATCGCGATCAGGCCCTCGATGATCATTTCGTGGTCGCGGCTGTTGTGCGCGATCACGCTCTTGAGCTTGGCGCAGACCGGCAGGAACAGCAGGTTGGCCGAGGCGATGCCATAGATGGTGGCGGTGAACGCGGCGGCGATGCCGTGGCCGAGCTTGCTCGGGTCGGCCAGGTTCTTCATCACCGCCATCAGGCCCAGCACCGCGCCGATGATGCCCAGCGTCGGCGCGTAGATGCCCATGCCCTCGAATACCTTGGCCGCGGCCAGGTCACGGTGCTCCTGGCCGTTGAGCTCGATTTCCAGCATGCGCCGGATGGCATCCGGCTCGACCCCGTCCACGACCAATTGCAGGCCCTTGCGCACGAACGGGTCGTCCTGCTGCTCCACCTGCGGCTCCAGCCCCAGCAGGCCCTGGCGGCGGGCGATGTTGCTCCATTCCACGATCTGCCGGATCAGCAGCTGGCGGTCGCTGGCCGGTGGCCGCACCACCCAGCCGACGATGCGGAAGGCATGGCGGAAGATCGCCGGCGAGGTATGCAGCAGGATTGCGGCGATGGTGCCGAGGATGACGATGACGAACGCGGCGGGCGACCACAGCGAGGACAGGCCGGCGCCCTTGAGGATGCTGCCGCCGACCAGCGAGGCCAGGGCAAGGAAAAGTCCGATGATGCTGAGTCTGTCCATTGAAGGAATATCGGCGTCTGCAGGGGGTACTTGAACGGGTGGTTTCCTTCACCCTCGGGGAGAAGGTGCCCCGAAGGGGCGGGTGGGGATGCGGGCGAAGCTTCGCACTGCCGGACATCGCGGGGCTTCGCTCCGGCCCTCTCCCCAATCCCTCTTCCGGAAGAAGAGGGGGTTTGCAAGGTTCAGTTCTGGCCGCGCAGGCCGTCCACGTCGAGGATCAGCGCCATGCGGCCATCGCCGATCAGAGTGGCGCCGGCGTAACCGTTGAGCCCGCGCAGGGCCTTGGGCAGCGGCTTGATCACCACTTCCTCGCGGCCGCGCACCTGGTCCACGACCAGGCCGAAGCGGGCCTCGCCCATCTGCAGCACGACGATGGTCAGCAGGCTGGCATGCATCGGTTCCACGTCCAGCCACTGGCGCAGGTCCAGCAGCGGCAGGGTGTGCGACTTGCGGTCGAGCACCGCACGGCCGTCGAACCAGCCCAGCGACGCCGGCGGGGCGTGCAGCACTTCCATCACCCGCGCCAACGGCAGCGCGTAGATGTCTTCGCCGGCCTGCACCAGCAGGGTCGGCAGGATCGCCAGGGTCAGCGGCACGCGGATCAGGAAGCGGCTGCCGCGGCCGAGCTCGGACTGGATCTGGATCTGTCCGCTCAGTTCGCGGATGCGCGACTGCACCACGTCCATGCCGACGCCGCGGCCGGAGATGTCGGTGACCTCCTGCTTGGTCGAGAAGCCGGGCAGGAACACCAGGTGCAGGCATTCCTCGCTGCTCAGGCGGGCGGCGGCCTCGGGGTCGAGCAGGCCCTTCTCGCGGGCCTTGGCGCGCAGCCGCTCGGGGTCGATGCCGGCACCGTCGTCCTGCACCTCGATGCTGACGTAGTCGCCTTCCTGGTGGGCGGACAGGCGCACGTGGCCGCTGCGCGGCTTGCCCTGCGCCTCGCGCAGGTCGGGCATCTCGATGCCGTGGTCGATGGCGTTGCGCACCAGGTGCACCAGCGGGTCGGCCAGTGCCTCGACCAGGTTGCGGTCGAGCTCGGTCTCGGCGCCGATCAGTTCCAGGTCCACTTCCTTCTTCAGGTTGCGGGCGACGTCGCGGGCGACCTTGGGGAAGCGCGAGAACACCTTGCCCACCGGCTGCATGCGGGTGCGCATCACCGCCGACTGCAGCCGCGCGGTGGCGATGTCCAGCACCGAGACGGCGCGGTCCAGTTCCTCGTCCTTCAGGCGCATGCGCAGGGTCTTGAGCCGGTTGCGCGACAGCACCAGTTCGCCGATCAGGTTGACGATGGCGTCCAGCCGCTTGGTGTCCACGCGCACGGTGTGCTCGGGCTCGACGGCCGGCTTGGCCGGGGGCGCAGCGGTGGCGGGTTTGGGTGTGGCGGCCGCACGCGGCGCCGGTGGCGGCGCAGTGGCGGTGGCCGGCCTGGCGCCGGGAGCGGCGCCGCCGTGCAACTGGTCGAGCAGGGCCTCGAATTCGTCTTCGGTGATCAGGTCGTCGCCGGCCTTGGCCTTGGCGACCGGCGCGGCAGCCGCGGCCGGCTTGGCGCCGGGAGCGGCACCGCCGTGCAGTTCGTCGAGCAGGGCCTCGAATTCATCCTCGCTGATCAGCTCGTCGTCGCCCTTGGCGGCCTTCGCTGCGGCGGCCGGTTTGGCGCCGGGAGCGCCGCCGCCATGCAACTGGTCGAGCAGGGCCTCGAATTCGTCTTCGTCGATCAGGTCGCCATCGGCTGCGACGGCCACCGGCGCGGTGGCGACCGGGACGGCGTCAACATCGAACAGGGCAATCAGCGCCGGCGGCGCGTGCTCCGGTTCGGTGCCGGCGGAAACGGCATCGAGCATGGCCTGCAGCCAGTCCAGCGACTGCTGCGCGGCGTCGAAGTGGTGCGCCTGCAATACCGCCTTGCCCGAGCGTGCCATGCCCAGGGTTTCCTCGGCGGCGTGGCACAGCTCGACCATCGCGTTGATGCCGAGGAAGCCGGCACCGCCCTTGAGCGTGTGGAAGCCACGGAACACCGCGTTGAGCTGGTCGCCGTCCTGCGGCGCCTGTTCCAGCGTCACCAACTGCTCGCCGAGGCGGTCCAGGATTTCCTGGGCCTCGAGGATGAAGTCGGCGGCAATGTCCTCGTCGAAGGCGCTCATGGCATCACAGCCCCAGGTCGGAGAGCAGGTCGTCGGCGTCGTTCTGGGAAACGGCGTGGCGGTCCAGCCCGCTGACGGCGGGGCCGGCCAGGCCGTCGTGGCTGCTCTCGTTTTCCGGCGGCGGCAGGCCGAGCGCGGCGAAGCCCTCGTGCACGCGGCGGACGATGCCGACCACGCGGCGGATGATCTGCCCGGTCAGGTCCTGATAGCTCTGGGTCAGGGCGATCTCGGTCAGGTTGTGGCGGATGCGGTCCAGCACCTGCAGCTGTTCCTCGGCCGGCAGCGTGCCTTCGTGCAGGTGCGCGGTCAGGGTGCGGCATTCCTCGGCCAGGTCGAGAGTGCGGTGGGTGGCCTTTTCGGTCATCGCCACCACGTGGTCCAGGCGCGCACAGGCGTCGGTCAGCTCGCCGGCCTCGGACGGCAGCGTCGGCAGTTCACCCAGCGCCTTGCCCAGCTCGCGCGCCACCTGCGCCATCGGCTTGCCCAGCTCGCGCGCCAGCCGGCCCAACCCGGCCACCATCGGTTTCTCGCGTGCTGCGGCAAGGGCGTCAATTTCCCGGCGCCAGCCGGCTTCGTCGCCGCTTTCCAGCGCCGTCAGCGCATCCTGCAGGCGTTGCGCCAGCAGGGCCCTCTCGTTTGCGGTACCCGCGGAGGCGTTCATCAGGCGCTGGCCCCCAGCCGTTCGAAGATCTTGCCCAGCTTCTCCTGCAGGGTCTGCGCGGTGAACGGCTTGATGATGTAGCCATTCACGCCGTTCTGCGCGGCCTCGATGATCTGCTCGCGCTTGGCCTCGGCGGTGACCATCAGCACCGGCAGGGTCTTGAGCCGGGCGTCGGCGCGGATCGCCTTGAGCAGCTCGATGCCGGTCATCACCGGCATGTTCCAGTCGGTGACCACGAAGTCGAACGGCTGGCTGTTGAGCAACGCCAGCGCGGCATGACCGTCCTCGGCTTCGGCGGTGTTGGTGAAGCCGAGATCGCCCAGCAGGTTCTTGACGATGCGCCGCATGGTCGAGAAGTCGTCGACGATCAGGATCCGCATGTTCTTGTTCAAAGGGTGTTCCTCTTCATGGTTCGTCGAGGCCGGCGTCGGCCGCCTCGAAAATCTTCAGCCGGCCGCGCAGGCGCAGCATGGCCTGGCCGTGGATCTGGCAGACGCGCGACTCGCTCACGCCGAGCACCGCGCCGATCTCCTTCAGGTTCAGTTCCTGCTCGTAGTACAGCGACAGCACCAGCTGTTCGCGTTCGGGCAGCACGGCGATGGCCTTGCCCAGCTCCTCGCCGAACTGGCTGCGTTCGAGCATCTGCTGCGGGGTCGGGCCGCCGCTGGTCGGGGTGTCCAGTTCGCCCTGGTCCTCGATGCGCGACTCCAGGCTCAGTACCTGGCCGCGCGAGGCGTCCTCGATCAGCCGCAGGTAGTCCGGCAGCGGCATCTCCATCGCTTCGGCCACTTCGCTGGCGCTGGCGGCGCGGCCGCTTTCCTGCTCCAGCCGGCGGATGGTGGCGGCGGCGTCGCGGGCGCGGCGGTGCACCGAGCGCGGCACCCAGTCGCCGCGGCGGATCTCGTCGATCATCGAGCCGCGGATGCGGATCGAGGCGTAGGTTTCGAAGGACGCGCCCTGTTCGGCGTCGTAGCTGCGCGAGGCCTCGATCAGGCCCATCATGCCGGCCTGGATCAGGTCGTCGATCTCGACGCTGGCCGGCAGCCGCGCGGCCAGGTGGTGGGCGATGCGCCGCACCAGGTCCGAATGGCGGACGATGACGTCGTTGGCGCTGGCGCGCTGCACTTCACGGTAGTGGGCGGCGGCCGCGGGTTTCATGTGGCCACCCCGCGCTGCTGCAGGATGCGCTCGAGGAAGAATTCGACGCCGCCGCGCGGCTCGGTGGGTGCCTGCCAGCGCGCAGTGCGGCGGGCGATCTCCTGGATGGCCTGCGCCGCCGGCGAGGACGGGTACAGCTTGACCACCGGCTGCTGGCGCTGCACCGACAGCCGCAGCCAGTCGTCCTGCGGCACGCAGCCCAGGTAGTTCAGCGAGACGTCGGCGAGGAACTTGTCGCAGACCCGCACCAGTTTTTCGTACAGCACGCGGCCTTCGTTGGGGTCGCGCACCATGTTGGCCACCACCTGCATGCGGTCCACGCCGCGCTCGCGCGAGAGCACCTTGATCAGCGCGTAGGCGTCGGTGATCGAGGCCGGTTCGTCGCAGACCACCACCACGGTGTCCTGCGCGGCCTGGCAGAAGGTCAGCACGCTGTCGGTGATGCCGGCGGCGGTGTCGATGATCATCACGTCCAGGTCGCGTTCCAGCTCGGAGAACACGTTGACCAGGCCGACGTGTTCGGCCGGTTGCAGCTCGGCCATGTGCCGGCGGCCGGACGCGGCCGGCACCACCAGCACGCCGCCGGGGCCTTCGATGATGACTTCCTCCAGCGTGCAGCGCCCGGCGACCAGGTCGGCCAGGGTGTTCTTGGGCTGCAGGCCGAGGATGACGTCGATGTTGGCCAGGCCCAGATCGGCGTCCAGCAGCAGGGTGCGCTTGCCCATGCCGGCCAGCGCCACGGCCAGGTTGGCCGAAACGTTGGTCTTGCCCACGCCGCCCTTGCCGCCGGTCACCGCGATGGTGCGCACCGGCCCAGCAGGCTGCAGGCGGGTGGCCGACAGCGGGAAGGCGTTGGTCAGTTTGGCGTATTCACGCGACGGCATCAGTCAACTCCGGAGTACTGCATGGCATATCGGCCGCTCGGCGCAAATCTTCAAGGCGAAGTACCAGATTGGCTGCCGAGGCCCGGTGCAGATCTTCCGGCACATCCTGCCCATCCGTCACCCATGTGATGGGCAAATGGTGATCCACTGCCACCGAAAGGGCCGAACCCAGCCGCCCGGTCTCGTCCAGCTTGGTCAGCACCAGCCCCTGCGGGGAGGCCGCGCCGAAGCGGCGCACCACCTCGTCCATGTCCTGGAAGCCGGTATTGGCCGGCAGTACCAGCAGGGTACGGATTTGTCCGGCCGCGCGCAGCCACTGCAGCTGGGCGGCGAGGGCACGGTCGCGCTGGCCGAGGCCGGCGGTGTCGATCAGCACCAGCTTGTAGTCGGCCAGCCGCTCCAGCAACTGGTTCAGGTTGGTGCCGCTGTGGGCCTCGTGCACGGCGATGCCGAGCTGGCGGCCGAAGCCGTACAGCTGCTCGCGGGCGCCGATGCGCTGGGTGTCGGTGGTGACCAGGGCGACATCGCGCGGGGCGTGGGTTTCGGCGAAGCGCGAGGCCAGCTTGGCGATGGTGGTGGTCTTGCCGGCGCCGGTGGGGCCGACCAGGGCGATGACCCCGCCGGTCTCGATCGGGTCGACCGGGGTGATCGGCAGCTTCTTCGAGATCAGCCCCAGCATCAGGCCACGGGCACGGGCCGGGTCGGTGTCGGCCGGGATCTGCATCGCCACGTCGCGGGCCAGGCCGGCGTCGAAGCCGTATTCGTCCATCAGGTCCAGGGCGCTGGCACGCACCGGGTTGCCGCGCAGGCGCTCGTCGTTGAGGCGGTGCATCTCGCGCTCGATCAACTGACGCATGCCGGTCATTTCCCGGCGCAGTTGGGTCAGCTGTTCGTCGTCGCGCGGGGCGCTGGCGACCACGCTCAGCGCCGGGGTGGCCGGCTCAGGCATCGGCGCCGGCGCCGGTTCCGGTTGGGCCATGGCCGGTGCGGTAGCTGGTGCGGTGGCCAGCGGGGCGGGCGCAGGTTCTTCCAGCGGCGGGTCGATGACGAAACGGGCGCGATTGACCGGGGCCGGTGCCGGGGCCGTTGCGACGGTTTCCCGCGGTGGCAGGGCCGCGGTGGCCTCGGCGTTGCCGAGGAAATTGGCGAACACCTGCTCCGGCACCGCCGCGGCCGGGGCCTTCGGCTGCGGCCGTGGCTGGGCCGGGAAACGGCTGCCGGGGGCCAGTTCCAGGCTGCTGTCGATGGAGCGGCCGGTGGCGCCCACCGCCGAGCGCGCCAGTTCGGCCACCGCCGAGGTGGTGGCGGTCACCGGTTCGGCCTCGGATTCCGGAGCCTTGCGGCGGGTGACCGCGGCGATGATGGCCTCGGCGGCACTGCGCGGCTTGGGTGCCGCGGCCGGGGCCGGGCGCGCGGCTTCCAGTGCGCGCTGCACCACGGATTCGTCGTAATGGGCGGCCGCCACGATCTCGACGCCTTCCTCGATGCGCCGGTTGGAGAGGATCACGGCATCAGGGCCATGTTCCTTGCGCACCAGGTTCATGGCGGTGCGCATGTCGGCGGCGACGAAACGTTTGATCTTCATGCTGGCGGCTCGGGAAGCGGAATGGGGGGGCAGGGAAGGAGCAGTGGCGGTGGCGGTGTCGTGCATGGCGGTGCGTGCTCCTTACGTGCTTCGTGGCAGTGGCGGTTTTCCGTCGCCGGTGCCGGTTGCCAGGTGCCTTCAGCTGATCGTGCCGATCAGTTTCAGGCGCTTGTCTTCCGGTACCTCGCTGTAGGCCAGCACCGACAGCGAGGGGACGCTGTGGCGGACCATGCGCGCGAGCGCGGCGCGGACCGGGCCCGGTACCAGCACCACGGCCGGCTCGTTGCGCGCCTCCTGCTTGCCGACGCAATCGGCAAGACTCTGGTGGAGGCGCTCGGCGAGACCGGGTTCCAGCGCGGCACCGTTGCCCTGCGTTGACTCCTGCAAGACCCGTTCCAGTTGCGGGTTGAGGGTGAATACCGGCAGTTCGGGCGACATGCCGGCGATTTCCTGCACGATGAAGCGGCCCAGCGCGTTGCGCACCGCGGCGGTCAGCACTGCCGGGTCCTGGCTGAGCGGGGCGTTCTCGACCAGCGCCTCGGCGATCTTGCGCAGCTGGCGGATCGGGATGTGCTCGATCAGCAGGTTCTGCAGCACACGCGCGATCACCGGGATCGGCAGTGCCTTCGGGGTGAGGTCCTCGGCCAGTTTCGGCGCGCTCTTGGCCAGCGTCGCCAGCAGTTGCTGCACTTCCTCGTGGCCGAGCAGCTCCGGGGCGTGCTCGCGGATCAGGTGCGACAGGTGGGTGGCGACCACGGTGGCCGGGTCGACCACGGTGTAGCCCAGCGATTCGGCGTGGGCGCGCTGGTGCGGCTGGATCCATGTCGCGTCCAGGCCGAACGCCGGATCCTTGCCGGGGATGCCTTCGAGCTGGCCCATCGCGCTGCCGGGGTCCAGCGCCAGCTCGCGGTCGGGGTGGATGTCGGCGCTGGCCACCGGCACGCCGTGCACCAGCAGCCGGTAGCCGGCGGCGGGCAGTTCAAGATTGTCGCGGATGTGCACCGGCGGGATCAGGAAACCGACGTCCTGGGTGAGCTTGCGGCGCACGCCCTTGATGCGCGCCATCAGCTCGCCGCCCTGCGCCTTGTCCACCAGCGGGATCAGCCGGTAGCCCACTTCCAGCCCCAGCGGATCGACCGGGCGCAGTTCATCCCAGCTCAGTTCGGCGGTCGGCGACGGGGCCGGCGTGCCGAGGGCGGTCATTTCACCCGGCGTGGCGGCGTCGCCGGCTGGCGGTTTCGCGCCGCCGGCCTGTTCGCGCTTCCACAGCTTCCACGCGAGGAAGCCGAGGATGGCCGCCAGGGTCAGGAAGGCGAGGTTGGGCATGCCCGGCACCAGCCCGACCAGGCCGATGATGCCGGCGGCGATCGCCAGTGCCCGGTACTGGCCGAACACCTGGCCCATCATCGCCTCGCTCATGTCCTGCGAACGCGAGGCACGGGTGACCAGCATCGCCACCGCGCTGGACACCAGCAGCGCCGGCAGCTGTGCCACCAGGCCGTCGCCGATGGACAGCAAGGTGTAGGTGGCGGCGGCTTCACCGAACGGCATGCCGTGTTGCAGCACGCCCACGGCCAGCCCGCCGATCAGGTTGATGAACAGGATCAGGATGCCGGCGATGGCATCGCCGCGGATGAATTTGCTGGAGCCGTCCATTGCGCCGTAGAAGTCGGCTTCCTCGCGCACTTCCTCGCGGCGGACCTTGGCTTCCTCGGCGGTCAGCAGGCCGGCGTTGAGGTCGGCGTCGATCGCCATCTGCTTGCCGGGCATGGCGTCGAGGGTGAAGCGTGCGGTCACTTCCGACACGCGCCCTGCGCCCTTGGTGATGACCACGAAGTTGATGATGGTCAGGATCGCGAACACCACGATGCCGACGGCGTAGTTGCCGCCGATGACGAATTCGCCGAACGAGGCGATGACCTTGCCGGCGGCCTCGTGGCCGTTCTGGCCGTTGAGCAGGATCACGCGGGTGGAGGCCACGTTCAGCGCCAGCCGCAGCATGGTGGTGATCAGCAGCACGATCGGGAAGATGGTGAAGTCCAGCGGCCGCTTCACGTACACCACCGCCAGCAGCACCATCAGCGAAATGGCGATGTTGAAGGTGAACAGGGCGTCGAGCACCGGCGCGGCCAGCGGCACCACCACCATCGCCAGCAGTGCCAGCACGATCAGCGGCGCGCCCAGCCCGTGGCGCAGCAGGTCCAGTATCCGGCGGGCGGCGTTGGGCAGCGGCTGCGCGCTCATCGGCGGGCCCCCTTGCCGAATTCATCCACGTCCAGGGTGGGCATGGCCGGCATCGGCCCGCTGCGCCAGGTGCGCAATTGATAGACGTAGGACAGGACCTGGGCGACGGCCGAATACAGTCTCACGGGGATTTCCTTGCCGAGTTGGCTCTCCCTATACAAGGCGCGTGCCAGCGGCGGCGCCGAGACGATGGCCACGCGGTTGCCGTCGGCCACCTGGCGGATGCGCAGGGCCAGCTCGTCCACCCCGCGGGCGACCACGGTCGGTGCATTCATGCGCCCGGCTTCGTACTTCAGCGCCACCGCGTAGTGGGTGGGGTTGACCACCACCACGTCGGCCGTGGGCACGGCTTCCATCATCCGCCGCTGCGACAGCTGCATCTGCATCTGCCGGATGCGGCCCTTGACCTCGGGGCTGCCCTCGCTTTCCTTCATCTCGCGCTTGAGTTCCTCGCGGGTCATCTTCAGCTTCCGCAGCCAGTTCCACTTCTGGTACGGGGCGTCGATGGCCGCCAGCAGCGCCATCGCCCCGGCCGCGGCCAGCAGCAGCCGCAGGGTGAAGCCGAGCCCGTCGTGGACCGCGCTCTCCAGCGGTAGCCGCAGCAGGCTGCGCAGGCCGGCAATGCCGTGCCAGACCACCAGCGCGACGGCACCACCGACGAAAACGATGCGCAGCAGGGACTTGGTCAGTTCGGCCAGCGACTCGGGGCCGTAGATGCGCTTGAGCCCGTTCATCGGATTCAGGCGGTTCAGGTCGGGCATCAGCGCCTTGTTGGAAAAGCGCAGGCCGCCCATCAGCACCGGCGCGACGAAGCCGGCGGCCAGGCACACCAGCAACAGCGGGGCGAACACCAGCATCAGCTTCAGCAGGATCCAGCCGGCATGGCCGAACAGCGCCTGCGGGGCATGCAGCAGGCCCGGGTCGGGGCTCAGCGCGAGCTTCATCCACTGCCGCGCAGCGCCGCCCATGTAGCCGGACAGTGCATACAGCGACAGCACGGCGGCGACGAACACCGTGGCGGTGGACAGTTCCCGCGACTGCGGGACGTTGCCTTTCTCGCGGGCCTCGCGCAGGCGTTTGGCTGTTGGCTGTTCGGTTTTTTCGGTGCCGTCTTCGTTTTCCGCCATGACGCGCCACGCAAGGGAAGGTCAGCCGCTTGCGTGCAAGAACCGTTCCGGCGGGGATTCAGTGGCTGCCGTACAGGCGGATGAACTGCTCGGCGCTGGCCGGGCGGCCGATCTGGTGGCCCTGCAGCTGGTCGCAGCCCAATTGCTCGACCTGGATGCGCTGGCGCGGGGTCTCGATGCCCTTGGCGCCCACTTCCATGTCCAGTGCGTGGCCGAGGGCGACGACGGCCGCCAGCAGCGTGGCGTTCTCGTCCCGTTCCTCCAGCGTCTGCACGAAGGCGGGGTGCAGCAGGATGCGGCTGGCCGGCAGCCGCCGCAGGTGCAGCAGGCTGGCGTTGCCGCCGCCGAAGTTGTCGATGGCGATGCCCACGCCCAGCGCGGCGAGGGCGTGCAGGGGGCCCGGCGCGTCGGTGCTGGCGTGCACCGCGCTGGTTTCGTCGATTTCCAGCAGCAACTGGGCGGCGGGCAGATCGTTCTGCTCCAGGCACCGGCGCACGCTATCGACCAGGACGGGTGAGGCCAGTTGCTGGGTGGACAGGTTGACCGATACCTGCCAGTCACGGTGGCCGGCGTCCTGCCAGCAGCGCAGCTGCCGGCAGGCTTCATCCAGCGCCCATTGCCCGAGCGCCTCCATCAGCCCGTGCCGTTCGGCCAGGCGTACCACGCGCAGGCTGGGCAGCGGCCCGTGTTGCGGATGGCGCCAGCGCAGCAGCGCTTCGGCGCAGCAGACCCGGCCGTTGTCGGCCCAGACCCGTGGCTGGTAGTGCAGCGACAGCTGCGGAGTGCCGATGGCCGTGCGCAGGTCATCGAGCAACTGCTGCTCGTGCGCGGCGCCGGCATCCATCCATTCGGCGTAGTGCGCATGGTGGTTGGGACCGGCCTGGCGAGCGTGGGCAAGCGCGGTTTCGGCCTGCGCCACCCGCTGGGTGGCGCAGTCGCCCGGCAGTGGCTGCAGCGCCATGCCGAGGCTGCCGCTGACGTGCAGGCCGTGCCCGGCCACCTGCACCGCCGCGAGCGTGCCGAGCAGGCGTTGCGCCAGCGCGGTGGCAGCGTCGGCATTCTCCAGCGGCGCGGCGGCCACGTAGCGGTCGCCACCCAGCCGGCCGGCCACGCCGCCAGCCGGCAGTGCCTGCCGCAGCCGCGCGGCAACGTCGGCCATCACCGCATCGCCGGCCTGCGGGCCGAAGGCCCGGTTGATGTGGCCGAAATCGTCCAGGTCCAGCACCATCACCGCGCAGATGCGTCCTTCGCGCATGCATTGCCGCAGCAGCGAGGCGATGTGTTCGTGCGCCAGCTGGCGGTTGGGCAGGCCAGTCAGGGCGTCGTGCCGGCTGGCGTGCAGCAGCTCGCGCTGGGCTTCGTCCAGCGAGGCGGCCAGGGTGGTGTTGCGCAGTTGCAGCAGGCGCGCCTGCCGGCGCTGTTCGAACAGCGAGACGACCAGTACCACCAGCATCACCGCCACGGTCAGTAGCACCACGCCGGCGGCCAGCCAGCCGCCGCCGATGCCGCCCCGCTGCGCCGCCCCGCATACCGCACCGGCCGGGAAGCGCGCGGCGGCCATGCCGGTGTAGTGCATGCCGACGATGGCCAGGCCCATCACCGTTGCGGCGGCAAACCGCAGCGGCAGCGCCCGTTGTGCCGCACGCAGGCGGAAGGCGATGAACAGCGCGGCCCACGCGGCGGCCATCGCGACCAGCACCGACAGCGCGAAGCGGACCGGTTCGTAGTCGATGGCCGGCTGCATGTGCAGCGCGGCCATGCCCACGTAGTGCATCCAGGCGATGCCCAGCCCCATCAACAGCCCGCCCAGTACCAGCCGCAGCCGCGGCAGGGTCGGCAACGACACCAGCCACAGCGCGAACAGCGAGGCCGCCACGGCGGCCAGCAGCGATTGCAGGGTGGTCCACGGGTCGTAGCCGAGCGGGATCGGCAGGCGGAAGGCAAGCATGCCGACGAAGTGCATCGACCAGATGCCGGTACCCATCGCGATGCCGCCGGCCAGCAGCCACGGCAGCGCGGCACGGCGCGTGGGCGCGGCGTTGACGCGCGTGGCCATGTCCAGCGCAGTGAACGAGGCCAGCACGGCAACGACCACCGACAGCGCGACCAGCAACGGGTCGTGGCTTCCTGCGAGCACCTGGTTCCCCCGGTACCGCCGCGGCAATTGCCGCGGGGCGAATTCCTCGTTGCCGGCCGCCTTTCCCCCGCCGCCGGTGGGTGGACTATCGCGGGCTTTCGCGACACTTGCAATGGCACCTTGGTACATGCCGCGGCGGCCGGCGAAGCCTACATCGTGACCTGGCGCATGCTGTCGAAAGCGGTGTCGAACAGCCGCTGCACCGGCCCGGCCATTTCCCCGGAAAGCAGCGTCAACAGCAGCAGGCCGAGCAGCAGCGAGACCGGCAGGCCGAACTGCATCGGGTGCAACGCCGGGGCGGCCTTGGCCAGCACGCCGAAGGCCAGGTTCATGGCCAGCATTGCCACGGTCAGCGGCAGCGCCAGGGTCAGCGCGCCGCGGAACATCTGCAGCATCAGCGTCGGCGCCAATGCCGCCATCGCGTGCGGGTCGGGCAGGGCGGTGCCGATCGGCAATGCCTTGTAACTGTCCACCAGCAGCGAAATCAGCGCCAGGTGGCCGTTGCTGGCAAAGAACATCAGCCCGAACAGCAGGTAGAACCACTGCCCGATCACGCCGGAGCTGCCGCCGCGCAGCGGGTCGCTCATCTGCGCGAAGGCCAGGCCGGTGCCCTGCGCGATCAATTCACCGGCCATCGAGCCGGCCTCGAAGATCAGCCGCAGCAGGAAGCCGATGACCACGCCCACTGCCAGCTCGCGGGCGATGGTGAGCACCGCGGCCGCGTCGAACCCGTTCCATGCCGGTACCGGTGGCAGGATCGGCGCCAGCGCCATTGACAGGACCAGCGCCAGCATCGCCCGTACCCGCACCGGCAACGAGCGGCTGCCGACCATCGGCATGGCCACCAGCATCGCGCCGATGCGCAGCATCACCCACAGCACGGTGCCGATGATGGCGAAGGCCTGCTGGCCGTCGATGACCACCCGGGTGACGGAATCCACGGCGGGCCTATGCGCCGGCGGGCCTTTCTCCGGTTCGGAGAAGGGCCTGCGGAAAGAGGGGGCGGGCAGGGGCGGGCATCGGGACGCCCGCCTAGCCGATCAGGTGCGGTATGCGCTGGAACAACAGCGTGGTGAATTCCACCAGATGCCCGACCAGCAGGCTGCCGAGCGCGAACAAGGTCACGGTCAGCGCCGCCGCCTTGGCGACGAAGGCGATGGTCGGCTCGTTGAGCTGGGTGGCGGCCTGCACCACGCCGACCACCACGCCGGTCACCAGCACGGCGAGCAGCAGCGGGCCGGCGATCCACAAGGTGGCGACCAGTCCGCCGCGCAGTTCGGTAAGGGCGAGTTCGGGAGACATGGGGTTACACCGCGTTGAAGCTGGCCGCCAGGGTGCCGACCACCAGCACCCAGCCGTCCACCAGCACGAACAGCAACAGCTTGAACGGGGCCGAGATCAGCATCGGCGAGAGCATCATCATGCCCATCGACATCAGCACGCTGGCCACCACCAGGTCGATGATGACGAACGGGATGAAGATCAGGAAGCCGATCTCGAAGGCGGTCTTCAGCTCGCTGGTGACGAAGGAGGCGACCAGCACCGGGAACGGGATTGCGTCCGGGCCGGCATAGGGGCCGTGGCCGGCCAGCCCGGCGAAGGTCAGCAGGTCGGTCTCGCGCACCTGCGCCAGCATGAACGCGCGCAACGGCTGGGTGGTCAGCGTCCACGCGGTCTGGAAGTCGATCTCGCCGTTGAGATAGGGCGACATGCCGGTGGACCAGGCCTTGTCCCATACCGGCAGCATGACCATCGCGGTCAGGAACAGCGCCAGCCCCAGCAGCACCTGGTTGGACGGCGTCTGCCCGGTGCCCAGCGCCTGCCGCAACAGGCCCAGCACGATGATGATGCGGGTGAAGGCGGTCAGCATCAGCAGCATCGACGGCAGCAGGGTGATCGCCGTCATCAGCAGCAGCGTCTGCAGCGGCAGGCTGACCGGCTGGCCGCCGATGCGGCCGACGTTCACGTCCGGCAGCGTGGGCAGCTGCGGCACACCGGGGGCGGCCAGCGCCAGCGCCGGCAGCGCGAGCAGGGCCAGCAACACGAGCAGTTGCAGGCAGGTGGAGCGGTTCAGGCGATGGCCCGGCATGGTCAGGAATCCTTGCGCAGCTTCTGCGACAGCAGGTGCGCGAAATTCGGCAGTTGCTTGAGGTTGGGTGCGGGCGTGGCCGGCAGCGGCTCGGGCAGCACGTGCAGGGTGCTGATGCCGCCGGCGCTCACCCCCAGCAACAGTTGCTGGCCGTTGACCTCGACCACCACCACCCGCTCGCGCGCGCCGAGGTTGAGGCTGGCGACCAGCTTCATCCCCTCCGGCGGGCGGAAACCGCTGCCCGGCAGGCGCTTGAGCAGCCAGCCCAGGCCGACGATCAGTGCCAGCACCATCAGCAGCGCCAGCACCGCGCCGAACATGCCCGGCGTGGACGGCGCATGCTGGCCCACCGGCATCGCGGCTTTGGCCAGCGGTGCGGCGGCGGTGGCGAGCGTGGTGATCAACGCAGTCTCCGGATGCGCTCGCTGGGGCTGACCACGTCGGTCAGGCGTACGCCGAAGCGGTCGTTGATGACCACCACCTCGCCGTGGGCGATCAGGGTGCCGTTGACGAACACGTCCAGCGATTCGCCGGCGCCGCGTTCCAGTTCCACCACCGAACCCTGGTTGAGTTGCAGCAGGTTGCGGATCGGCACGCGTGCGCGGCCCACTTCCAGCGACAGGGTCACCGGCACGTCGAGGATCACGTCCAGGTCCAGGTCGGAATGGTGCTCGCCGTCGGCCTGCAGGTTGGCGAACTGCGCCGGGGCGGCGGCCGGCACGTCGTTGGGGTCGTTCTCAATCATTGGCATCTTCCTGGATCAGGGGGGGACGCTGGCGCGTGCCCGGCGGCTGGGTGGCGAGGATCTTGATGGCGTTGCGGTCGTTGGCCACGCCGAATTCGCCGGTGAACACGGGGATGCCCTCCACGCACAGGGGTACTTCCTTCATCAGGTCGATCGGCAGGATGTCGCCGACCTTCAGCCGGGTCAGGTCACGCAGGCTCAGCCGGCGCCGCGCGATCACGCTGGACAGCTCCAGCTCGGCGTTGTCCAGCTGCTCGCGCAACGTGATGCCCCAGCTCTCGTCGCGGTCGTTGCGGTCGCTCTGGATGCCGGCGTCGAGCACGTCGCGGATCGGCTCCAGCATCGAATAGGGCAGGGTGATGTGGATGTCGCCGCCGCCGCCCTCCAGCTCGACGTGGAAGCGGCTGACCACCACGTACTCGCGCGGGGTGACGATGTTGGCGAAGTGCGGGTTGATTTCGGAGTTGATGTAGTCGAACTCCACGCCCATCACCGGCGCCCATGCCTCGGTCAGGTCGGCGAAGGTCTGCTTGAGCATCAGCTGGATCACCCGCATCTCGGTGGCGGTGAACTCGCGGCCTTCGATGCGGGTGGGGTAGCGGCCGTCGCCACCGAAGAAATTGTCCACCACCGCGAACACCAGGGTCGGCTCGAACACGATCAGGCCGGTGCCGCGCAGCGGCTTGAAGCGGATCAGGTTGAGGTTGGTGGGCACGTACAACGAGTGCATGTAGTCGCTGAACTTGATCAGCTCGATGCCGCGCACCGACAGCTCCGACGAGCGCCGGATCAGGTTGAACAGGCCGATGCGCCACAGCCGCGCGAAACGCTCGTTGACCATCTCCAGGGTCGGCATGCGCCCGCGGATGATGCGGTCCTGGCTGGCGAAGTCGTAGGAGCGCGCCTCGCCGGGCGGCGGTGCGGGCTCGGCGGTATCCACCGAGCCCGAATCGACGCCGTGCAACAGGGCATCGATTTCATCCTGGGACAGCAGGTCGTTGATCATCGCCAGTGCCTTACTGGGTGACGAAGCTGGTGAAAAGCAGGTCGTCGGCCGCCTTGCTGCCGGTCTCGGCGGTCATCAGCTTCTGCACCTCGGCCAGCGCCGATTGCTGCAGCTTTTCCCTGCCTGCGCGGTCGGCGATCTGTGCAGGCTCGACCTGCGAGAACAGCATCAGCAGCTGTGCGCGGATGGCCGGGGCGTGGGTCTGCAGTGCAGTCAGCGCCTGCGGGTTGCGGGTCATCAGCTGCACCTCGACCTGCAGGTAGCGCGGGCCGTCGAGCGGGCCGTTGAGGTTGACCACGAACGCCGGGTCGAGCGCGAAGTACTGCGCCGGCGCCGGCATCGCGGCCTTGGCCGGTGCCGTGGCGGCGGCAGGTGCACCGTTGGCCTGGTGCTGGGTGAAGTACCACACCCCGCCGCCGGCGGCCGCGGCAGCGATCAGCGCGATCAGTGCAACCATCAGCATCGATCGCTGCGGCTGGGGGGCGCTGTCCTTTTCCTTTGGGGTGTCGGTCTTGCGGTTCTTGTCGGCAGCTGCGGCCACGGTGTGCTCCCTGAAGTGCTTGCCGAAAGGATGCAATACACGTGCCGGAGGTGCCAGCTTTTATTGGTTGCGGCGGGAATTTGGCGGGAGCGGCAAGGCCCTGGATGCAAGGTTTGCCATGCAAACGAAGACGAATCCTCGTGGATGCGGAGCCGGACGGTACCTCATCTCGTGGATAGGGGCTTGTCCCGCATGGGCGCTTTGCCGATAGAGCCTCGCGTGGGGCAAGCCCCGCGCCTGCGGGGCCAAGCCTCGGGTACCGCTGCGCGCTCAGGCATAGGTGTCGAGCAGGCCCCGCAGGCGGATGCCGCGCGCGGTGATGGCCGGCTGCTCAGCTCCCGGAGTCGCCGTTTCGGTATCGCCGCCGCCGGCACCGGCCCCGGCCTGTTCGTTGCCGCTGTTCGCACGCGGATCCGAATGCTGGCCGACGTCGGCGTTGGCCAGTTGCATGCCCTGTTCGCCAAGCATTTCGCGCAGCTTCGGCAGGCTGTTCTCCAGTGCGTGGCGCACGTCGGCGTGGGCGCTGGTGAAGCTGGCATGGACGCGGTCGCCTTCCAGTTGCAGGCGTACTTCCACCGGCCCGAGGTCGTTCGGGGTCACGCGGATGTGGGCATGGCCGATCTTCTGCTCGGCCAGCCAACCGATGCGGGCGCCGATGGCTTCGTCGAAATCCGGGGTATGGACGGCAACGGGCTTGGCCAGTTCGCCGGTGAACGGGGTGGCTTCGGCACGCACCGGTGCCGCCGCCGAACCCTGCAGCAGGTGGCCGAAGTTCGGCAATGGCGCAGGGGCGGCATCGCTGTCGGCATTGGCCGCCTTGGCATCGCCGGCCAGTGATGCCAAAGCCTCGGCAACCGGGGAAGGCGAAGCCGTTTCCGCGGCGGCCGGCTGCGTGGTCATGGCGGCCGTCGTGGTGGCCATCGCAGCGGACAACGCGGTAGGCAACGGCGGGGATGCGGTGGCAGCCGGCGCGGCGGTTTCAGGCGTTGGCAGGGAAGTTGGATGGGTGGCCGGGGCCATGACCGGAGTGACGGCGAGCTGGGTGTCCGCGCCGGGGGGGAGCGCCGAGTCGGCCGGCGTGATCATCGGCAGGCCCGGCGGCGGCCAGGGTGCCTCGCCCGGGGCGTCGTCGTTGGCAGCGGCGCTGGCGTCGCCGTGCACGGCGGTGTCGGTGGATTTGCCGGTGGTTTCCCCGGTGGCGGCAGTGTCGTCGGCCACATTGGAGGCGCGGCCGGGGGCCGGCCGCGGCTTGCCGGCGGATTCCTTGCTGCCAGCCTTGGCCGGGCTGTCGGCGCCGTCGAGCAGGTGCTTGAAGGCATCGCCGCCGGATTTGTCGCCGCCGTTGCCGGTTGCCTGCGTGGTGGAAGCGGTGGATGCCGGTGCCGGGGCGACCGGGAAGGACAGGCCGTTCATGACGATTTGCCCTCGTCGGCGGCAGCCTGTTGCGCCAGGCGCACGCGGCGTGCGCCGAGGTCGTCCATCTCGCGCTGGTCGCGGCGGTCTTCGACCTTCTGTTCCTGCGCGCGGTAGCTGGCGGCGAGCTGTTCCAGTACCTGCTTGTCGCGGCTGGCCAGCAGCAGCCGCGCGCGCTCGGCATCGACGCGCTCGCGGTTGTGGTCCACGGTCTGGCTCTGCTGCTGCACGGCGCTGTCGAGGCGGTCGAGGAAGGCGCGGCGGTTCATCAGCTGCGCCGGGCTGGTCGCGGCCATCTGCGCGCTGGCCATCTGCTGGTTGGCGTATTCCTCGGCGTAGCGGCGCAGCTCCTCCAGTCGCGATTGGTGCATGTCCAGCGACTGCTGGCGCTCGGCCAAGGCACGGGCGACTTCGTCCTCGTGGTCCTGCGCGCGGCGCAGCAACGGGTCCAGGCGACGGGATTGCTTCATGGGACGTTCTCGCTTTCGACCAGTTGTTTCAGTGCGGCAAGGCTGTGGGGCAGATCGGCGGCCAGGCTGACGTCCTGGCCGAGGAAGTCGAGGATTTCCGGCCAGCGCTCCAGCGCTTCGTCGGTGGCCGGGTCGTTGCCGCGCTGGTAGGCGCCGATGGCGATCAGGTCGCGGTTGGAAGAATACGCCGCCACCAGCCGCTTGAGCTTGCGGATGCGGGTACGCCACGCGTCGTCGGCGATGTCCTGGACCACGCGGCTGACCGAGGATTCGACGTCGATGGCCGGGTACAGGCCGGAGTCGGCTACCCGCCGCGAGAGCAGGATGTGGCCGTCGAGGATGGCGCGGGCGGCATCGGCGATCGGGTCCTGCGGGTCGTCACCCTCGGTGAGCACGGTGTAGAAGGCGGTGATCGAGCCGCGGCCCTTGGCGCCGTTGCCGGCGCGTTCGACCAGCGCCGGCAGCTTGGCGAACACGCTGGGCGGGTAGCCGCGGGTGGTCGGCGGTTCGCCGACGGACAGGCCGATCTCGCGCTGGGCCTGGGCGAAGCGGGTCAGCGAATCCATCAGCAGCAACACGTTCAGGCCCTGGTCGCGGAACCACTCGGCGATGGCGGTGGCGCGGTAGGCGCCGTGCAGGCGCGCCAGCGGCGGCCGGTCGGCCGGGGCGGCGACGACCACGGCGCGGCGCAGGCCTTCCTCGCCGAGCGTGGTCTCGACGAAATCGCGCACTTCGCGGCCGCGCTCGCCGATGAGGCCCACCACGATCACGTCGGCGCGCGTATAGCGGGCCATCATGCCCAGCAGCACGCTCTTGCCCACGCCCGAGCCGGCGAACAGGCCCACGCGCTGGCCGCGGCCGATCGGCAGCAGTGCGTTGATCGCGCGCACGCCCACGTCCAGCGGCTGGATGATGGGTTCGCGCGCCAGCGGGTTGATCGAGGCGCCGGCCATGCTGGCGCTGCCTTCGGCGCGGATCGGGCCCTTGCCGTCCAGCGGCACGCCGTCGCTGTCGATGACCCGGCCGAGCAGGCCTTCGCCGACCTCGACGCCGCCGCGGCGGTAGGAGGGCACCACCCGCGCGTTGGGCAGCAGGCCGTACAGCTCGGCGCTGGGCATCAGGTAAGTACGGTCGCTGGCGAAGCCAACCACTTCGGCATCGACCCAGCCGTCGGCCACCTCGACCTTGCAGGTGGCGCCCATCGGCGCTTCGCAGCCCACCGCTTCCAGGGTCAGGCCGACCGCGCGGCGCAGCACGCCTTCGCGGATCAGGCCGCGGCCGTGGCCGGCGTCCAGCGCGATGGCGTCCAGCCGTGCGGCCAGGCGCAGGTTGCGCGCGGCGGCCCAGTCCGAGGGCAGGGGCGTGGTGGTGTTCATGGCGTGGCCCCGGCCTTGCGCATCACCGCCGACAACGCCGCGCGCAGGCGCGCGTCGAGGGTGCCGTCGATGCGCACGCTTTCGGCGTGCACGCGCAGGTCGCCGCGGCTCAGGCCCGGGTCCGGGCTCAGCCGTTGGCCGGGCGCGAGCGACAACAGTGGCGCCAGCGCGGCGATGTCGTCCGGATGCAGGCGCACCTCGACATCGCGGCTGCTGCCGCCGACCGCATCGAGCGCTTCGTTGACCAGGTCGCGCAGCAGCGCCGGTTCGGCCTCGTAGGCACGGCCGACCAGATGGCCGGCGATGCGCACTGCCAGTTCGCCCAGCGCGGCCACCACTTCGTCCTCCAGCCGCACCAGCGGGCGGCCGAAGTTGTCGAGGATGCCCTCGATCTGCGCGGTGAGCCGGCGCACCTCGGCCTGCCCCTGGGCATGGCCCTCGGCGCGGCCCTGTTCGAGGCCTTCCTGCCGGGCGGCGTCCTGGATGGCCTGGATTTCCTGCAGCGTCGGCAGTTGCAGCGGGGGCGGCGGCGGTTCGGCGGGCGCGGGCGGATGCACCTCGTCCGGTTCCGGCACGGCCGGCTCGGGAACGAAGTTGAGGTCAGGTGCGACCCAGCGTACGACGCCGCTCACAGCATGGCCTCCGTGCTGCCGCCGATGCTGACCGTGCCTTCATCGGCCATGCGCTTGACGATGGCGAGGATCTCGCGCTGCGCGGCCTCCACGTCGGACAGGCGCACCGGGCCACGCGCCTCCATGTCTTCCAGCAGGATCTCGGCCGCGCGCTGGGACATGTTGCGGGTGATCTTGTCGCGCACCTTGATGTCGGCGCCGCGCAGGGCCAGGCCGAGGCGTTCGCCACTGACTTCGCGCAGCACCAGCTGCATCTCGCGGTCGTCCAGGTCCACCAGGTCGTCGAACACGAACATCAGGTCCTGGATGCGGCCGCCCAGCGGCGCGTCGATCTGGGCAATGGCGCCGAGGATGGCCTGGTCCTGGCCGCTGTCCATGAAGTTGAGGATGCTGGCCGCGCACTGCACGCCGCCGATGCTGGACGACTTCAGATTCTGGTTGCCGGCGAACTGGCGCTCCATGATTTCGTTGAGTTCGTTCAGCGCATTGGGCGGGATGCCGTCGAGCGTGGCGATGCGCAGCAGCACGTCCACGCGGGTGCGCTCGGGCAGCAGCTTCAGCGATTCGGCGGCCTGGTCCGGCTCCAGGTGCGACATGACGATGGCGATGATCTGCGGGTGCTCGTTGCGCACCAGGTCGGCGACCGAGCGCGGGTCCATCCACTTCAGCGTGTCCAGCCCGGTGGTGTTGCGGCCGAGCAGGATGCGGTCGATCAGGCTGTTGGCCTTCTCGCTGCCCAGCGCCTGCACCAGCATGTTGCGGATGTAGTCGTCCGAGCCGACGCTCAGCGAGGTCTTGCTGCCCAGCTCGGCGTTGAAGTCCTCCATCACCCGCTGCACCTGCTCGCGGCTGACGTCGCTGAGGGTGGCCATCGCGATGCCGATCTTCTGCACCTCCTTGGGCTCCATGTGGCGCAGCACCTCGGCGGCGTCGGCCTCGCCCAGCGACAGCAGCAACACCGCGGCGCGCTGCACGCCCGTCATCGGATTGACGGTGTTGTCAATCATTGGCCACCCATCCCCTTACCACCTGTGCCACGCGCTTGGAGTCGGCCTTGACCGCCTCGCGCGCCATGCGCACGCGCTCTTCGTATGCATCCAGCGGCAGCGCCAGCGGCGAAGCCGCACCCAGTTGCAGCTGGTCCTCGGACATTACCGGCAGGCCGTCCTCGTCCTCGACCACCTGCACGTTGGCGCTGAGCGGGTCCTCGCCGATCGCCAGATTCTTGCCGGGCGGGCCGGCAATCTGGCGCAGGGCGGGGCGCAGTACGCCGAACAGCAGCGCCAGCAGCACCACCGCGCCGAGCACCAGGCGCAGGGCGTCGCGGACCTGCGGGTTCTCCCACCACTGCTGCCACCACACCGGTTCCTCGACCGGTGCGGTGTCGCGCACGAACGGGGCGTTCATCACCGACACGGTATCGCCGCGCTCGGCGTCGAAGCCCACCGCCTGCTTGACCAGCGCTTCCACGCGGGTCAGCTCGGCTGCGCTCAGCGGCTGGTCGGTGAGTTTGCCGTTGGCACCGGGGCGCGGTACGTGGTCCACCAGCACCGCCACCGACACGCGCTTGACCCGCCCGGCCGGCTGACGGGTGTGCTGCAAGGTGCGGTCCAGCTCGTAGTTGCGGGTGGCGTTCTTGCTGGTTTCGGTGGGTGTGGCCGCGGTGGCCGGGGCCTCGCCCGGGCCGGGGGGGGTGTTGCTGGCGGCACCGGGCACGCCCTGCGGCCCCTGCGTGGTGCTGGTGTTCTCGCTGATCTGCTCGCTGCGCACCTTCTGCGGCTCGCCGTTGTACAGTTCGCGGGCTTCCTCGGTGACCGAGAAATCCATGTCGACGCTGACTTCCGGGTTGACCCGGCCCTGCCCGGTCATCGGCTCCAGCAGTTCGCGGATGCGCTGGTTGTAGGAGGTTTCCAGCCGCCGCACCTGGTCGAACTGGGCCGCGTTGAGTGCCGCGTCGCTGTTCGGGTCGGCGATGGTCAGCATGCGCCCGCTCTGGTCGACCACGGTGACGCGCTCGGGGGCCAGGTCGGGGATGCTGGAGGCGACCATGTGCACGATGGCATCGACCTGGTTGCGCTCCAGTTGCTGGCCGCCGCGCAGTTCCAGCACCACCGAGGCGCTGGCGACGTCGCGCTGGCGGGTGAAGGCGCTGGGCTTGGGAATAGCCAGGTGCACGCGCGCGTCGCGCACCGGGCGCAGGGTGGTGATGGTGCGCACCAGCTCGGTTTCCAGCGCGTGCTGGTAGCGCGCGTTCTCGACGAACTGGCTGACGCCGAAGCCGGGGTCGCGTTCCATCAGCTCGAAACCGAGCCGGCCGCTGTCGGTCAGGCCGGAGCCGGCCAGCTTCAGGCGGGCGTCGTGGACGTTCTTCTCCGGCACGCTGATCGCGCCGGTGACCGCGTCCAGCTCGAACGGGATCTGCGCGGTGCGCAGCAGGTCGGTGGCCTCGGCGGTGGCCTTCTGGTCCAGCCCGGTGTAGAGCGGCACCATCGCCGGCTTCTGCGCCCAGAAGAACACGAACAGACCGGCCGCGACGGCAATGGTGATCATCGCCATCAGCCCGAGCCGACGGGTGATCTGCAGGCTCTGCAGCCGGTCGAACCAGGCGCCGGCCTTTTCCGAATTGAACGTCTCACTGGACAACGCGAGTGGCATGGCGGGCTATTCCTTACAGCGGCATGTTCATCACGTCCTGGTAAGCCTGGACGAGACGGTTGCGGACTTCGACGGTGGCGCGGAACGCCAGCTGGGATTGTTGCGAGGCGACCATGACACGGGCCAGATCGGCGTTGGGGTCGCCGCGCTCGAACGCGGCGGCCAGCGTGCCGGAGGTCTGCTGGGCCTGGTTGACCCCGGCCAGCGCGCCCTGCAGGGTCTGGCTGAAGCTGGGCGCGGCGGTGGGCTGGGTACCGGCCAGTCCGCCCAGCCCGCCGATGGCGTTGCTGCGCGCCACATCACCCGTCGGCGCGGCCTGCGCCACCTGCGACTGGTAGCTGCGGATCTGGGACAGGATCGAGTTGACGGAGTGGGACATCGCCGGATTTCCAGGGCAGGAGGTTGCCTGCCTGTTCATCTGCAAGACCCGTGCCGGAACCGGGATGCCGGGCAGATGAGCAGTGGCGCCACCTTACTCCTGATTTCCGGCCCCGTCGCGACGGTTTTCCGGCGCCGTGCGCCCGTTTCGTCGCGTAACAGTCAACGCAGGCTGGTGTGGATCGTGCCGGGGACGTTTGCCGTCAAGCTTGGCAAGCTGGTGGAAATCACGCTTGCGGTCTGGTTCCCCAAACAAGCGTGCGGAGCGTGCTCATGCAGGTGCGGGGCTTGCCCCGCACGGGCTTCATCAGAAGGACTCCAGTGGCTGCCTTCAGTGTCACGGCAACCAAGCCGCCCGCCATTCCTCCAATCCCGCTTCTGCCAGCATCCAGTCGCGCTGCACCACGGCGCGCAGCGCATCGCCGGCGGCGGCGCGGGCGGTCGCGTCGGCCAGATGGTCGCGAATCGCTCCAACCCAATCGCGGTGGCGGTTGCGTATGCGGGTCACCGGCAGGTCGTCATCGCGGTACGGCCTGATGTCGCTGCACACCACCGGCACCGCGCAGGCGCCATATTCAAGCAGGCGCAGGTTGCTCTTGCATTCGTTGAAACGGTTCTGTTCCAGCGGTGCGATGGCCAGATCGAGGTTCAGCCGGGCCAGCATGCGCGGGTAGACGGTGATGTCGACACCGGGATGGAACTCGGCCACGTGTGGTCGCAGCTGCTCCGGGCACATGCCGAGAAAAACCCAGTCCACCTCGCCGGCCAGTTCGGTGATGACACCCGCGATCATTTCCAGGTCACCGGTATGGCTCAGACCACCGGCCCAGCCCACGCGTGGTTTCGGGCCGGTATTGCGCTGCGGTGCCGGCAGGCTTTTCCACCACGACGGCGGCAGGCGGTTGCTGGCGATGCGGATGTCCGGGTGCATGCCGGCGAAGGCCTCGGCCAATGCGGGCGTGGACACCACGAGCCGGTCCACGAGCGCGAAGGCGCGGCGCAGGCCGCGCAGGATGTCGCGCGGCATGTGCTCGCGGTGGATGTTCTTGGCCGGCAGGTTGGGCAGGTAATCATCCAGCTCGAAAACCTTGAGCGCGCGCGAGAAGCGCGGCATGCGCCGCATGCAATCCAGTTCGTCATCGGAAACCCGGCGTTGCAGCACCACCACGTCCGGGTCGATACGCGCCTGCTCCACGGTATCGAGCAAGGTGGCATAGAGCGCACCTTCGGCTTGGCCTGCGGTCTTGAGTGCTTCGAACGGCTGGATGATGCGGTAATGGCCGCTGCCCCACGGGTCGGCCGGGTGCGCCAGCACGCGCGGAATCGGTCGCCACGGCAGCGGCTGCCACGAGAAATCCGATTCGCCCAAGCGGAAGCCGCCGGGCACGTCCAGGCGCAGGCTGGGGTTGTAGGCCGGGTCATGGGCGAGGGCCGGGAGCCAGCGCTCCAGCAGTGCATCGTTGGCGGCTTCCGGCAGGGGCTTGGCTTCGACCGAATGCAGCAACAACGCCTGCGGCGTCCATATCGTGAGGTAGCCCAACTGGCGCGCGCGCAGGCACAGGTCCACGTCGGCACCTTCATCGGCGAACGTGGCATGGTCGAAGCCGTCCAGTTCCATGAACAGCGTTTTGTCGATCAGCAAACAGCTATCGGCCACCGCCGAATAGCTCTGTGCCACCTGCAAGCGATTCATGTAGCCGGGGGCATCCATCGGCGAGCCGGCAAAGGCGCGGCCGCCGCTGCTGGTCAGGCCGGGGACGAGGCCGGCGTGGGTGATCTTGCCGTCGGCGGAAATGGTTTTCGCACCGACCACGCCCACCTCCGGTCGCAGGCCGTGATTGAGCAGTTCGTCCAGCCATTGCGGCTGCAGCGCGGCTACTTCCGGGCGCAGGAACAGCAGGTAATCGCCGGCGGCCTGGGTGGCGGCCACGTTGCAGGCGGCGCTGTGCGCCAGCGGCGGATCGAACGCGAATGCACGCACGCGACCGGCAGCCAGCGTTTCGACCTGCTGCACCCACTGGCTGACGTTGGATGCTGCACCGTTGTCGATCAGCAGCAGTTCGTAATTCGGGTAACCGGTTTTTTCCAGCAGAGAGACGACGCAGCGTTCCAGCGAGGCCAGCGTGGTGTTGGCCGAAACGATGACCACCAGCGACACCGGCGGTTGCTGGCCGTGGTTGTAGCCGATGCGGTACAGGCCGCTGCCAATGCTTTCCACCTCGGCGTTGGCATAGCCGCGTGCATGCAGGTGGCGGGTGATGGCGTTTTTCTGGGTCTGCGCATCAAAGCGGGGTGGCGTGCAGGTCAACAATGGCTCGGGCAGATGTTTGATGCCATCGAAACCGCCTTGTTGGACCAGCCGCAGGATCAGGTCCAATTCCGCCGCGTCGCCGGCTTCCGGGTCGAAGCCGCCGGCTGCCAGAACTGCCTCGCGGCGGAATATCCAATGCCCGGACAACATTGAAGGATTGCCGAGCAGCAGGTCGAGGTTGAAATCCGGGCGCATCACCGGAGCCAGCGTGCCGGTGTCGTCGCGGTACCATTCGTCGGCATACAAGGCGTGTAGTTCTGGGACTGCGCTTGCCAGTTCCAACAACAGCAGGGTCAGCCCGCCCATGGTGAACTCGGTGCCGGCTTCGGCCACCACTATCCAGTCCACATCCCAATCGTTCACGGCGGCGTTGAGCGAGGCGGCAGGGGATGAAGCATCCCACTGGCCAACCTGCATCGGCATCAGGTCCGCGCGCGGCGGGGGCAGGGCTTGCCCCAGCACTTTGCATTCAATCCAGCCGTCGATTCCGGCGGGGCAGAACCTGCGAACCACGGTGCGTTCAAGCGCATGTGATTGGCCTTGACCCGGCAGTACCACAAGCCCCATGCGAGGCGATGCTGGCAATGTGGCCACATGGGTTTGCACATGTACAGCCAACGCGCGGCTGTAACTGCGTTGAACCTGCCATTCGTGCAAGGGATAGTTGCTGCTGGCAGTAGCTGTTGCCGCTTCCAGCAGTTGCCGCAAATCCACGCGCATGCGCGATGCCGACCCATCCAGCGGTGCCACATGGACGTGATCGGCGTTGGTCTCATCGTGCCTGTACCAGCCGAGATCGCGTATGGCTTGGCGGAAATCGTTGTGCCCCTGGTCGCCGGTGCCGGGGTTGTTGCGGCCAATCTGGCTGAATTGCTCGGCTGAAAAACGGAAATTGATGAGCGGTGCGGCAAGCAGCGCCAAGTCTCCGTGTTGCAGCAGTTTGGCGTACAGCGCCAGATCGGCGACCCAGTGGATCTTGGTTGGCCCAAGGAAGGAGATCTGTTCGCCGAACGCAAGCAAGTCTGCACGCCGGCACAGCACGCAACTGGGCTCACCGATGAAGTTCATCGTGTAGTCGGCCAGAAACGAAATCAGTTCGGGGCCATCGAGCCGCACGTCATGGGCAAACGGGAAACGGGTGGCGGCGGTATCCGGCAGCCAGCGTCCGCGCGCACCAATTCGTCGCCGGCGCGAGGAAACCAAGGCAATGCCCGGTGCGCTTTCTATTGCGTTGACCAGCGCTTCCACGCACTCGGGTTCCAGCATGTCGTCATCGTGCAGCAACTTCACGTAGGTGCCAGATGCCATCGCAACGCCGCGCGCTGTGCTGCGGGTTTCCCAGAGGCGCTCCGGGTTGCGGGAGTAATGCACCGGGAAATCGGCATGTGTGGCGAAGGCTTCGACCACCTCGCGAATGTGTTCGTTACGCGAGTCGTCGCATACCACCAGTTCCAGCGGACGCCAGGTTTGCGCCGCTACGCTGTCCAACGCTTGTTGCAGGTAATGGGGCTTGTAGGCCGGCATCACCACGCTGACAAGTGGGGCGGCGGTGCTCAACGGCTTCTCCTTGCATCGATGAGTGCGCGAGTTCGTTCAATCACACGCTGAGAATTGGCGCCGTCATCGTGGGCGAAAAACATGCGCTTCGTGAGTTTGTAGCGTTCATCGAATTCCGTGCATGAACCGGAGAGCATCAGGTCAACGGCAGCAAAAAACTCTTTGAAATCCCGTGTCACCGGGCCGGGGAAGGCCAGTTCCATGTCGTAGAGCAAGCCATTCTGGTGCATGCGGTAATGGTCGAGGTCGTGAGCGAAAGCGATCACGGGGCGGTCGATGCAAAGCGCATCGATATAGACGGACGAGTAATCGGTCACTACCAGCTGACATTCACGCAACAGCGGCGCGATCTCGGGAAATGATTGGTGGCCCACATCCAGCAGCCAATCTTCGTCACCATGCGAATGGGCGGGAAAGGCATCCGGGCCATTGGCCAAATAGTGGCTGCGCATGCCCAGCACGGCACCACGGTGATGCAATAGCTGGCGCAGTTGTGCAATTTCATGTTCATTGAAGCTGTAGCCCAAGGTATCGGCGACGCTGGCATCGCGGTAGGTGGGCGCATACAGCAGCAAACGACGGCCACGACACATCGCGCGCAGGCGTTGCAGATCCCCGGCAAGTGCACGGGGAAGCTCGGCTTCGGGCATGCGCAGGAAATCATTGCGTGGCAAGCCGGTAACCCACACCCGCGATGGCGGGATAGGGTGGAAAATCGCAGCCATTGCGTGGCTGTCGATATCGGAGGAGGCGATCAGCCCGTCGTAATGCGCACGTTCCCGGCGGCGTGAGCGGTTGCGGTCGCCGTGGCGGCGCTGCTCGGGGTTTGCCAATGCGAACAGGCGCTTGAGCGGGATGCCATGCCACAAGTTGACCACCACCCTGCGGTGCAGTGCCACGCGTGGTGCCGCAAAGCGTCCATTGCGCCATGCCAGCGACATGTCCATCGCAGTGGAATTGGTCAACATCAGCACGCCGCAGCGAGCCAGCGCCCACAAGCCGGCAAGGCTGGCGAGTTCAAGCACGCGGGTTCGCCCATCGGCAGCCAATTCATCGGGTGCGCATCCCCCGCGATGGAATACCGTGCATTCCACCTGTGGATCGTTGTGGATGCGCTCGTACACCGCACGGGCGTTTTCAATCAATTGGTCGGGTTTGAGCGGATGGGCGAAAAAAGCCCAGTAATCCAGGCGTTTGGGAATACATGCATCAAGCAAACGCCACAGCAGCAGCAATGGCACACCGAGCCATGCGCTGTCGATGCGGCGGTACCAGAGCGAGGAGGGGATATTCGCCCGGGTCATGCTGCCGGTGCTGTGGCAGAGGCTTCCAGCAGCTTGCAGATCAGAGCAATGTCCCCATCCGCCAACTCCGGGTGGATGGGCAGGCACAGTACCTGGCGCGCCGCGCGGTGTGCTTCGGGCAGATTGCCGGGTACCGCTGAAGGCAGGCCGCGATACATCGGGAACTCGCTTATCAACGGGTAGAAGTAGCGTCGCACCATGATGTTCTGATTGCGCATCAATTGATAGAGATCATCCCGGCTCATGGGGAAGTCGTCGCCGATCATCACTGGAAAATACGCATGGTTGCTCGCTTTCCCTCCAACCTGAGGCAGGCAGCGCAGTCCACGGATGCCGGACAGGCGCCGGCGGTAACTGGCATCGATCTCCGCGCGGCGGGCCAGTGCTTGGCCGATGTGCTTGAGCTGGAGCAGGCCGAAGGCCGCGCTGACCTCGTGCATCTTGCCGTTGATGCCCGGCGCGACCACCGTGGTTTCGTTGACGAAGCCGAAGTTCTTGAGGTGGTCGATGCGCTGCTTGGTGCGCGCGTCCGGGCAGATGATGGCGCCACCCTCGAAGGTGTTGAACACCTTGGTGGCATGGAAGCTGAGTATCGACAGGTCACCGTGGCGCAACACGCTGCCGCGGGCGTCGCGCACGGCAAAGGCGTGGGCCGCATCGTAAATCACCTTCAGGTTGTAGGTATCGGCGATGCGGGCAATGGCGGCTACGTCGCAGGGCGTGCCGTAGCAATGCACCGGCATGATGGCCGTGGTTTGAGGGGTGATCGCGGCCTCGATCTTCGCCGGGTCGAGATTTAGGGTTTCCGGGTCGATGTCGACGAATACCGGCTTGACGCCGTTCCACAGCAGCGAATGGGCGGTGGCGACGAAGGAATAGGGCGTGGTGATGACCTCGCCGGTGATGCGCAGCGCCTGCAACGCGGTGACCAGTGCCAGCGTGCCGTTGGCGAACAGCGCGATGTGTTCCACCCCCAGGTAGGCGCAAAGGGCCTTCTCCAGCGCCTGATGCATGCTGCCGCCGTTGGTCAGGATCCGGCTGTCCCATATCCGCTGCAGGTAGGGGATGAACTCCTCCAGCGGCGGCAGTAGTGGGCTGGTGACGGGGATGGGACGGGACGCTTTCATTGCGGAATCCTGGTGGTGCCGGCTCTGCCGGCCCTCGCTCGCTGGATGCAAATCCCGTGCCGTGGCGCCGCCGGTCAGTTGGCGATGAAGCCCAGACCACCGGCCTCGGGCAACAGCTCCAGCAGGCCCCGCCGGCTTTCCAGCGGCAGGCGCGAGGGCAGCTCGGGGGACAGCGCCAGCTTCCCGACCCGGTAGCGTCCGTGTAGTCCATCGGGCGTGCGGTAGTGCAGGACCAGGCCGAACAGCCCGGCCGAGGCACGGGGCAACCGACCCAAGTCTGCCACGTACTGCCAGCGGTGCTCGTCGACGTGGCCCGCCGGCTCCAGCCACAGGCTTTCCCCGCCGTGGATGGCGTGCAGTTCGAACGTCACCTCGCAGCGAGCCATGATGCTCTCATGCATCCGCAGGGTCAGTGCCAGGCGCTCATCCTCCAGCTCCAGCGTGACGACGTGGAAGAAGCCGATGTTGGGGAAATCCAGGCGCATGGCCTCGCGCGGGACCGGGATTTCCGGGTTGTCCAGGAAGGGCTGCTTCCAATAGCACGCGCCGTCGATCTCCTCGACCCAGCCGCGTTCCTGGGTGAGGCCCAGCAGGAAGCACAGGGCCTCGACCTGGTCGCGGCGTATCAGTTCCAGGTACAGGCAGCGGCGCGCCCCCAGCGGCCGGCAATCGAGGTCGCCGTAGAGCGCCATCAGCTCCCGCATGGCCGGCATGAAGGCGCGCCGGAACGTGGGCGAGGACACCACCCCTTGCGCGGCGTGCAGGGCCCGCTGCAGGTTGGCCAGGGCGATGCGCTGACGATAGGCCAGGGCCTCCGGCACCGCGGTGAAGGTGTCCCATTCCAGTCGAGCCGAACGCGTCCTGTCCAGGAAGTTCGCGGCGTCGCGCAGGTTGCGGGTGATGGAACCGGAGTCCGTGGCGGGGCGTTGGCGCCACAGGTAGACCAGCTGCGGGATGATCGCGGTACGGCGGCTCAGCCAGTAGGCCCGGTGCACGAACGGCCGGTCCGCATAGAGCAGACCCGGCTCCATGCCCAGCCCATGCCCGCGCAGGAACGCGGTCCTGAACACCTTGTTCCAGTAGAAGCCATCGTGGTGCAGGTCGGGAAAATCCTCGGCCGACTCCAGTACCTGCGGCCGCGCCCATACGTAGGGCTCGTATAGGAACTCGACCGACGAGACGCCACGTTCGCTGAGCCGGGCGGCCCTGCCGATGGTGATGTCAGCACCCGTGCGCAGCGCCTCCTCCATCAGCAGGCGGTAGCCGTCGGCGGTGACCATGTCGTCCGAATCGACGAGGGCCACGTACTCGCCACGCGCCAGCGATACCCCCAGGTTTCCCGACACCGCGCCGCCTTCGTTGGCCTTGGTGATGCAGCGGAAGTTCGAGTGCGCGGCCTCGTACTCGCGGCAGATCGCCAGGCCGTCGTCGGTGCTGGCGTCATCGATGGCGATGACCTCGATGTTGCGCCAGGCCTGGCCCAGCAGTGAATCGAAGCACTCGCGCAGATAGGGCGCGGTGTTGTAGACCAGCACCACGATCGACAGCAGCGGTGCGGATGCCGCGGGGGATGCGGTGGATGGCGTCATGTGCGCAGGTCCAGTAGCTGTTCCACCGCGTCCAGGTCGAGCACCGGGATGCCGCAGTTCCGGTGCACGTCCAGCCGCTCGCGGAAGGAGTCGTCGATGAAGATGGCCAGGTTGTCCTGACCGATCGCCTGGCTTTTGGGGGTCTGTTCGCGCAGGTGCTCGATGCGCTCGAACAGCTCCGGGCAGATCCGGTGGCGGCGCAGGCAGTCCAGCGGCTCGCCCGCATGGCGGGTGAGCAGGACCACCGGCGTTGCCTGCACCTGCCACTGGTAGAGCAGGGCCACCAGCAGTGGATTGACCCGGCCGCGCACGACCAGGGTGTCATCCAGGTCCAGGTACACCCGCGAGTAGCGCAGGCCGGTGCGGTAGCGGTTGGACAGGGCCCGGTCCAGGACCACCTCGTGGTCCAGCGGCAGGACCGTGAAGGCCCGCCCGGTGTGCGCATACACGTGCAGCAGCGGGTAGTTGATCCCGCGCATGCGCGACAGCGCCATGGAGCCGGCGATGCGCGGCGCCACCTCCAGCAGTTTCGGCACGCCCTCGCGATCTTCCCGGACCTGGAAGAACCAGGCTCCCTTCAACCGCAGCTCGGCGGCGATGGCCCCGGCCATGGCGACCATGGCCCCGCCCTCCGGCACCGGTGCCGAGCGCACGCTGATCCCGGACTTCACCCGGGCCCGGCTGCGCGGTGCGGCATGCAGCAGCAGGCCGTCGGCGTCGGACACGCAATCCACCGTGTACTCGGCGCCGGGCAGGTACTCGCTGAACACGTAATCGATGCCCGAATCCAGCAGTTGCCGGTGCCGCCCGGGGTCGTCGACCCGCTCGGCGCCCTGGCTGCCTTGGCCGACTGCCGGCTTGGCGAAGATCGGGTAGGACTGCGCCAGTCCTTCCACCGCCGCCGGCACGATGCCCAGGTGCTGCAGGCGCGCATAGGTCAGGTGCTTGTTGCGGCAGGTTGCGGCGGTCCCGGCATCGGGCACCGCGGCGGGAGCGCGCAGCGCGGTGGCCGAGGCCAGCAGGGGGATGACGCTGTCATGCGCCGGCACCACCAGGTCGATGTTCCACTCCTCGACCAGTGCGTTGAGGGCCTGGACCAGTTCCCCTGAGCCGGCGTCGGCGTCGGCGTCGGCGTCGATCCGGCGGTAGCGCGCGTACACGAACTCGCCGTGGTCGGATACCGAAGACACGCCGTGCAGGACCACGTCCTTGGCGTCGCGCAGGGCCGCATGGATTTCCAGCCCGATTTCCGAGCCGCAGGGGAATACCAGTACGTTCAGCTGCATGCCGCCTCTCCCGGAACAGCTGTGGAAGCATCCACTGGTTGGGCGAGCAGAACCGCCTCCCAGCCATGGGTCAGTTCCACCCACTTGAAACGATACTGGTAGTCCACTCCGGTCGAGGCCAGGAAGCGCGGGATCGTCAGTACGTCGTCCCATTTGTGGTACAGGCACAGCGCAAGCATCGGCCGGAAACGGCGGATCGTGTCGACCGCGCCTTGCAGGGCCGGAATCTCCGACCCTTCGATGTCCATCTTGATCAGGTCCACGCGCTGCAAGCCCGCCCCGGCAACGTAGTCGTCCAGAGTGATGGTGGCGATGCGTTCGCCTTGGTCATCGTCGCGTCCCAACGAGGTGGCGCCCTGCAGCTTGGCTTGGCGGATGACGACTTCCTGGCCGCTGCGGTCGGTCAGCGCGAGCCGGTTCAGCACCACCTGGCCATCGATCCCGTTGAGCGAGATGTTGTGGCGGAACAGGGCGATGTTCTCGTCGAGCAGTTCGAACGCATGGACCTGGCAGGCGTTGCGGGTCTTGGCACAGAACAGTGCGGCGGTATCGCCGACGAAGCCGCCGGCGTCGATGACCACGTCGCCCGGGCGGACGCGGAAGCCCTCGTCCTGGTACTGGTCGTAGAGGATGTCGTGGATGCCCAGCACCCAGTGGTAGGTGGCGAGCCGGAAGTCGTAGCCCTGGGAACGCAGGTCCTGCAGGGTGTAGTTGCGGCCCTCGACCAGTACCGGCTCGCGCACCTCGGCACGGATGCGCTTGATGGTCGCCTGGTATTCGTCCATCTCGGCCGGATCGACCCGGTCGATGCCGGCCCAGCGCTTGATGAACCAGACCAGAAAGCGCCTGCGATCCGACTCGGGCAGGCGCTCGTAGAGCAGGGTGGAGATGCTCCTTGCGTGTGCGGCGTAGCGGCGCAACAGGTCCCGCAGACGGCCGGAATCGGCCTCGTCCACGGTCGCCCCCAACTGCTGCAGGTCACGCACCAGCGGCACCTCCGACGCGGTCCCGAACACCGTCTCGACCACGCGCCGGGCCGCCTTGCCATCGGCAAGGCCGCAGAAGCGTTGGCGGAACGCCGCATAGCGCTCCGCGTAGCGGTCCATCACCTGGGGCAGGGTGCGCAACTGCTCGACCAGTTGCGCGGTGGTCCGGGCCACCGGTCCGGGCAGGTCGCGTTCCAGGTCCAGGTAGAAGCCCCGCACCTGGTCGCCGTACAGCTCCAGGTCGTAGCAGTAGAACAGCACCGGCCGGCCGGTCACGGCGTAATCGAAGAACACCGAGGAATAGTCGGTCACCAGTACATCGGCCAGCGCGCACAACTGCGACACATCGTCCACGTGCGAGACATTGCGCACGTTCGCCGGAAGGCCCGCATCCTCCAGCCCCGCCGCAACCAGATGGTGCGCGCGCAGCAGCAGTACCTGGTCGGGCGCGAGTGCGGCCGATATCGCCTGAAGGTCCAGGTTTAGGTCGAAATCGAAGCGCCAATGCCCCACCGGCCGGTGGTCGCGCCAGGTCGGTGCATAGAGGATGAAGCGACGATCGGCGGGCAGCCCCAGGGCGGCCGCCAGCGCCTGGCGGTCCAGCGCGGGATCGAGCAAGGGATCGGTCAGCGGGTACCCGGTTTCCAGCACGGTACCGTCGTAGCGGAACGCCCGGCGCAGGGTCGAGGTGCTGAAGGCATTGGGGCTCAGCAGGGCCGTCCAGCCGCTCGACTCCTGGTCGAAGCTTGCGCGCGCCTCGACCTCGGGGCCGGCGACCTCGATATCGTGGCCCAGACGCTTGAGCGGGGTGCCGTGCCAGGTTTGCAGGTACCGGGTTTCGGGCTTGCGCCCGGCCACCGGGAAACGGATGTTGTTGACCCGGTACCGGGCCGTGGCCAGCAGGCGGTAGTACTCGGCCGAACCCCACCGTACTCGCTTCGGATTGCCCGGTATGGCCTCCTTGCCGTTGTAGGCCCAGACGCAGCGCAGGTCCGGCCGCACGCGGTGCAGCGCTTCGTAGATGTAGCGCGGGTTGCCAGCGTACTGCTTGCCAAGGAAGCTCTCGAAGATGACCAGATCCTCGTCCAGCGGCAGCTCGCGCAACCAGCGCGGGAACGCGGCCCGTGCATCCTCGTCCGCGACCACGTGCCGGTGGCGATCCGTTGACCCGCACAGCAGCACGAGCGAGCCGAGGCTGTCGCTGAGGTAGGCCGACAGGCTCCAGCCGTCCTGCCCGCAGTGGAAGAAGTGGCGGTCCTCGCTGGCGGGCGGCCGGGGGCATAGCGGCGTTTCCGCGCCGTCTGCGTCCAGGCACAGCACATCCCAGCGCGTCAGGCCCTCGGTCTTCAGCGCTTCCAGGGAGATCCTCGCGGTACCGCCGCCGCTGACGGTGGCCAGCGGCACATCCATGCCGGCCTTACCGTCGCGCCTGCGCAGGCGCACCGCGCTGGCTGCGCCGTCGTCCAGGCGCAGTTCCAGGGTGCCGTCGCAGAAGGCCAGTTCGAGGTGCAGGCTCATCGGCGCCGCCCTCCCGGCAAAGCTATGGGTGCAGGTGCGGTACGGCGAATCTCCTCCTTCAGGGAGGTCGTCGACACATGCTCGGTCCGCGGCAGGTAATGCACCCTGCAATGCCGCGACAGGTGGTCGAAGTGGCCGTTCCAGTCCGAGCCCATGACCAGCAAACCGGCACCCATGCGTTGGATGTCCTGGGCCTTCTGCTCCCAGTTCTCCTCGGGGAATACCTCGTCCACGTAGCGGATCGCACGGAGCACGACTTCGCGGTCGCGGTAGCACTGGGTCGCGTGCTTCTGCTTGAGGGCGTTGAACGCGTCGGTGGACAGGCCGACCACCAGCCGGTCGCCCAAGGCGCGTGCCCGCCTCAGCAGGTTGACGTGGCCGACATGGAGGAGATCGAAGGTGCCGTAGGTCAGGATGACGGTCATGGGTGTGGCAGGTGGTCGTGGCCCCGTCGACCAAGCAAGAGTCGTACCGTCAGCGGATGTGGCGGTACAGCTCGTCCCGGTCCAGCAGGTTGGTGGCCACGCCCCGGCTTTCCAGCAGTTCGAGGGAGTGGTCGAGGTCGAAGGCGAACATCCGGCGCAGTCCATCGAACTCCGCCCCGGCGAAATCCGGCTCGGGTTCGTCCAGTGCGATGTCGCTGAGGGTGAAGGAACGGCCCGGCGCCTCGCCCGCGAGCCCACGCCCGGCAAGCCGCAGCGCGATCTCCGTGCGGCGTCCGGTGTCGGCCAGGCCCTGCCGGGTCAGGACCACGATGTCTTCGGGTTGGTACCGGTCCAGCAGCAGCCTCAGTCCCTGGTAATAGAAGCTGAAGCGCAGCACCGGCTGGTGCGGGAACACGTGCCTGGAGGCGAAGAAGGCCAGCTCGTAGTCCAGGCGCTCGCCGAACCTGTCCTCGACCAGCCTGCGGCTCTCGGCATCGAAGTGCTGCTCGAGCTGGCGCGATGCGGTCCGTGGCAGTGTGTGCAGGACTGCGTCCAGGCGTTGTTGGTGCCAGGCTTCCGACGTGGGGCATGCACCGCCGGCCGCCTCATGCAGGCGCTCGATGAAGCGGTCGGCGCCAGCACCCTGCAGCGCCAGCAGCTTCTTCATCCGGTAATCACTCCATGCACGCTCGAGCGGGTTGCGCAGGCAGACCGCGATGCGGGCCCCATGCTCGGGCAACCGGGCCGCGACCCGGGCGTTGCCGAAGTAGGCAGGCGTGGCGTCCAGCAGGGGCAGCCCGCCCGGTGCGGGTGGGTAGGGCGGGAAGAAGCTGGAGGCGGTCTTCAGGTAGCTGCCCGGTTCCTTGACCCCGGGCACGGCATAGGTTGCCAGCCCACTGCGGACCAGCCATCCGGCCAGCGCCGTGGTGCCGGCCTTGGCCACGCCCACGATGAAGATGAAATCCGGGGTCACGCCTGCCCCCGTGCCAGATACCAGGACGCACTCACCCCGCCAGCCCCCCTTGCTCCTTGTCGATCCCGTACTTGCGCAGTTTCTCCACCAGGGTGGTGCGGCGCAGGCCGAGCAGCTGGGCGGCGTGGGCGACCACGCCGTTGCTGCGCTCCAAGGCTTCGCGGATCAGCTTCAGCTCGATGCTGGCCATGTGGTCGCGCAGGTCCAGGCCGTCGTCGGGCAGTTGGGTCGGCGATTCCGTGGCCTTGCCGTTGGCAGGAGCGGCCGGTTGGGTGGAGGCAGGAAGGCCGGACAGCGGGCGCTCCTCGTCCGCGCCGGTGGCCGCGGCCGTCGGCGGGTCGCCGCGGTAGCGGGCCGGCAGGTCCTGCACGCGGACCAGGCCGCCGGGGTGCAGCACCGCCAGCCGTTCGACCAGGTTGGTGAGCTCGCGCACGTTGCCGGGCCAGGGGTGGCTGGACAGCGCCTGCAGGGCCTCGGGGGCGAAGCGCACTTCGCCGCGGCCGGTGCGGGCCAGTTGCGCGGCGATGGTTTCCACCAGCGCGGGGATGTCCTCGATGCGCTCGCGCAGCGCCGGCACCTCGATCGGGAACACGTTCAGGCGGTAGAACAGGTCCTCGCGGAACTTGTCCTCGCCGATGCGCTCTTCCAGGTTGCGGTGGGTGGCGGCAATCACGCGGACGTTGCAGCGGATGGTCTGGTTGCCGCCGACGCGCTCGAAGCTGCGCTCCTGCAGCACGCGCAGCAGCTTGACCTGCATCGGCAGGCTCATGTCGCCGATTTCGTCCAGCAGCAGGGTGCCACCTTCGGCCATCTCGAAGCGGCCCTTGCGCGCGGTCAGGGCGCCGGTGAAGGCGCCTTTCTCGTGGCCGAACAACTCGCTTTCCAGCAGGTCCGGCGGGATCGCGCCGCAGTTGATCGCCACGAACGGGCCGTCGCGGCGCGGCGAGCGCTGGTGGATGGCGCGCGAGACGACTTCCTTGCCGGTGCCGGACTCGCCCAGCACCAGCACGGTGGTGTCGAAGCCGGCCACCTGCTCGATCAGCTGGCGCAGCGCGCCAATGGCCGGGCTGATACCGGTCGGACCATTGTCCTCGCCGCCGCTCTGGTGCTCGGCATCCAGCCGTTTGAGGCTGGCGCGGCGCAGCAGGGCCTCCATCTGCGCATGGCGCATGGGCTGTTCCAGCGGCCAGACGTTGGCTTCATGCAGGCCGTAGTGGCGGGAAAAGGCCAGCGGGTCGCCCTCGGCCAACAGCACCGGCGGCGGCATTGTGGTATCGCCCAGCCACTGGAAGAACGGCTCGGCGCGGGCCGGGTCCTCGATGGTGCCGACCACCAGCGCCATCCAGTCGCTGGCGTGGTGGCGGGCGATGTCGATGTCGCCCACGTCGGTGACCCAACGCGGGTTGAGGTCCATGAATTCCAGCAGGGCAACGCTGCGCTCGGCGCGCACGGCCTCGCTGTCGATGACCAGGATGCGCGATTCACTCATGGCCGTCCGCCTTGCGGATGCCCTCCAGGATCGGCATCACTTCCTGGATGTAGGACAGCTTGCTGACGAAGTTGTCGGCACCGGCACGCTGGGCGTGATCGCGGTGCTCGGCATCGTCGAAATGGCTGGCAATGACGATGTAGGGCGGCCCGTCCTGGGTCTTGATCAGGCGCGTGGCCTGCAGCCCGCCCATTTCCGGCATTGCCAGGTCCATCAGCACCACGCGCGGGCGCAGGGCCTCGGAGCGCTCGATGGCCTCCAGCCCGTTGGCGGCGCTGCCGACGATTTCCAGCCAGTCGAGCTTGCGGAAATGGCGCATGGCCGCATTGATGAAGCCTTCGTGGTCGTCGACCAGCAGAACGGTCAGCTTGCTCATGGGGTCTCTCGGGTTCAGCCCGCGCGGGCCAACTGGGGACGTGCATTTTGCCGCTTCCGCGCACGCGCCGGGGCGATGTCCAGTTGTTCACGATACTTGGCAACGGTGCGGCGGGCGATGTTGACCCCCTGCCGCGACAGCAGCAGGGCGATGGCGTCGTCCGCCAGCGGCCGTGCCGGCGGCTCGGATTCGATCAGCCGGCGCACCATCGCCTTGACCGCCAGCCCGGAGATGCTGGCGCCCTCCAGCCGTACCGCGAAGAAGTGCTTCAGCTCGAAGGTGCCGCGCGGGGTCTGCAGGTACTTGCCGGAGGTGATGCGCGAAACGGTCGACTCGTGCATGCCGATGGCGTCGGCCACTTCCTTCAGGGTCAGCGGGGCCATCGCTTCCTCGCCTTCGACCAGGAACGCGGCCTGGCGCTCGACGATCACCCGCGCGGTGCGCAACAGGGTGTCGTAGCGCATCGACAGGCCGCGGGTGAACCAGCGCGCTTCCTGCAGCATTTCGCGCAACGGCTGGTTGGCACCGGCGTCGCTTTCGCCCAGCGCCTTCTCGTAGGCCGGGTTGATGCCCAGGCGCGGGGTGGTGCCGGGGTTCAGCGCCACGCGCCACTGGCCATCGGCATGCCAGGCGACCACGTCGGGGATCACCGCGGCGTCTTCCTGCGGCTGCAGGGTGTCGCCGGGGCGCGGCTGCAGCGACAGGATCAGGCGGAACGCCTCGTGCACGTCGGCCTGCTCCACGCCGTATTCGCGGGCAATGACGGCGTAGTCGTGGTCGGCCAGCAGGTTCAGGTCGCCGCCGAGCAGGCGCTTGGCCAGGTGTCGGGCGGGCACCGTGCCGGGCAGCGCGGCCAGTTGTACCTGCAGGCATTCGCGCAGGTCGCGCGCGGCCATGCCGATGGGGTCACCCTGCAGCAGGTGCTGGCGGATGCCCTCCACGTGCGCGGCGTTGCGGTCGAAGCGGGCGCTGGCCAGCAGGGTCAGCTGCGCCAGTGGTGCGGCGAGGTAGCCGGCGTCGTCGCAATGTTCCAGCCAGAATGCGGCGATGCCCAGGTCGGCTTCGTCCAGATCCAGCGCCAGGGCCTGCAGGATGCGCAGGTGTGGATCACTGGATTCGCCGGCCGGCAGGCGCGCGGTGCGGTCCTCGTCGGCGTCGTTCCAGCTGCCGCCGGGCACGTCCCACATCGAGCTCTCCGGCAGCTCGTCGAACGCGGCCGTTTCCAGCTGCGCATCGCTGCCGGGAATGGCCTCGGCCTCGGTCGCATGCTCTTCCAGCTCCAGCAGCGGGTTGTTCTCCAGCGCCTGGCGGATTTCCTGCTCCAGCTGCAGGCCGTTCAGTTGCAGCAGGCGGATGGACTGCAGCAGCGAGGGCGTGAGATGGAGCTGTTGGCCGAGTTGGGTGGCGAGCGTGGCTTTCATGCGATTTCCCCGATGACGCATGGCTGGCGTCGGTATGGAACGCATCTTGCTTTTGCCGTGCCGGGGACTGAATCGGTCAAACCCCTACATGTGTAGGGAAATTACCTACACTGCGGCAGTGTTTTCCTCGATTGCGCCATGCAATTGACGCTGGACCTGCGGCTTCCCCGGTGGACAGGCGTGCGCGGGAAATTTGACGCTGCAAGCGACGGGTTTTCGATTTCGTGATTCAAGTCACGTTTTTGAGTTGCTACCACGCTGCCAAAGGCAGCTGGCGGCCGCAATCGCGCGTCACATCAACTCGTGCTGGTGGCGGGCGGCCAGCAGCAGCAGGTCGTTGGCGCGGCGGCATCCCAGTGCTTCCATCATCCGTGCCCGGTGGGTTTCCACGGTCTTGGCGCTGATGCCGAGGTCGGCGGCGATCTCCTTGGTGCTCTGGCCGTTGCCGAGCTGGCGCAGGATCTGCCGCTGTCGCGGTGAGAGTGCAGCAATGCCGGTGGGGCGTTCGCGGCCCTGCAGCGGTGCCAGCATCCTTGCCGAGATCTGCGGGCTCAGGAAAACCTGCCCCGAGCAAGCTGCATGCAAGGCCAGTTCCAGTTCCTGCGGCGCCGCGTCCTTGACGACGAAGCCCACCGCTCCCCGGTCCAGCGCGTCGCGCACGTGCTGGGTGTCGTCGTGCATGGACATGATCACCACGCGCGCCTGCGGCAGCCGGACGCGGATGTCGGAAAGCGCTTCCAGGCCGCTGCGACCACCGGGCAGGGAAAGGTCGAGCAGGACCACGTCGGGACGATGCTGCAAGGCCAGTTCCAGCGCCTGCTCGGCATTGCTCGCTTCGGCGGCCACCTCCACCCCGGCAAAGCCCTGCAGCAACCGGCACAGGCCCGCACGCACCAGGGTGTGGTCATCGACGATCAGGACACGCACGGCAACAGGAGGGTCACGGCTGGAAGTGGTCGCACCATAGCCGAGCGCTGGCGGCGAGCCAACCGGCAATGGTCATGGAGGGATGGCCTTCGCGTGGCTTTCCCGGTGAAGCCACGTGTGGGGCAAGCCCCACACCTACAACGACGGCTGCTTTCACGCACGCCTGCTGTTGGCGATCTGCCGGCGATGCAGGCGGAACAGATGCCGTTCCAGTGCCATCTCGAGTGCGTTGCCGGGGTCGTTCAGGCGCAGCCACAGGTACTGGCCGCCGTTGCCGGAGGCGGCTTCGGCCAGCACCTGCACGGGCAGTTCGATGTGGTCTGGCAGCCAGTCCGCCGGTTGCAGGCGCACGATGCCCTGCGTACCGGGAGCGCTGCCGGTGCGTTGGCCCAGCTCCATGCGCAGGCCGCGGCGCGACCAGCGCAGTGGACGCAGGGGCAGGGTGGTGGTGTCGGACTGGCGCAACAGCCGGCCAAGCAACACCAGCACCAGGTCCATGCGCGCTTCCAGCCGCTGTGCTTGCTGGCTGCTTTCGCCGCGCTCGTCGTTGTCTTCGGTGGTGCGAGAATCCTCCACCAGCGCGACGCTGCGCAACAGCATCTCGGCGGCGCCGGGGTGGATCACGGTGCTGCCGGCCTCGAAACCCGCCGGCAACGCCACGTCGCAGGTCAGCGTATCGGCGAACAGTTCGGCCTCCGCCGGATGGTGCACGACGCTGGCACCGGGGTCGTTCATGCCAGCGTTCCGGCCTGCAGGTAGGCGTTGGCGGCGCGTATCGACTGCCGGCCGCTGCGCAGGTGCGCCGCAGCGACGTCGCGGCGGGCCAGCATGTCGTGGGTCAGTTCGCGCTGCAGCTCCAGCAGCTTGCGCAGGCCGTTGGCGGCAGCCTGGGTGCCGCAGGTTTCGATGAACTCGCGCAGGTGGCGGTCGTGCCTGACCGCGATCAACGCGGCCTCGGCGTGGTCTTCCTGCTCCACGGCAATACGCAGGGCGTCGAGGTCGGCATGCAGGGCCTGCAGGGTGGCGTCGTGATCCATGCGTGTCTCTCCTCAGGCGCCGGCCGCCATCGGCATGTGGCGCTGTTCGCCGGGGATGGCGTTCCAGGCCGATTCGATTTCGCTCATTACCGTGAGCGATTCCCGCAGCGCCTCGGCATCGTTGTTCAGGTTGGCCTCGGTCAGGCGCTGGATGACGAAGTCGTACAGCGCCGACAGATTGCTGGCGATCTCGCCGCCGGCTTCATGATCGAGCGAACCGTTGAGATGGCCGATGATGGCGCATGCCTCGCCGATCACCTTGCCTTTCATGGCCTGGTTGCCCTGGGCGAGGAAGGCCTCGGCGCGGCGCATGCGCTCGTTGGCGCCTTCGAACAGCATGGCCACCAGCTTGTGCGGGTCGGCATCCACAACCCGGGTCGAGACCCCGACCTTGCGATACTGCTCTGCGTGGTTGCGGCTGGAACCGTACATTGGGGGAGGTCTCCTGGAACCTGTCCGGCGCCGCGTGGCATGGGCGGCCGGGATGATGGGGGGCTGTTACGTATATCGGCCGCGGGGACCACCTACTTGAGCTGCCGGTCAGCTCTTCGTCTGCTGCAAGGCGCTCAATTGCTGGGTCAGGTAGTTGCTGGTGCTCTGCATCTGCGCCACCAGCGTATCCATCGCGGTGAACTGCGCGGTGTAGCGCGCCGAGACCTTCTCCATGCGCGCATCCAGGTCGTCCAGATCCTTTTCCAGCTTCTTGATCTGCTTGTTGAGGGAGTCGGTGCGCAGGGTCAGGGTGCCGGTGCTGTCCAGGTTGCTCTTGAGCATGGAGGACAGCGAGGTGGACAGTTTGCCGTCCTTGCCGAGCAGCGCGGATGCGGCGGCGGGGTTGTCGGCCATCGCCTTGTCGAAAGTGCTGCTGCTCAGCGTCAACGTGCCATCGGTGCCGATGGCCAGGCCCAGCGCCTTCATGTCGACGACGTTGGCGCTCAATTGGCTGCGCAGCTGCTGTTGCAGGCCGCGCACCAGCGAGTCGCCGGTCAGTGCGGCAGCCTTGTCGTTGGTCGCGTCATAGGCGCTGGACGACTTGAGCAGGTTGACCGAGGCGTTGTAGGCGCTGACGAAGGCCTGCAGGTTGATCTTGAGCGGGCTGTTGTCCTGGCTGACGGTCAGAGTCTTGGTGGTGCCAGCCTCGGCCTTGGTCAGGTTCAGGGTGATGCCGGGGATCAGGTCGCTGATGCTGTTGCTGCTGGACTCGCGCTCGAACCCGTCCACACGCACGCGCGCATTGGTGGCCTCCACGGTCTGGCTCAGGCCGCCGCTGCTGCCATCCCAGGTCAGCGCGGACAGGCCGCCGTTGCCACCGCTGGTCGAGATGGTCAGGGCGCCTTCGGTGCCGGCACCGACCGCGTTGAGCACCAGGTGCTGACCATCGTCGGCGGTGATGATGGTGGCGTTGACCCCCTTGCCGCCTGCGGCCTTGTTGATGGCCGCGGCGATGTCGGAGAGCGTGCTGTCGGGTTTTATCTCGACGTCGAGGGTTTCGTCGCCCCAGGCGATTTTCAACGTCCCGTCGCCCACCGTGGCGTCGGTGGCGAAGGCCCCCGAGCTGAGCTTCTGCGATTGCGCCAGGCTCAGCACCTCGACGTTGTAGGTGCCGGCGGTAGCCAGGGTCTTGCCAGTGCTGGCATCGGTCACCACGGTGGCGCCGAAGCCGCTGCCATCCGGCACCGTGGTCTTGTAGGCGGGGGCGTCGGCGCTCTTGGTCAACGCCGCCAGCGAGGACTGCAGGCTGCTCAGCGAGCTCTTGATGCTGCCGTATGCCGAAAGCTGGGTGGTGGCGGCCGTGCCCTGGGTGTTGATGCGGTCGGCCACCGGCTTGCGCTCGTTGGCCACCAGCTGCGAGACCAGGGTGGGGATGTCCAGGCCGGAGCCGACGGCAGCAAGGGAGGTGGCCATGTGGATTCCTTCGGTGGCAAGGAGATGCCTGTAGGGACACCTCCGGATATCGGCAGGCGTCGCGGCGACTTTAGCGCGTTGTGCGTGATCCCCGGGTTGGATGCATGTTCCGTGCCATCCCGGGGCTCGCCCCTGGGTGCAGGGCCGGCCCTGCACCCGCGCCATGTCGAGGGGAGCAGGTCGGGGCTACGTCCCCGACGTTCGTGTCCGATATTCCGTGCGTCGGGGGGCGTAGCCCCGACCTGCCTGCTACAAGAGCGATGTCCTTGCGTAGGTGCGGGGCTTGCCCCGCACGGGACCTGGCCGGTAAAGCCTGTGCTGGGCAAGCCCCGCACCTGCGGTTGGTCCAGTTCCATATCCACAACGCAAAAGGCCCTGCCTTGCGGCAGGGCCCTTCGTTTGCGATGAAGCCCGGTATCAGCCCAGCAGGCTGAGCACGTTCTGGGTGGCGCTGTTGGCCTGGGCCAGCATGGCGGTACCGGCCTGCTGCAGGATCTGCGTGCGGGTCAGTTCGGCCGTTTCCTTGGCGTAGTCGGTGTCGCGGATACGGCTGCGCGAGGCCGACAGGTTTTCCGAGGTGGTGGCCAGGTTGGAGATGGTGGAGCTGAAGCGGTTCTGGATCGCACCCATGTCGGCGCGCGAGCTGTTCACCGCGGTCAGCGCCTTGTCCACCACTTCCAGCGCCTGCTGCGAGCCGATGAAGGTGGAGATGTCCAGCGTGCCGGCGACCTTCGTGGAAGTGACGTTGGCATCGGTCTGGGCGGTGAAAGCGGTAGCGCCCGTGGTCACGCCCGTGGTCTGGCCGGTAACGGTCGGGGAGTTGCTGCCAAAGGCGAGGTTGGTGGTGTACTGGTCGCCCTTGACTGCCTGCAAGGTGATGGCACCTGCAGAATCAACCTTGGCATAGACACCGGTCTGGTCCATCTTGTCGTTGATGGCGGAGGCCACCTTCTTGCCGATTGCCACAGTGTCATCGCCAACGTCGAACTTCACGTCGTCGATGTTGATGGTCGTGGCGGAAGACGCGCCAACCGCCTGCACGCTGACCTTGATGCCCGAGATCGAGCCGGCGGCAGTCGCGCCGCCCGAAGCCGTGGTCGCTACGGTGACAGCCGTGGTGTCGGCGGCAAAGTTCATCTTGCCCAAGCCGTCAACATTGGCGTCGACGATGCTGTTGATGCCGATGGTCTGGCCGGCATCGGCGCCGACCTGGAACAGGGCGCCGGTGAAGTCGCCGTTCAGCAGCTTGGTGCCGTTGAAGCTGGTCTGGTTGGCGACGCGGTCGATTTCCTTCAGCAACTGGCTGACTTCGGCGTTCAGCGCCTCGCGGTCGGAGTCGGAGTTGGTGGCGTTGGACGACTGCACCGCCAGCTCGCGGATACGCTGCAGGTTGTTGCCGATTTCGACCATCGCGCCTTCGGCGGTCTGCGCCAGCGAGATACCGTCGTTGGCGTTGCGGGTGGCAACGTCCAGGCCGCGGATCTGGGTGCTGAAACGCTCGGAGATGGCCAGGCCGGCGGCGTCGTCCTTGGCGCTGTTGATGCGCGAGCCGGAGGAAAGGCGCTGGATGGTGGTGGCCAGGCTGGTGCCGCTCGTGGTCAGGTTGCGCTGAGCATTGAGCGACATGATGTTGGTGTTGATGACTTGTGCCATGATTCGGATTCCTGATTTGGCGTTGGAACCGGCAGTTCGCCTGACCGGTACTGGGTGCAGTGGGGCGGGGGTAGGAGCCATAGCACCGCTGCTGATACCAATAACGGCAGCATGTCGTTCGGCTTTAGGGCAAAGTTGATGCGCCCGCGGCTGGCCCCTTCGGGGGCGGTATCGCCATATGGAAGCGGCGCGGTGGCCCAGGCCACCGCGCCGCTGTTTTTTTGGGCTGGCATAGGAGCGACGCAAGTCGCGATGGGGCCTTGTCGGGAAAGCCCCATCGCGACTTGCGTCGCTCCTACATCACTACCTGTCAGGCGTTGCGGTTGTGCGCACGCAGGGCGCGCTGCTTCTCGCGCGCCCAGTCGCGGTCCTTGGCGGCGTCGCGCTTGTCGTGGTCCTGCTTGCCCTTGGCCAGCGCGATCTCGAGCTTGATCTTGTTCTTGCTCCAGTACATCGCGGTGGGCACCAGCGTGTAGCCGTCGCGCTCGACGCGGCCGATCAGCTTGTCGATCTCGCGCCGGTGCAGCAGCAGTTTGCGCTGGCGGCGGTCTTCGGGAACGGTGTGGGTGGAGGCCTGGATCAGCGGGGTGATCTGCGCGCCGATCAGGTAGATCTCGCCATCCTTCACGTAGGCGTAGGCGTCGGTCATGTTGCCGCGCCCGGCGCGGATGGCCTTGACCTCCCAGCCCTGCAGCACCAGCCCGGCCTCGACCCGGTCTTCCAGGTGGTATTCATGGCGCGCGCGCTTGTTCAACGCGATGGTTTTGTCGGCCACCGCCTTCTTTGCTTTATCCTTGCCGGGTTTCTTGCTCATTCGCACATTGTCTCCGATTCGGAGGCGTTCAGGACATCCAGCAGCAACCGCATGCCTACCATCCGCCGCAGTGCTCTGGTCGAACAGCCGGCCGCGCACATGTTCGATCTGGTCAATGACGTTGCCGCCTACCCGCGGCGTTTCCGCTGGTGCGACAGGGCGGAAATCCTGGAAGAGGGGCCGGAGCGGCTGGTTGCGCGGCTGGACCTGGGGTTGGGGTCGTTCCGTACCTGGTTCATGACCGAGAACGCGTTACAGCGCCCCTCCAGCATCGACATGCAGTTGAAGGATGGCCCGTTCAAGCGCCTGCATGGCCGCTGGCAGTTCCTGCCGCTGTCCGATGCCGCCTGCAAGGTCAGCCTGGAGCTGGAATTCGAGCCGGCCTCGCGCCTGCTCGGGCCGGCGCTGGCGCTGGGTTTCCAGGGACTGGCCGACCGCATGGTCAACGATTTCGTGCGCGTGGCCGAGCAGGGGGGCTGAGCGGTGCGCGTGGAGGTGGTGCTGGCCTGGCCGGACCGTTACCTGCGGCGCGAACTGGAACTGCCCGAAGGATGCGCCGTCGCCGAAGCGGTGGAAGCGGCGGCGCTGGACGTTGCCGGCGAAACTGTCGCCATCGCCGTGCATGGCGTGCTGGCGCGGCCCGCGCAGGCATTGCACGAGGGTGACCGGGTGGAGCTGTTGCGCCCGTTGTTGGCCGACCCCAAGGAAAATCGCCGCCGGCGGGCGCGCGGCGGCGATTGAGGTTGCGGATCCGCGCGCTGCGGGTTCAGCGGCCCTTCTTCTTGTCCTTGGCGAGGTTGCGGCCGAACTGGCGCACGCTCTTCTTGGCCAGCTCCGCGTCCTGGTTGGGGAAATAGTCGCCCTCCCAGCGCACGACCCGGTCGTTCTCGAAGAACACGGTGAAGTTCTTCATTTCGGTCGTGCCCAGGCGGTCGGTCCGCTGGCTGGAGGTGTAGTCCCAGCGCTGGGCATGGAACGGGTCGGGGATGGACGGCGTGCCCAGCAGCGCGTTGACCTGTTGCTTGCTCTGGCCCACCTGCAGCTGCGCCACGGCTTCGGCGTGGATCAGGTTGCCCTGGTAGATGGGCTGCTTGTAGATGATGCCGCAGGCGGTGGTGGACAGAGCGACGACGGCGATCAACAGGAGCTTGCGCATTAGGGACAGGCGATTGGGGAAATCCCGGCGATGATACACTCCCCGGCACCCAGCGCGATCCGACCGGAGGCAACTGGCGTTAAACCGCCAATGAACACGATGGCCATGGAATCCAATGACCTGCGCAAAGTCGGCCTGAAGGTGACGCATCCGCGGATGCGCATCCTGGCGCTGCTCGAGCAGAACACCCCGCACCACCACCTCACCGCCGAGGACATCTACCGCCAGCTGCTCGATTGCGGCGACGAAATCGGCTTGGCCACGGTCTACCGCGTGCTGACCCAGTTCGAGGCAGCCGGATTGGTGCTCAAGCACAATTTCGAAGGCGGACAGGCGGTCTACGAACTGGACCGCGGCGGCCACCACGACCACATGGTCGACGTGGACACCGGCAAGATCATCGAGTTCGAGAGCCGCGAGATCGAGGAGCTGCAGAAGAAGATCGCCACCGACCACGGCTACGAGCTGGAGGAGCACTCGCTGGTGCTGTACGTGCGCAAGAAGCGGCGGTGAGCCTGCCCGGCGGCAGTGCCGCCAGAGCGTGTATCGAAGCGACACCGGCCTTGCGCCGGTGTCGCCGTTTCCGGGGCCGGCGTCACAACGGCCATTCGCAAAAATCTCGTAGGTGCCGGGCTTGCCCCGCGCTGGGCTTCACGGTGAAGCGTCATGCGGGGCAAGCCCCGCATCTACGGTCAGGCAGCTGCCGGTGTGCTCAGGCTTCCGCCAGCAGCTTGCGAGCGGCGGCCCGCGCCTCCTTGCTGACTTCGGCACCGCCGAGCATGCGCGCCAGTTCCTCCTCGCGCCCCTTGCCATCGAGCAGTTCCACCGCGCTCTGGGTCATGCCCTCCACCGGCGCCTTGCTGACCCGGTAATGCGCGTGGCCCTTGGCGGCGACCTGCGGCAGGTGGGTCACGCACAGTACCTGCCGGCGTTCGCCGAGCGCACGCAGCTTGCCGCCGACGATGTCGGCCACCGCGCCGCCGATGCCCGAATCCACTTCGTCGAACACCATCGTCGGCACTGCATCCAGCCCGAGCGCGGCGACCTCGATGGCCAGCGAGATGCGCGACAGCTCGCCGCCGGAGGCGACCTTGCGCAGGGCACGCGGAGGCTGGCCGGCGTTGGCGGCGACGAGGAATTCGGCGCGCTCGGCGCCGTTGGGGTCCGGCTTCGGCTGGGCCTGGGGCTCCAGTTCGATCAGGAACTGGCCGCCGCCCATGCCCAGCTCGCCGATCAGGGCGGTGGTGGTGGCCGACAGTGCCTTGGCCGCCTCGTTGCGGCTGGCGCTGAGCAGCGCGGCCTGCGCCTGCCAGTGCGCGGCGGCGGCGTCGATCTCGCCGGCCAGCCGCGACAGGCGTTCGTCGGCGCCGCGCAACTGTTCCATCTCGGCCTCGAGGCGCTCGCGGGTGGCGGCCAGCTCTTCCATCGGCACGCGGTGCTTGCGGGCCAGGTCGTGTAGGCGGCCAAGGCGGCGCTCGATGTCTTCGAAGGCGTCCGGGTCGCTGTCCAGGTCGTCCTGCACGCGGTCCAGTTGCGCCAGGGCCTCGTGCAACTGGATGCCGGCGGCGTCGAGCATGGCGTCGATCTCGCCCAGCCGCGCGTCGTGCTGGCTGACCCGCGACAGCTCGTGCCGCACCTGCTGCAGCAGGCCGAGCAGCGAGGGGCCGTCGTCACCGTTGAGGGTGCTGCCGGCCCGCTGGCAGGCCTCGATCAATGCAGCCGAGTGCGCCTGCCGGCGGTGGCTGGCGGCCAGCGCCGCCACCGCTGCCGGTTCCAGCTCTTCACGCTGCAGTTCGTCAAGCTGGTGGGCGAGGAAGCCGAGGCGGTCGGAGACGTCGCCCTGCTGCGACAGTGCCTCGCATTCGTCCAGCAGCGCCTGCCACCGGCCGGCGGCGGCGCGCACGGCGGCACGCTCGGCATCGTTGCGGGCATAGGCGTCGAGCAGGGCCAGCTGGCTGGGGCGCGAGAGCAGCGCCTGCTGTTCATGCTGGCCGTGGATCTCGACCAGGAACGTGGCCAGTTCCGACAATAGCGACACCGGCACCGGGCGGCCGTTGATGAAGGCGCGCGAGCCGCCATCGGCACGGATCACCCGGCGCAGCTGGCATTGCTCGTCGTCGTCCAGCTCGTTGTCACGCAGCCATTGCCGTGCGGGGGCGTCGTTGGCCAGCGCGAACTCGGCCGACAACTCGGCGCGGCCGGCACCGTGGCGGACCACGCCGCTGTCGGCGCGCAGGCCGGACAGGTAGCCCAGCGCGTCGACCATCAGCGACTTGCCGGCGCCGGTTTCGCCGGAAACCACGGTCATGCCCGGCCCGAATTCCAGTTCGGTGGCGCGGACGACGGCAAAATCCTTGATCGAAAGATGTCTGAGCATGGCGGGCAGAAAGTGGGGCCGCGCAAAACTAGCATGCGCATGCGGCAGGTCAATGCGGCGCATGTTGATCTGCACCCGTCTCACCGGCTGCGCCGGCCTTGAAAGCGGCGGCAGCGCCCACATACGGGGCCGAGTGGGCGGCAGAACGACCGCCAGGGAACAGGAAATGAACCAAGACCACCCGGAATTCGAGACCATGCCCGGCGCCGAAGATGCCGCCGGACAGCACGAGGCGCAGATCCAGGCCCTGCAGGCCGAGGTCGAACAGCTCAAGGGCGAATCGCTGCGCGAGCGCGCCGACCTGGAGAACCAGCGCAAGCGGCTGGTGCGCGACGTCGAGCAGGCCCGCAAGTTCGCCAACGAAAAACTGCTGGGCGACCTGCTGCCGGTGTTTGACAGCCTCGATGCGGGACTGGCTGCGGCCGGCAGCGAACCCAGCCCGCTGCGCGAAGGGTTGGAGCTGACTTACAAGCAACTGCTGAAAGTGGCGGGCGACAACGGCCTGACCCTGCTGGACCCGGCCAGCCAGCCGTTCAACCCGGAGCATCACCAGGCCATCAGCCAGGTCGATGCCCCGGCGGGCGTGGCCCCGGGCACGGTGGTGACGGTGTTCCAGAAGGGCTACCTGCTCAACGAGCGCCTGCTGCGGCCGGCGCTGGTGGTGGTGGCGAAGTACGACTGACGGCGGGCGGGAAGGCGACTCCCGGGCCAACGCCCGGCCCGCCCTCCCTTGAAAGCCCGCGCGGCGTCCTTACATCACCCACATCGGCGGCGCGGCCGCCCCCCAGATTGAATTCCAGAGGAAACCGGCAATGGCAAAGATCATCGGCATCGACCTCGGCACCACCAACTCGTGCGTGGCGATCATGGACGGCGGCAAGGCCCGCGTCATCGAAAACTCGGAAGGCGACCGCACCACGCCCTCCATCGTCGCCTACACCAAGGACGGCGAAGTGCTGGTGGGCGCGTCGGCCAAGCGCCAGGCGGTCACCAACCCCAAGAACACCCTGTACGCGGTCAAGCGCCTGATCGGCCGCAAGTTCACCGACGGCGAAGTGCAGAAGGACATCGCCCACGTGCCGTACGGCATCCTTGCCCATGACAACGGCGACGCCTGGGTGGAAGCGCGCGGCAAGAAAATCGCGCCTCCCCAAGTGTCGGCCGACGTGCTGCGCAAAATGAAGAAAACCGCCGAGGACTACCTGGGCGAAGAAGTCACCGAAGCCGTGATCACGGTGCCGGCGTACTTCAACGACAGCCAGCGCCAGGCGACCAAGGATGCCGGCCGCATCGCCGGGCTGGACGTCAAGCGCATCATCAACGAGCCGACCGCCGCGGCACTGGCCTATGGCCTGGACAAGGGCGACAGCAAGGACCGCAAGATCGTCGTCTATGACCTGGGCGGCGGCACCTTCGACGTGTCGATCATCGAGATCGCCAACGTCGACGGCGAGAAGCAGTTCGAGGTGCTGGCCACCAACGGCGACACCTTCCTCGGCGGCGAGGACTTCGACAACCGCGTCATCGAGTACCTGGTCGACGAGTTCAACAAGGACCAGGGAATCGACCTGCGCAAGGACCCGCTGGCCCTGCAGCGCCTGAAGGACGCGGCCGAGCGCGCCAAGATCGAGCTGTCCAGCGCGCAGCAGACCGAGGTCAACCTGCCGTACGTCACCGCCGACGCCAGCGGCCCGAAGCACCTGAACATCAAGCTGACCCGCGCCAAGCTGGAAGCGCTGGTCGAGGAGCTGATCAAGAAGTCGATCGAGCCGTGCCGCACCGCGTTGAACGATGCCGGCCTGCGTTCGAGCGACATCAACGAGGTCATCCTGGTCGGCGGCCAGACCCGCATGCCCAAGGTGCAGGCGGCGGTGGCCGAGTTCTTCGGCAAGGATCCGCGCAAGGACGTCAACCCGGACGAGGCCGTGGCATTGGGCGCGGCGATCCAGGGCGGCGTGCTGGCCGGTGACGTCAAGGACGTGCTGCTGCTGGACGTGACCCCGCTGAGCCTGGGCATCGAGACCCTGGGCGGCGTGTTCACCAAGATCATCGAGAAGAACACCACCATCCCGACCAAGGCTTCGCAGACCTTCTCCACGGCCGAGGACAACCAGTCGGCGGTGACCGTGCACGTGCTGCAGGGTGAACGCGAGCAGGCCCGCTACAACAAGTCGCTGGCCAAGTTCGACCTGACCGGCATCGAGCCGGCACCGCGTGGCCTGCCGCAGGTGGAGGTGTCCTTCGACATCGACGCCAACGGCATCCTGCACGTGTCGGCCAAGGACAAGAAGACCAACAAGGAGCAGAAGGTCGAGATCAAGGCCGGCTCGGGGCTGTCCGAGGACGAGATCAACCGCATGGTCGCCGACGCCGAGACGCACCGCGAGGAAGACAAGAAGTTCCAGGAACTGGTGCAGGCCCGCAACCAGGCCGACGGCCTGATCCACGCCACCCGCAGCGCCATCACCGAGCACGGCAGCAAGGTCGGAGGCGACGTGATCGGCAAGGTCGAGTCGGCGCTGGCCGACCTGGAAACGGCGATGAAGGGCGACGACAAGGCGCAGATCGAGTCCCGCTCGAAAGCGCTGGAAGAGGCCGGGCAGTCGCTGTATGCGGCCGCGGCCGCCGCCGAGCAGGGCGGCGATGCCGGGCAGGGTGCGGGCGCTTCCCCGGGCCCGGCGCACGACGACGTGGTGGATGCCGAGTTCACCGAGGTCAAGGACGACAAGAAGTCCTGACGTCCATTGCCCTTCTCCCGGCGGGAGAGGGGCGGGGGAAGGGTTCGGGGTTGCCATGCGGCCCCGGGCCCTTGTCTTGTAACCAACCCGCACCCCAGCCCTCCCTGGAGGGGGAGGGAGAGGTAAAGCATGAGCAAGCGCGATTACTACGAAGTCCTGGGCGTGGCCCGCGGCGCCGGCGACGATGAGCTGAAGAAGGCCTACCGCCGCTGTGCGATGAAGTTCCACCCGGACCGCAACCCGGGCGATGCGGCCGCCGAAGCCTCCTTCAAGGAGTGCAAGGAAGCCTACGAAGTGCTGTCCGACGGCAACAAGCGGCGCATGTACGACGCCCACGGTCATGCCGCGTTCGAGCACGGCATGGGTGGCGGCGGTGCCGGCGGCCCGGACATGAACGACATCTTCGGCGACATCTTCGGCAACATCTTTGGCGGTGGTGGCGCGCGCCAGCCACGTCGCGGTGCCGACATCGGCTACGTGATGGAACTGGACCTGGAGGAAGCGGTGGCCGGCGTCGAGCGCCGCATCGATATCCCGACCCTGGCCGAGTGCGGCGACTGCGATGGCAGCGGTTCGGAAGACGGCAAGGTGGAAACCTGCAACGTCTGCGGCGGCCGTGGGCAGGTGCGCATGCAGCGCGGCATCTTCGCCATGCAGCAGGCCTGCCACAACTGCGGCGGCCGCGGGCAGATCATCGCCAAGCCATGCAGGACCTGCCACGGCAACGGCCGCGTCGAGGAAGACAAGGTGCTGTCGGTGAAGGTGCCGGCCGGCGTGGACAGCGGCGACCGCATCCGCCTGCAGGGCGAGGGCGAAGCCGGCCCGCCGGGTACGCCGCCGGGCGACCTGTACGTGGAAGTGCGCGTGCGCGAACACCCGATCTTCACCCGCGACGGCGATGACCTGCATTGCGAAGTGCCGATCCGCATTTCGCAGGCGGCACTGGGCGATACCGTGCGCGTGGCCACGCTTGGCGGCGAGGCGGAAATCCGCGTTCCCGCCGAGACCCAGACCGGCAAGCTGTTCCGCTTGCGCGGCAAGGGCGTCAAGTCCGTGCGCAGCCGCACCGAGGGCGACCTGTACTGCCGCATCCTGGTGGAAACCCCGGTGAACCTGACCACCGAGCAGCGCAAGTTGCTGGAGCAGTTCGAGGCCACTTTTGCTGGCGAAGAAGCGCGCAAGCACTCGCCGAAGTCGGCCACCTTCATCGATGGCGTCAAGGGCTTCTGGGACCGGATGACCTCGCCCTGAAAAGCCCCTCTCCCCACGGGAGAGGGGTTGGGGTGAGGGGCGGACGGAGTTCGGATAGTTCATCATCATCGACTACGTTCGCCCCTCATCCGCCCTTCGGGCACCTTCTCGCGATGGGAGAAGGGAAAAGCCAGTGCGTGCTCTTGCAGTTCGTCGGCCCCCGCATTGGTTGCGGCCGCATCCATGCCGCCGGTCGCCGTGGCCGCGGGCGTAAAATGCGGCGATGAACGATATCGACCACAGCCACCTCGTGCACGGTCGTCGGCAGCGGCCTTCGGGGCCGTCGCCGGTGGACGTGATTTCCGTGCAATCACAGCTGGTCTACGGCCATGCCGGCAACAGCGCGGCGGTGCCGCCGTTGCGCGCGCTGGGCATGCGGGTGGCGGAAATCCCCACCACCTTGCTGAGCAACGCGCCGTTCTACGACACTCTGCGCGGGCGTGTGCTGCCGGCCGACTGGTTTGCCGACCTGTTGCTGGGGGCCGGCGAGCGCGGCCTGCCGCAGCGCGCCGGGGCACTGGTTTCCGGCTATTTCGGCAGCGTCGCCAACGGCACGGCGTTCGCCGACTGGCTGGACGCGACGCTGCCAGCTTGCCCGGGCCTGCGCTATTGCCTGGACCCGGTGATCGGCGATACCCATACCGGTCCCTACGTCGAACCGGGGCTGGAGGAGATCTTCGCCGAGCGGCTATTGCCGCATGCATGGCTGGTGACGCCCAACGCCTTCGAGCTGGGCCGGCTCACCGGCATGCCGGCGCTGGAACAGGACGACGCCATCGCCGCGTCGCGCAAGCTGCTCGAGCGTGGCCCGCAGTGGGTGATCGCGCATTCGGTGTCCGGCGATCCCGGCGAACTGGTGACGCTGGCGATCGGCCGCGAGGAAATCTGGCGCTGGACCTCGCCGCACCTGCCGGTGGACGTGGCCGGCACCGGCGACGTGCTGATGTCGCTGCTGGTTGCCTTCCTGCTCAAGGACCATGCGTTCGAAGACGCGGTGGGCCGCGCCATCGCCGGCGTGCATGCCGCGCTGGAGGCGACGCTGGCGCAGGGCGTGGAGGAATTCGACGTGCTGGCCGCGGCGCCGGCCGCGCTGGGCACACCGCACCGGTTCCGCGCCGAGCGGTTGGCGTGAGCCTGCCCGTGGCATCCGCGCCGGTCATCGGCATCGTCGGCAGCGGTGGCGCCTATGGCCGCTGGCTGCGCGGCTTCTTCCAGTCGCGCATGGGCCTGGAAGTGATCGGCCACGACCCGGCCGACAGCGCTTCGCAAACGCCGGAACAGTTGCTGGAACAGGCCGACGTGCTGCTGTTTTCCGCGCCGATCCGGCATACGCCGGGGTTGATCCGTGACTACGTGCGCCAGTCCGCGGGCCGCGAATGCGGGCGGCTGTGGCTGGACGTCACCTCGATCAAGGCCGCGCCGGTGGCGGCGATGCTGGAGTCGCAGGCAGCGGTAGTGGGCCTGCACCCGATGACTGCACCACCCAAGGCGCCGACACTGCGGGGCCGGGTGATGGTGGTCTGCGAAGCGCGCCCCGACACGCGTTGGCAACCCTGGTTGGCGCAGCTATACGCCATGCTTGAAGCCGATTGCGTGGCGGCCACGCCCGAGCACCACGATCGGGTCATGGCGCTGGTGCAGGCGATGGTGCATGCCACCCATCTGGCACAGGCCGGCGTATTGCGCGAGTACGCACCGCTACTAGGCGAGCTGCAGGCACTGATGCCGTACCGCTCGACCGCGTTCGAAATGGACGCGGCGGCCATCGCGCGCATCCTGTCGCTGAACCCGGCGATCTACGAGGACATCCAGTTCGGCAACCCGCATACCGTGGAGATGCTCGACCGGCTGCTGCGGCAACTGCAGCAGCTGCGCGCATTGGTAGGTGCCGGCGACGACGCCTCGCGCGCCGCCTTCCGTCGGCAGTTCCTGACCGGCAACCGCGAGGCGATCGACGCGGCGACCCTGCAGGAAGGCAACTACAGCTTCGAGCGGCTCGGCTACCTGCTGGCCGACCTGAGCGAACGCCGTGCGATCAGCGTGCACCTGCCGGAGGACCGCGCCGGCTCGCTGCGCGAGCTGCTGCACGTGTTCGAACGCCACGGCATCAGCCTGGCCTCGATCCACTCCTCGCGCACGCCGGCCGGCGAGGTGCACTTCCGCATCGGCTTCGACCACGAATATGCGGCGGAAATCGTCGACGCGGCGGTAGCCGAAATCGACCGTAGCGGCATCGGCCGGGTGCTGGAACGCTGAGTGCACGCATTCATCCACAGCCGGTGTGGATGAACTGCGCACAAACCTGTGGATGGATGCCGGCGGCCGTTGTGGCGCAAGGCTGTCAAGAGGCGTGGCGAATTATTCGCCAGCGTGCGCTGCTCAGATCCGCAGTGTCAGCTCGCCGTCGGCGGTGGTGAACTCGCGGGCGTTGCGCCGCAGGTGGCGGCCGTCGTCCAGCTCGTAGCGCGGGCCATTGTCGGCGGCATCGACCGCGTCGCCGGGCTCGGGCTTGAATTCGATGATGATGCGGCTCTCGCCGTTGGCGTCGGTGGCGGGAAACTGGCGGAACGACATGACGGACCTCCTGCATGGCATGCAACCCGGTGTGACGGGTGCGAGCATGCGCCCGGCGGCGTTAGCCGCACGTTATCAGTCGATGAACTGCAGCCGTGCCAGCTCCGCATACAGGCCGCCTTCGCGCAGCAGCTGCTCGTGCGTGCCCTGGGCGACGATGCGGCCGTGGTCCATCACCACGATGCGGTCGGCCTTGAGCACGGTGGCCAGGCGGTGCGCGATCACCAGCGTGGTGCGCCCGGCCATCAGCCGCTCCAGCGCCTGCTGCACCGCGCGCTCGCTCTGCGCGTCCAGCGCGCTGGTGGCTTCGTCCAGCAGCAGTACCGGTGCGTCCTTGAGCAGGGCGCGGGCGATGGCGATGCGCTGCTGCTGGCCGCCGGACAGGCGCGCGCCACGTTCGCCCAGTTCGCTGGCATAGCCTTCGGGCAGGGTGCGGATGAATTCGTCGGCCTCGGCGGCGCGGGCGGCGGCATGCAGCTGTTCGTCGCTGGCTTCGAGCCGGCCGTAGCGGATGTTGTCGGCGGCGCTGCTGGCGAACAGCGCCGGTTGCTGCGGCACCAGCGCGACCTGTTCGCGCAGCGCGGTGGGGTCGGCATCGCGCAGGTCGATGCCGTCGATGCTGATCGTGCCGCTGTCCGGGTCATGGAAACGCAGCAGCAGCGACAGCACGGTGCTCTTGCCGGCGCCGGAAGGGCCGACCAGCGCGACGGTTTCGCCCGGCCGCACATGCAGGGAGAAGCCTTCCAGCGCGGCCTGGGTGGGGCGCTGCGGGTAGTGGAAGACCACGTTGTCGAAGCGGATGTCGCCGCGCAGCGGCGTCGGCAATACCTGCGGCGATGCCGGCGTACGCACGCCGGCCGATTCCTGCAGCAGTTCGGCGATGCGGCCCATGCCGCCGGCCGCACGTTGCAATTCGTTCCATACCTCGGCCAATGCGCCGACCGAGCCACCGCCGATCAATGCATAGAACACGAACTGGCCGAGTTCCCCCTTGCTGATGCGCCCGCCGATCACGTCGTGCGCGCCCGACCACAGCACCAGCACCACCGCGCCGAACACCAGGGTGATGACGATGGCGGTGACCAGCGACTGGGTGCGGATGCGGCGCCGCGCGGTGTCCACGGCCACGCGTACGGCGGCGGCGAAGCGGCCGGTCTCGTAGCCTTCGCGCGCATGCGCCTGCACGGTGCGGATCGCGCCGAGGGTTTCGCTGGCGAGATTGTTGGCGTCGGCGACGCGGTCCTGGGTGGCGCGCGAGGCCTTTTCCAGCCGGCGCGCACCGAGCACGATCGGCAGCACCGCCAACGGAATGCCGACCAGGGTGAACGCGGCCAGCCGCGGGCTGGTGACGAACAGCATCGCCAGGCTGCCGACCACGGTGACGGTGCTGCGCAGCGCCACCGACATGCTGCTGCCGACCACGCTGCGCAGCAGCTCGCTGTCGGCCGACAGCCGCGACACCAGTTCGCCGCTGCGGTTGCGGTCGTGGAACTGCGCGTCCAGCGTGACCAGGTGCGCGTACAGCCGCCGGCGCAGGTCGGCGACGACCTTTTCGCCCAGCAGCGAGACGAAGAAGAAGCGCGCCGCGCTGGCCAGCGCCAGCACCACCACCACTGCGAATACCAGCAGGAACACCTGGTCGATGTTGCCGCCGCTGCTGAAGCCGTCGTCGATCATGCGCCGGAACGCGACCGGGAAGCTCAGCGTCGCTGCCGAGGCCACCGCCAGCGCCACCAGCCAGGCCACGAACAGGCCGGTGTGCCGGCGCACGAACGGCCACAGTGCGCGCAACGTACCGAGCTTGGCCTTGCTGCGGCCGGTGGTGGGTTCGGTGGTGGGGGTGTCGGTCATGGGGGGCAGGAACGAGTGAAAAGGAACGAGGAACGAGTTACAGCAGCAGCAAGCAACGGCAACGTGGGCAGTGAGTATGAGCGATGAGAGGGAAGTGCAGGCTTTTGCCGTTGCCTTGCTGCTCGTTACTCGTCCCTCTCCACTCGTTCCTCGTTCTCGCTCCACCGCACCCTGTCACGGGTGGCGTCGCGCAGCCGGGTTTTCAAGTCGTCCACGCCATCGGCCGGCAGCTCGATGTGCAGGCGCGCGCCATGTTCGTCGAAACTCTCGCCCAGCTTGTCCACTGCATGCGCGGCCAGCAGCGTGTGCACGCTGCCGAGCGCATCGAACGGGCAGGCCAGGTGCAATTGCTTCATCGCGATCAGCGGCAGTCGTGGCGCCAGCCGCAGGCACTCGGCTGCAGTGCCGCCATAGGCGCGGACCAGGCCGCCGGCGCCGAGCTTGATGCCGCCAAACCAGCGGGTGACGACTACGACGATGCGGTCGTAGCCCTGCCCATCGATGGCGACCAGGATCGGCCGCCCGGCGGTGCCGGCCGGTTCGCCATCGTCGCTGGAACGGTATTCGCTGCCGTGGCGATAGGCCCAGCAGTTGTGGGTGGCGTCGGCCACCGACACCGAGGCGACAAAGGCCAGTGCATCGGCGGCCTTGCCGATGGGGGCGGCGTGGGCGAGGAAGCGGCTGTGTTTGACTTCCAGCAGGTGGCTGGTGGGCGTGGCGAGGGTATCGAGCATCGCCGCCATTCTAGGCGAGAGCCTTGCGGTGGATATGAGGTCTTGCCATGTCCGGTCGGGAGCACGGGGCATGCCGTGGATGCGGGGCTTGCCCCGCATGAGGCTCTCCTGGCAAAGCCCCGTGCCGGGCAAGCCCGGCACCTACGAATCTTCCAGCAATGGGCGCAGGTCGCGCGGGATGCGTGCCTTCGGGTGGGCCTCGACGAAGCGGTGCAGGCTGGCACGCGCGCCCTCGTCGTCGCCTTCCTTGTGCCGCTGCCGGATGCGTTGCAGCCATTGTCGCGGTGGCAGGGCGGCATCGGCGTCCAGGTCGGAGGATGCTGTCGTGGCGGCGGGTGCGGCTAGTTTCGCTGGCGCCGGTGCGGCAGCCAGCCGTGCCGGTGCGGCTTCGGCAGGGGCGGGCAGGGCGATATCGGCCTGCGGCGGGCTGGCCGACAGGGGCGCGGGAGGAGCCGGTGGCGAGGGTGGCACAACCCTCCTGGAAGTCGCTTCGACGGCCGGCGACGATTCCTTGCGTGCGCGCTCGACGCGGGCAGTGTCGTCGGTTGCCGTCACGCTTGCGCGAGGAAGTGGAGCCTTCGCTGGAGCGGCCATGCGGGCGGCGGGCGCCACGGGCTCGATGGCCACCTCCGGCACCGGCACGTCGGCAGCCGGGAGCGGTGCGGTCGCCGGTGGCGGAAGCGCCTCGGCGAGCACGGGCAATTCCAGCGGCGGCGGAGTGGGCCGCAGCTGCCATGCCAGGCCCACCGCCAGCACCAGCGACGCGGCCACGGTCAATGCCGGCACCACGGCGCGGCGGCGCCGATGCCGCGCATGCGGCGTGACGGAGGGCGCCGGCGCCGTGGATCGCGCGGGTGCCGTCGCGGCCGGTTGCCGCGCCAGTTCGGCAATTGCGGCGTCGACGCGCGGATCAGGCACGGCGGCAGGGCGCCCCAGCAACCGTGCCAGCGCGCGTTCTTCGGGGCTCAGGCGATCAGGGGTATTCATTCGCTCAACCTCGCGCGCAGCTTGTCCATCGCATAGCGCAGCCGCGATTTGACGGTTTCCCGGCCGACGCCGGTGATTTGCCCGATCTCCTCCAGGCTCAGTTCCTGCTCCAGGCGCAGGATCACCACCTCCTGTTGCTCCGGCGGCAGCTCGGCCAGCGCACGGTGCAATTGCAACCGTTGCGCCTGTTCGTCGGCCAGCAGTTCCGGGGTGCGGGAATCGGCCAGCCGCGCGGTGCGCTCGTCAGCATCGTCCGGGGCGGCCGGACGGTGACGGGCGGCACGCCAGTGGTCGTTGAGGCGGTTGTGGGCGATGCGGAACAGCCAGGTGGCGAACGCCGCCTCCGGCTTCCAGCCCGCGCGGGCATGGATCAGGCGCTGCCACACGTCCTGGAACAGTTCCTCGGCCAGCGCACGGTCGCGCAGCTGCCCGAGCAGGTAGTGGAACAGCCGGGCACGGTGGCGCGCATACAGCTCGGCGAACGCCTCGCCATCGCCGGCGGCATAGGCCAGCATCAGCGTTTCGTCGGTCGGTGTCTGCACGGCGGTATCCACGCGCCGCAGCCTAAGCATTCGCCGCGCCCGTGCCTAGCCGGGCATCGCCGGCGCCGGAGTACGGGTTCAGGAAATGTCGACCCGGACACCTTGGCCACGCCGCGGGGCGTTATGCTGCGGGCGGGGGGAGTTCCGGGTACCGGAACCGGATAGAGACGGAAGGCATGGCAGACGAACCGCGCCAAAGCAGTGCCGAAAACATGCCCGCACAGGCCAATGCGTCGGTCAACGACGTGGTGACGCCGCTGCATGGCCTGTTGCCTGCCGGCAGCACGGTGGCCCTTGCCTGGGATGATGCCGTGCTGGGGACCGGCTGCCGTACCAGCCCGGCCGAGGACACGCGGTTGCGCGAGGCCGCCGGCGTGCTGCTTGGCGGCGGCAAGCTGCCGGCCGGCCTGCACCAGCCGCTGTGGGAGTGCTGGACCCACGCCGAGAGCGGCGCCCGCATCGTGGTGCTGGCCGAGGTGTCGGCCACGTTCTCGGAAACGCAGCGCCGGGCATGGCTGAGCACCGCACGGGCGCTGGTCGCCGCGGTGCTGGTATCGATGCGGCAGGGGCGGCAGATCGAGCAGCTGGAGCGTTCCAAGCGCCTGCAGCAGGCCCTGTTCGAGATCGCCGACCTGGCCGGCAGCGACCTTGAAATGTCGGAAATGCTCGGCAATTTCCACCGCATCCTGTCCACGTTGATGTACGCGGAAAACTGCTACATCGTCGAATGCGACGAAACCCAGAGCAGCCTGCGCTTCCTGTACTTCTTCGATACCCAGGACAGCTTCGCGCCGGACCCGGAGCAACGCATCCACTACGAGGACATGCAGGACAGCCTGACCTTCGCGGTGATGCGCAGCGGCCGGGTGATGCATGGCCCGTCGCGGGTCCTGCTCCGCGAACTGGACCCGCGGCACTCGGTGCCCAGCGGCCCGGACAGCACCGACTGGCTGGGCGTGCCGATGTGGCGTGACAACGTCGTGTGCGGCGCCATCGTGGTGCAGAGCTACGAGCCCGGCGTGCAGTACGACGACGAGGACCGCGCGGTCCTCAACTTCGTCACCACCCACATCCTGACCGCGATGGACCGGCGCCAGGCGCACGTGCAGCTGGAACAGCACGTGCAGCGGCGCACGCTGGAGCTGGAGCACGCCAACGCCAGCCTGCGCGGCGAAATCGTCGAGCGGCAGCGCGCCGAGGCATTGCAGGCGGCGCTGTTCAACATCTCCGAACTGGCCATGAGCTGCGGCAGCCAAGCCGAGTTCCATGCCGAGCTGCACCGGGTGATCGGCGGCCTGCTCGATGCCGGCAATTTCTACATCGCATTGATCAACGAGGCCGGCGACGGGCTGGAGTTCGTCTATTCGGTGGACGAATTCAACCGCGAGCGCCCCCCGCGCAAGTTCGGCGGCGGCCTGACCGAATACACCATCCGCACTGGCCAGCCGCTATTGGCCACGCGCAGGCAGATCGACCAGTTGCTCGCCCGTGGCGAACTGCACGAGTTCGGCGCCAAGTCGCAGTCCTGGCTCGGCGTGCCGCTGTTCAGCGATGGCGAGGTGGTGGGCGTGATCGCGGTGCAGAGCTACAACCCGCAGGTCGTGTACACCCCGGACGACCAGCGCCTGCTGGCCTTCGTCGCGCACAACATCGGCAACAGCCTGGCGCGGCAGCGCGACCAGAACCGGTTGCTGCAGGCGCATGCCGAGCTGGAGCGGCGCGTGGCCGAGCGCACGCACGAGCTGGGCGAGGTCAACCAGAAGCTGCTGGCGCAGATCGGCGAGCGCATGCGCATCGAGCAGCGCCTGAGCCACCAGGCCATGCACGATTCGCTGACCGGGCTGCCCAACCGCCTGCACCTGCTGGAGCGGCTGGAGGAGGCCATCGAGCATGCGCGGCTGGGCATCGGCCCGGTATTCGCGTTGCTGTTCCTCGACCTGGACCGCTTCAAGTGGGTCAACGACAGCATCGGCCACGCCGCCGGCGACCGGATGCTGGTGGAAGTGGCGCGGCGGCTGGTTGGCCTGCTGCGTGGCAACGACGTGGTGGCGCGGCTGGGCGGCGACGAGTTCGCCATGCTGGTGCGCTGCGAGGGCGGCGCGGATGCGGCGATGGACGTGGGGCGGCGCCTGCTGCATGCGCTGGAATGCTCGATGTGGGTGGAAGGACGCGAGTTGTTCCCGTCCGGCAGCATCGGCATCTCGCTGTGGAACCCGCATTACGAATCCGGCGCCGAGCTGCTGCGCGACGCCGACGCGGCGATGTACCGTGCCAAGGGCATGGGCCAGGACCGCTGCGTGGTGTTCGACGAGGTGATGCGCGAGCAGTCGCTGCAGAGCCTGGAACTGGAAGCGGACCTGCGCCGCGCCATCGGCAACCGCGATTTCCTGCCGTTCTACCAACCCATCGTCTCGCTGCGGGACGGCAAGGTGGTCGGGCACGAGGCGCTGCTGCGCTGGCAGCACGAAGGACGCGGACTGCTGCTGCCGGGCGATTTCATGCAGCTGGGCGAGGAGAGTGGCCTGATCGAGCAGGTGGACTGGCTGATCTACGAGCAGGTGGCGCACGATCTTGCGGCGACCACGTCGGGCTACATCTCGGTCAATGTCTCGCCGCGCCACTTCCACGTGCCGAAGTTCGCCAGGCGCCTGTTCGGGCTGCTGGACGCGGCCGGCGCGGACCCGTCGCGGCTGCGGGTGGAGCTGACCGAAACGGCGCTGCTGGAGGATGCGCCGCGCACGCTGCGCATCCTGCGCCAGTTGCGCGAGCGCGGCATGGTGGTGCAGCTGGATGACTTCGGCACCGGCTATTCGGCGCTGTCCTACCTGCACCGGTTCCCGATCAGCACGCTGAAGATCGACCGCAGCTTCATTTCCGGCCTGCACACCGAGGGTGGCAAGAACACGCAGGCGCTGGTGGAAGGCGTGGTGTCGCTGGCGCGCACGCTGGGCATCGAAACCATCGGCGAGGGCATCGAAAACGAACGCCAGCGGCAGGTGCTGCTGGAAATGGGCTGCAACTTCGGCCAGGGCTACCTGTTGGGCTACCCGATGCCGCGCGATGCCACGCTGCAGAAGATGGTGTAACGGACGCCGGTTTGATGCCCCGGGTAGGAGCGACGTGAGTCGCGACCGAGGCTTTACCGGTGAAGCCCGTCGCGACTCACGTCGCTCCTGCAGCGGGGTTTTCGGCGCCGCACGCCGGTGACTTACCGCAGTGCGTTGCGCTTTTTTTCGTCGAACCGCGCCATGCAGGCAGCAAGGCGCCAGCCATGTTCATCGCGTCGCCACGCGCCCGTGACTTACCGCAGTGCGTTGCGCTTTTTTTCGTCGAACCGCGCCATGCAGGCAACAAGGCGCCAGCCATGTTCATCGCGTCGCCACGCGCCCATGACTTACCGCAATGCGTTGCGCTTTTTTTCGTCGAACCGCGCCATGCAGGCAACAAGGCGCCAGCCATGTTCATCGCGTCGCCACGCGCCCGTGACTTACCGCAATGCGTTGCGCTTTTTTTCGTCGAGCCACTTGTCCGCCTGCGCCGGCGAATACGCCCGCATCCACTCCAGCATCCGGGTGACGTCCTCGCCATGCCACAGGTCGTCGCGCTGCTCCGGGTGCAGGAAGCGCTCTTCCACCATGTGGTCGATCATGCCGATCAACTGCGCATAGAAGCCATCGATGTCGAGGAAGGCGCAGGGCTTCTTGCCGATGCCGAGCTGGCGCCAGGTCAGCATCTCGAAGATTTCCTCGGCGGTGCCGAAGCCGCCGGGCAGGCCCGCCAGCGTCTGCAAGGCGCGCGAAACCTCGACGCGCGGCGTCTATAAAGTGGTGGTGCGCGCCTTGCCGAAGCCGCCGGGCAGGGCGACGAAGGCGTCGGAGAGGTCGAACATGCGCGACTTGCGCTCATGCATCGAGCCGACGATCTCCAGCGTGGTCACGCCCTTGTGCGCCACTTCCAGGTCCACCAGATGTTGCGGAATCACGCCGGTGACCTCACCGCCGGCGGCGAGCACGCCATCGGCCACCGCGCCCATCAGGCCGGTGCGGCCGCCGCCGTAGATCAGCCGCAGGCCTTCGGCGGCGATGCGCCTGCCAAGTTCGGTGGCGCGTTCGACGTAGACGGGCTTGGCGCCGGGGTTGGAGCCGCAATAGACGCAGATGGATTTCATCGGGGCGGAAAACCGGAAAGAGGAAACAGGGAGGGACGGAAACGGAGGAAGCAAAACGCCGGCATCGCTGCCGGCGTTCGTGGAGGGCAGGGTGCGGGATGTCTCATTCCCCGCTCCCTGTTCCCACATTTCCCGCTCAGTTCGCCTTGTGGATGGCGCGCTTGCTCACGGCCATCGCCGCGTCGTGGATGGCTTCGGACAGGCTGGGGTGGGCGTGGCAGATGCGGGCCAGGTCGTCGGCACTGCCGCTGAACTCCATCGTCAGCACGCCTTCGTGCACCAGTTCGCTGACGTTCGGGCCGATCAGGTGCAGGCCGAGCACGCGGTCGGTTTCGGCGTCGGCGATCACCTTGACGAAGCCGGTCGGCTCGGCCATCGCCACTGCGCGGCCAACGGCGGCAAACGGGAAGTTGCCGGCCTTGTAGGCCACGCCCTCGGCCTTGAGCTGCTGCTCGGTCTTGCCGACCCAGGCGATTTCCGGGCTGGTGTAGATGACGTAGGGAATGGTGTCGAAATTGACGTGGCCGGGCAGGCCGGCAATCAGTTCGGCCACCGCGATGCCTTCCTCGAAGCCCTTGTGCGCCAGCATCGGCCCGCGCACGCAGTCGCCCACCGCCCAGACGCCATCGACGCCGGTGTGGCAGTGCTCGTCCACCACGATCTGGCCACGCTCGTTGACCTGCACGCCGGTGCCATCGGCCAGCAGGCCCTTGGTGGCGGCGCGGCGGCCCACGGCCACCAGCAGCTTGTCCACGGTCAGGCTCTTCTCGCCTTCGGCGTCGGTGTAGCTGATGACCACTTCCTTCTTCTTGCCCTTGCCGGTCACTTCGGCCTTGCCGACCTTGGCGCCGAGCTTGATGTCCAGGCCCTGCTTCTTGAACTCGCGCGCGGCGAGCTTGGAGGCTTCGGCGTCGGCGGCGGGCAGGAATTCAGGCAGGCCTTCGAGAACGGTGACCTCGGCGCCGAGACGCTTCCACACGCTGCCCAGCTCCAGGCCGATCACGCCGGCGCCGATCACCGCCAGGCGCTTGGGTACTTCGGCGAAGTCCAGCGCACCGACGTTGTCGACGATGGCTTCGCCGTCGAACTTGGCAAACGGCAGTTCGATCGAGTCCGAACCGGCGGCGATGATGACGTTGGTGCCCTTCAGCTCGACCTCCGTGCCGTCATGCTGCTTGACCTTGACGATGTTGCCGGCCTGCAGCTGGCCGAAGCCGTAATAGGCGGCGACCTTGTTGGCCTTGAACAACTGCGCGATGCCACCGGTGAACTGCTTCACGATGGCGTCCTTGCGGCCGACCATCTTGCCCACGTCGATACCGGCGTCCTTGAAGCTGATGCCGTGCTGCGCGAACTGGTGCTGCATGTTGTGGTACTGGTGCGAGGAATCCAGCAGCGCCTTGGACGGGATGCAGCCCACGCGCAGGCAGGTGCCGCCCAGGGCCGGCTTGCCGTCCTTGCCCAGCGCCGCGTCGATGCAGGCGGTCTTCAGGCCCAGCTGGGCGGCGCGGATGGCGGCGTGGTAGCCGGCCGGGCCGGCACCGATGACGACGACGTCGAAGTTTTCAGACATGTGCGTGGTATTCCCTGTTCAATTGCTTGGTGACAATGAGCGAGAAACGAGAAACGAGAAACGAGAGAAAAGCCTTGCTTCCACTCGTTCCTCGTTCCTCTTCACTCGTTCCTGACGTGAGTCTTACAGGCCGAACAGCATGCGGCCCGGGTTTTCCAGCTGGTTCTTGATGTCCACCAGGAACTGCACCGCGTCCTTGCCGTCGATGATGCGGTGGTCGTAGGACAGGGCGATGTACATCATCGGCGCGATCACGACCTGGCCGTTCTCGGCGATCGGGCGCTCCTTGATGGTGTGCATGCCGAGGATGGCGCTCTGCGGCGGGTTGACGATCGGGGTCGACATCAGCGAGCCGAAGGTGCCACCGTTGGTCACGGTGAAGGTGCCGCCCTGCAGGTCGTCCAGGGACAGCTTGCCGTCGCGCGCCTTCTTGGCGTACTCGGCGATGCCCTTCTCGATGTCGGCGAAGGACATGCGCTCGACGTTGCGCAGCACCGGCGTCACCAGGCCCTTGTCGGTGGACACGGCGATGGAGATGTCCGAGTAGCCGTGGTAGATGATGTCGTCGCCGTCGACCGAGGCGTTGACCAGCGGGAAGCGCTGCAGCGCGTTGGCCGCGGCCTTCACGAAGAAGCTCATGAAGCCCAGCTTGATGCCGTGTGCCTTCTGGAATTCGTCCTGCAATTCCTTGCGCGCGGCCGAAACCTTGGCCAGGTTGACTTCATTGAACGAAGTCAGCATGGCGATGGATTCCTTGGACTGCATCAGGCGCTCGGCGATGCGCTTGCGGATGCGGGTCATCGGCACGCGTTCTTCCGGACGCGCGCCACCGGCCTTGCCGGCGCCGCCGTTGCGGGCGAAGTTGACGATGTCTTCCTTGGTCACCGCACCGCGGCGGCCGGTGCCTTCGACGTCGGCCGGGTTCACGCCTTCGGTGATGGCGCTGAAACGGGCGCCCGGCGGCAGCGTGTCGGCCGGCGACTTGGCGGCGGCCGGGGCCGGGGCGGCTGCGGCCGCCGGAGCGGCGGCCTTCGGTGCTTCGGCGGCGGCCGGGGCCGGCGCTGCGGCAACCGCGCCTTCCTCGATGATCGCCACGACCTGGCTGCTGGTGACGGTGTCACCTTCCTTGAACTTGATTTCCTTCAGCACGCCGTCGACCGGGGAGGGCACTTCCAGCACGACTTTGTCTGTTTCCAGATCGAGCAGGTTCTCGTCGCGCTTGACGGCTTCACCCACCTTCTTGTGCCAGGTGGCGATGGTGCCGTCGGCGACGGATTCGGGCAGTACCGGGGCTTTGACTTCGGTGGCCATGCGTGGGCTTCCTGGTTCGTATCTATTCGTGAAAGGGGGAGGTTATTCAGCGACCTGGTCGTTGAACGGGTTGACCAATGCGTCGGCGACCAGTTGCTGCTGTTCGCGGACGTGGTCGGCCATGTGGCCGACGGCAGGCGAGGGCGAGCGCGAGCGGCCGGCGTAGTGCAGGGCCTGGCCATCGGCCAGGCAGGCCTGCAGATGGTGGCGGATCTGGTACCACGCACCCTGGTTCATCGGCTCTTCCTGGCACCACACCACGTCGGTGGCCTTGCCGTACTTCTTCAGTTCGGCGGCCAGCTGCGGGCGCGGGAACGGGTACAACTGCTCCACGCGCAGGATGGCGACATCGTCCTGGCCGCGCTTGGTCTGGTCTTCCAGCAGGTCGTAGTAGACCTTGCCCGAGCAGGCCACCACGCGCCTGGTCTTCTTGACCTCGGCATTGGCGTCGCCGATCAGCTGCTGGAACTCGTCGTTGGCCATCTCGTCCAGCGACGACACCGCCAGCTTGTGGCGCAGCAGCGACTTGGGCGACATCACCACCAGCGGCTTGCGGGTGGTCATGCACAGCTGGCGGCGCAGCATGTGGAAGGCCTGTGCCGGGGTGGAGGGCACGCAGACCAGCATGTTCTCCAGCGCGCACAGCTGCAGGAAGCGCTCCAGGCGCGCCGAGCTGTGCTCCGGGCCCTGGCCTTCGTAGCCGTGCGGCAGCAGCAGGGTCAGGCCGGAAATGCGGCCCCACTTGGCCTCGCCGGAAGCGATGAACTGGTCGATCACCACCTGCGCGCCGTTGGCGAAGTCGCCGAACTGGCCTTCCCAGATGCACAGGGTATTGGGGTCGGTGGTGGAGAAGCCGTACTCGTAGGCCATCACCGCCTCCTCGCTGAGCAGCGAGTCGATGATGGTGGCCTGCTCCGGCGATTCCACCAGCTGCCGCAGCGGCAGGTAGTAGCTGTCGGTCTTCTGGTCGTGCAGGATCGCGTGGCGGTGGGTGAAGGTGCCGCGGCCGACGTCCTGGCCGACCAGGCGCAGGTTGTGGCCCTGGTCGAGCAGGGTGGCGTAGGCCAGGTTCTCGGCAAAGCCCCAATCGCCCGGCAGCTCGCCGCTGGCCATCTTGCGGCGGTCGTCATAGACCTTGGCCACGCGCGAGTGCAACTCGACGCCTTCCGGGATGGTGTTGATCATCGCGGCCAGCTGCTTGAGCTTGCCCGCCTCGACCTTGGTGCTGACCGGATCGGACAGCGTGCCTTCCAGCAGCTTCGGCCAGTCCACGTACAGCTTGCTGGTCGGCGGGGTCTTCTCGACCTTGGCCAGCTCGGTGGTGACCTCGCCCGAGTCCAGCTTGTCGCGGTAGGCATCGACCAGCGCCTTGCCGCCCTCGGCCGGGATCACGCCCTCGGCCTCGAGCCTGGCTGCGTACAGCTCGCGGGTGGTCTTGTGCTTGCGGATCACCTGGTACATCAGCGGCTGGGTGATCGCCGGTTCGTCGGCCTCGTTGTGGCCCCAGCGGCGGTAGCAGACCAGGTCGATGACCACGTCCTTGTTGAACTGCTGGCGGAAGTCGTAGGCCAGTTTGGCGGCGAACACCACCGCTTCCGGGTCGTCGCCGTTCACGTGCAGCACCGGTGCGCCGACCATCTTGGCCAGGTCCGTGCAGTACAGGGTGGAGCGCGAGTCGTCGGGGTTGGAGGTGGTGAAACCCACCTGGTTGTTGATGACGATGTGCACGGTGCCGCCGACGGTGAAGCCGCGCGCCTGCGACATCTGGAACAGCTCCATCACCACGCCCTGGCCGGCGAACGCGGCGTCACCGTGGATCAGGATCGGCATCACCTGCTTGCGCGCGGTGTCGCCGCGGCGTTCCTGGCGCGAGCGCACCGAGCCGGCGACCACCGGGTCGACGATCTCCAGGTGCGAGGGGTTGAACGCCAGCGCCAGGTGCACCGGACCGCCGCTGGTGGCGACGTCGGCGGAGAAGCCCATGTGGTACTTCACGTCGCCGGCCACGGCGCGGTCGTCGTGCTCGAAGCGGCCTTCGAATTCGTCGAACAGCTTGCGCGGGCTCTTGCCCAGGGTGTTGACCAGCACGTTCAGGCGGCCGCGGTGGGCCATGCCGATCACCACGTCCTTGACGCCATCGGCGCCGGCGCCGCGGATCACGGTGTCCATCATCGGGATCAGCGCATCGCCACCTTCCAGCGAGAAGCGCTTCTGGCCGACGTACTTGGTGTGCAGGTAGCGCTCCAGCCCTTCGGCGGCAGTCAGGCGCTCCAGCGTGCGGCGCTTGGTGTCGGCGTCGAGGTTGTAGTTGCCGCCGGCGTTCTCGAGCCGCTGGTACAGCCACTGGCGCTGGCCAACTTCGGCGATGTACATGAATTCGGCGCCGATCGAGCCGGTATAAGTGGCTTTCAGGCGCGCGAGCAGGTCACGCAGCTTCATCCGCGGCTGGCCGCCGACGCCGCCGGTGCTGAACTCGTCGTTGAGGTCGGCATCGGACAGGTGGTGGAACGGCAGGCTCAGGTCGGGCGGGTTGACCGGCGGGGTCAGGCCCAGCGGGTCGAGCTGGGCACCGAGGTGGCCGCGCGAGCGGTAGGCGGTGATCAAGCGGCCAACGTTGCGCTCGCGTTCATCGCCACCGCCAACGGCTGCGGCGCCGGAAAGTGCGTTCCTGGCGGCCTCGGCGATGTGGGCGATGACGGCCGAATGCGGGACATCCCCGGCCTCACGGCCCTTGAAGCCGTCGAACCAGGTCTTCCACTTGGGGTCCACGCTGTCCGGGGAAACGAGGTACTGCTCGTACAGGTCCTCGATATAGGCGGCGTTGCCGCCGGCGAGTTGCGATGACTGCGCAAACTGCTTCAGGAGATTGTCCACGATGGGGAGTCGGATTCGCTTTGATTATTGCTCAGGGAACCGGCGGTACCTTGCGGGGCGGGTGCCGCACGGGCGTGATGAATCCGCCGAATTATACGCCCGCGTGGACAGGAAGGGGCAGTGACGCCTGTCCATTCTGTTAATGCTCGGCCATTGCCTGTCCTGCCGGAATGACGCTCAGATGCCGAGCGTGCGCAGGCCGGGACAGTCGTGTGCACGCTCCCACATGCGCTGGAACTGCGTTTCATGCGGGTGCGCCCGGGCCGGGGAGTCCAGCGACAACTCGCCGTCGGGGCGTTCGCCCATTGGACGAAAGTAGCAGTCGCCGTTGTCGTTGAGGATGGCGGCCGAGGCCACCGCGGCATCGGCCGGGTCGGACGGCCCGCGCAGCGCGAACACGCTGGGCAGGCGCTGCATCAGTGCCAGCAGCGCGGCCGGCATCGCCTGCAGGTCGCCATCGTGCAGCAACAGCAGGGCCTGCTTGTCATGGCGGGCGCTGGCGAAACGGCGCAGGGCCTGCAGCACCGCCGGTTGGCCGAGCAGGAGGGCATCGCTGCCGCGGCAGTGCAGCAGAAGTCGGCGCCGGGCGCGGTGGGCCACGGCGGTGGCCGCGGCAGTGCCCTGGGCCGGGTCCTGCACGCGCATGGGCCCGTCCAGCCGCCGGCGCATGCTCTGGTGAACGATGCCGGCTTCCTCGAATTCGGTGCCTTCGGGCAGGAAACCGTTGCGGATGTAGAAATTGCGGGCGCCGAGCTGGGCATGCAGCGCCACCTCGCCCCAGCCGCGCCGGCCGGCTTCGGCGACCAGCGCCTGCAGCAGGGCGGCGCCGACGTCGCGGTTGCGCCAGCCGGCGGCCACCGCCATGCGGCCGATGCGCCGCTGTGGCGTCAACCGGCCGGTGCCGACGACCCGGCCCGCCGCGTCCAGGGCAACGACGTGGTGGCTGAGCGGGTCGAGCGCGTCGGTTTCCAGTTCAGCCGGAACCTGCTGTTCGTCGACGAACACGGCGCGGCGCAGCGCGTGCAGCTGCGCGTGCCGGTGCGTGTAGTCGGCGGCCTCGACGTGGATGGCGGTGTGGTCGTCCATTGCGCCGGTTTACGCGTGGTCGTCCCCGTCGTCGCAGATCACCACGACTTCGACGCCTTCCTCGCTGACCTGCACGGTATCGATGGCGGCACGGCCCGGCTCGCCCTCACCGGCCTCGCTGTATTCGATGACCTCGATTTCCAGCTCCGGGGCGTCGCTGTCCTCGTCGAGCGCTTCTTCCATGACTTCCAGCGCATCCTGCTCGGCCAGCATCGCCGCCAGCGTTTCGGCGTCCAGCAGCTGGTAGTGGCCGCCGGCCAGCAGCTCCAGCACGGCGGCGCGGCCCTTGGCCGAGAGCCTGGCGAAGGCGGTTTCATCGAGTTGCTCGGCTGCCGCCAGCACCTGCGCATCCTTGACCGGCAGCGCGAAGTTGCGACCGGAGCAATACAGCGATGCACCACGATTGGCGCGGCGCCAGGCCAGCCGCGCCCACGGGTGGCGTTCGAGCAGGCCGCCGCCGGCCAGCACGGTTTCGACTTCCTGCGGTGCGGGCGGCGCCTGCGAAGGCAGGATGTCGCCGGCGGCGCGGTAGGTGGTGATGAAGCGGCCGAACCAGTCGCCGAGGCGGTCCGGGTCGTTCATGCGCAGGGCGTTGAGCGCGGCGACCACGCGCGTCATCGCCGTCGCGTCGATCTCGTTGGGGTCGGCCGGCAGCTTCAGGTCCGGGTCCTGGTAGCGGATCGCCTCGTCGGCATCGGCCACCAGATCATCCAGCCAGTCGCTGATCAGCTCGGCCGAGGACGGTGCGCGCATGCCGAAGGAGAAGGTCAGGCAGGGGTCCACCGCCACGCCGTCGTGCGGTACGTTCGGCGGCAGGTACAGCATGTCGCCCGGCTCCAGCACCCAGTCGTGGGTGGGCTTGAAGGTCTTGAGCAGCTTCAGCTCCACGTCGTCGCGGAAGCCCAGTGGCGGGCGCTTGCCCTTGGTGGATTCGCTGGCGTCGATCTTCCAGCGGCGCTGGCCGAAGGCCTGCAGCAGGAACACGTCGTAGCTGTCGAAGTGCGGCCCCACGCCGCCGCCATCGGAGGCCACGCTGATCATGATGTCGTCCATGCGCCAGCGCGGCAGGAAACCGAAGTGGTGTACCAGCGCGCGCACGTCCGGGTCCCATTTGTCCACGTCCTGCACCAGCAGGGTCCAGTCGTGGTCGGGCATGCCGGGGAAATCTTCCTCGTTGAACGGGCCGCTGCGCAGCGTCCACGCGTCGGTCGCCGGGTCATGGCTGACGATGCGTGCCAGCGCGCCTTCCTCGCAGGCCAGCCCGGCCAGGTCCTCGGGCATCACCGGGGTCTGGAAACCGGCGAAGGCGCCGCGGATCAGCAGCGGGCGTTTCTGCCAGTAGTCGCGCAGGAAGCGCTCCGGGGGCATGCCCAGCATCAGGCCGGGACGGGCCTGGATTTCGATCGGGAAGAGCTTGTTCTTGGCGGCGGCCATGCGGAAATCCTTGGTGCGATGGGTTTTGCAGGAGCAACGCGAGTCGCGATGAGGCGTCGCCGATGGAGTCCGGTCGCGACTTGCGTCGCTCCTGCAGGGTGCAATGGGGTCAGATTTGTCTGGCCAGCGCTTCGGCCAAACCGGTATAGCTGCCGGGGGTCATCGCCAGCAGGCGCTGCCTGGCCTCGGCCGGCAGTTCCAGGCTTTCGACGAAGGTGCGCATCGACCCGGCGGTGATGCCCTGGCCGCGGGTCAGGGCCTTGAGCTGCTCGTAGGGATTGGGCAGGCCGTGGCGGCGCATCACCGTCTGCACGGCTTCGGCCAGCACTTCCCACGCCGCGTCGAGGTCGGCATCCAGCCGCTGCGGGTTCACTTCCAGCTTGCCCAGGCCCTTGGCCAGCGAATCCAGTGCCACCTGGGTGTGGCCGAAGGAGGTGCCGAGCGCGCGCAGCACGGTCGAGTCGGTCAGGTCGCGCTGCCAGCGCGACACCGGTCGACGCCTGCTGGGAAGTGCTGGCGGAATCGGTCAGGTCGCGCTGCCAGCGGCTGATCGGCAGCTTGGCGCTGAAATGCTCGAACAGCGCGTTGGCGATGCCGAAATTGCCCTCGGCGTTCTCGAAGTCGATCGGGTTGACCTTGTGCGGCATGGTCGAGGAGCCGTGACCTTGTGCGGCATGGTCGAGGAGCCGACTTCGCCTTCCTTGAGCTTCTGCTTGAAGTAGCCCAGCGCCACGTAGCCCCAGATGTCGCGGGCCAGGTCGATCAGGATGGTGTTGGCGCGACGGGTGGCGTCGCCGATCTCGGCGACGTTGTCGTGCGGCTCGATCTGGGTGGTCCAGGGATTGAACACCAGCCCCAGCGATTCGACGAACTTCCGCGCGAAGGCCGGCCAATCCACATCCGGGTAGGACACGACGTGGGCGTTGTAGTTGCCGACGGCGCCGTTGATCTTGCCGGTCAGCTCGACCGCGGCGATCTGCCGGACCTGCCGTTCCAGGCGGGCGACGACGTTGGCGATTTCCTTGCCCAGCGTGGTCGGCGAAGCGGTCTGGCCGTGGGTGCGCGAGAGCATCGGCTGGCCGGCCTGGGCATGGGCGAGGCCGCGCAGGCGGGTGGCGATGTCGGCCAGCGCCGGCAGCAGTACGCTGCGGCGCGCCTCTTCCAGCATCAGGCCGTAGGACAGGTTGTTGATGTCCTCGCTGGTGCAGGCGAAATGCACGAACTCCAGCGCCGGGGCCAGTTCGGCATCGTCGCGCAGGCGTTCCTTGATGAAGTACTCCACGGCCTTGACGTCGTGGTTGGTGGTGCGTTCGATTTCCTTGACCCGGGCCGCGTCGGCCGGGCTGAAGCCTTCGGCCAGCGCACGCAGCGTGGCCTTGCCGGCGGCGGAGAAGTCGGCAAGCTCGACGATGCCCGGTTCGGCGGCCAGCGCCAGCAGCCATTCGATTTCCACCTTCACGCGGGCGCGGATCAGGCCGTACTCGGAGAAGATCGGGCGCAGTGCGTCCACCTTGGAGGCGTAGCGGCCATCGAGCGGGGACAGGGCGAGCAGGGCGGCTTCTGGGCGGGACGGTTCGGTCATGGGGGCCGGGGCATTGGCGGTGGGGGCCATATTCTACGGCAGGGGCGGGCTGCCGCCTGCCGATGGGCCACCATCGCCCTGCGTACCGCCGCGACGTATGCTGCATGCAGCCGCCAGCCCGGGCCTCGTGCCGCCAGCCGCCGACTTCCTTACCCGTACCAGGAGATTGCGAATGAGCGAAAAATACCGGCTCGAACACGACAGCATGGGCGAACTGCAGGTGCCGGCCGAGGCGCTGTGGGGCGCGCAGACCCAGCGCGCGGTGCAGAATTTCCCGGTATCCGGGCAGCGCATGCCGCGTGCCTTCATCCGTGCACTGGGCCTGATCAAGGGCGCGGCTGCCGAGGTCAATGCCGGCCTTGGGCTGCTGCCCAAGGGCGTAGGCAGGGCGATCGCGGCGGCGGCGGCGGAAGTGGCAGCCGGCGCACACGACGCGCATTTCCCGCTGGACGTCTACCAGACCGGCTCGGGCACCTCGTCGAACATGAACGCCAACGAGGTCATCGCCACGCTGGCTTCGCGCCGGATGAAAGCGGGCGGCGGCAAGGCCGGCAAGAAAAGTGTGCATCCCAATGACCACGTCAACCTCGGGCAGAGCTCCAACGACGTGATCCCCACCGCCATCCGCGTATCGGCGCAGTTGGAAACGGTGGAAACGCTGCTGCCGGCGCTCAAGCATCTGCGCAAGACCATCGACAAGCGCGGGCGCTCGCTGGGCAAGGTGGTCAAGACCGGGCGCACCCACCTGATGGACGCCATGCCGCTGACCTTCGCGCAGGAATTCGGTACATGGTCGGCGCAACTGGCCTCGGCGCAGGGGCGCATCGAGGACGCGCTCAAGCGCCTGCGCCGGCTGCCGCTGGGCGGCACCGCGATCGGTACCGGCATCAACGCCGACCCGCGCTTCGGCGGCAAGGTGGCGCGCGTGCTTTCGGCGGGCACCGGGGTCAGGTTCGAGAGTGCCGACAACAAGTTCGAGGGGCTGGCCGCGCAGGACGACGCGGTGGAACTGTCCGGCCAGCTCAACGCGCTGGCGGTGGCGCTGATCAAGATCGCCAACGACCTGCGCTGGATGAACGCCGGGCCGCTGGCCGGGCTTGGCGAGGTGGAGTTGCCGGCGCTGCAGCCGGGCAGTTCGATCATGCCGGGCAAGGTCAACCCGGTAATCCCGGAGGCGACGGTGATGGCCGCCGCGCAGGTCATCGGCCACCACACCGCGATCACCGTGGCCGGGCAGACCGGCAACTTCCAGTTGAACGTGGCCCTGCCGCTGATCGCGGCCAACCTGCTCGATTCGATCCAGTTGCTGTCCAGCGTGATGAACCTGCTGGCCGACAAGGTGTTCGCCGGGCTGGTGGTCAAGCAGGAGCGGGTGCGCGAGGCGCTGGCCCGCAACCCGATCCTGGTCACGGCGCTGAACCCCATCATCGGCTACGAGAAGGCCGCGGCCATCGCCAAGCGCGCCTACAAGGAGCAGCGCCCCGTGCTGGACGTGGCGCGCGAGGACAGCGGGCTGCCGGAGGCGGAGCTGAAGCGGCTGCTGGACCCGGCGGCGCTTACCCGCGGCGGTATCCACGGGTGAGGCCACAGGTGCGGGGGTGTCCCGCACAGGGGCATTCCCGGCATGGCGTGATGCGGGGCAAGCCCCGCATCAACGGCTTTCAGCGCACCGCGCGCAGGTTCGCCAACGCCTCGCCATATTCCTTGAATTCGGGAATGTCGGTGGCCAGGTCGGCCGGGAAGGGCTGTTGCCCGGACGCGGGCTGGATCGGCACGCTGCGTTCGCCGACGTGGGCGGTCGCGGCGGCATCGGTCAACGTGTTCTGGCGCAGGATCTGCAGCTTGACGAAGCTGTCCTGCAGCATTTCCTGCTGCTCCGGTTTCAGCGGGATCCCGATGTCGTCCACGCGCAGATGGCCACCAGGCAGGATGGTCAGGTTGGGATAGGGCGCGCGTCGTATTGCCACCATGTCCGCGCTGACCTCGGTCTTGGGCTTGCTGCGCTCGGCGCGGTGGGCCGCGTACTTTTCGCGGTCGCCGCAGCCGCTGAGCAGGGTGGCACAGGCGAACAGGATGGGAAGCAGCTTCTTCATGGCGGCGATACGGGGACGAACGGCAGGGGCGGCATTCTACCGCCGCTGCCGGGCGTCACCGCTCAGCGCAGCTTCACGCTGCCCTTGCGGCATTCCTCGATGTCGTCCTGGTCCATGTTGGCGTAGGGCTCGAACTCGGGGACGGCCGCGGCCAGCCGCTGTTGGCTGGCGAGCAGGGCCGGCATCTGGTCGCAGATCTTTCCTGCGCTTTCTTCCAGCTTCTTCGCCTCGGCGTTGACCCGCTCCTCGATCTTGTCGGTATCGCCGGAGAAGATGCCCTTGATCGCCTCGCCAGCCGCGCGCACGCCGAGGTTCGCGCCCTGCACGCCGATTTCGATGCCGGCTTCGGCCACCTTCACGATCTGCGCGCGGTATTCGAGCAGCAGCTTGCGCTGGGCGTCGTCGATGGCGACCGCTTTGCCGTCGATCAGCAGGTCGCCGGCGGGGGTGATCTCCGCCTTGGCGCCATTGTCGCGGGAGACGTTGATGTTCTCCGTGGCCAGCTTCCTGCGGGCCTCGTCGGTGGCCTCGCGCACCTTCTTGCCGAGCGTGGTGTCGGTGGTTCCGGTCGCAGTGGAGGAGGGTTGTCCGCCACAGGCGGCCAGCGGCAGGCACAGCAGCAGGGCGAACAGGCAGGTGTCGAGCGATTTCATGGCGGCATCCTTTGCGGGAAAGTGGAAGGGGTCAGTGCTTCTTCGGCAGGTCGACGCTGCCGCGGATGTCGCGGTGGTCGACCGAGCCGCTGCCGCTGCGGCGCACGCTCAGGCTGGCGGCACCGCGCACGTCGAGGTCACCCGAGCCCAGCGTGCCCAGCGTCACCGCGCCCTGCACGCCGTCCAGTTCGACATCGCCCGAGCCGATGCTGTCGATGCTCACCGCACCTTGCACGTCATGCAGCTTCAGGTCGCCGGAGCCGACGCTGCCGACCTTGGCATCGCCGCGCACGCCGCGGGCCTGGACGTCGCCGGAACCCACCGACAGCAGGTGCAGCGTGCCGATGTTGTCCAGCTCGACGTCGCCCGAGCCGACCGCGACACTCGCCAGGCCGCCGATGTCGCGCGCCTTGACGTCACCGGAGCCAACGTCGGCGCTCATCGCCCGCGCGCCGCCCAGCGTGGCGTCACCGGAGCCGACCTTGATCTGTACCAGCAGGGTGTCTGGCAAAGCGCCGGCGATGTCCAGCCAGGCATAAGTGCTGCCGAGGTTGAAGTTCAGCCCCGGCTGCTTGCGTTCCAGCATGACCGTCAGTTTGTCGCCGCTCTTGTGCTGGCTCAGCGACAGCTGGCCCAGCAGGTCCTGGCTGGAGGCGCAGGCACGGCCGGACAATGCGCCTTTGGTGCCGGGGCCGGCCTGCAGGCGCAGGTCGTGGCTGTTGACCTCGAACACCACCGCCTTCACCCCGGCGAGATCCAGCTCCAGTGCCTGCGGCTGGCTGAATTTGCAGTGTTCTTCGGCGAAGGCGCTGGCCGGCAGCAGGGCCAGGGCGAACAGCAGGGGCGTGATCTTCATCGGGATTCCTCGCGGGTGCAGGGGGTCAGATTTCGTCGCGGCGCTGGCGCAGCCAGATGGCGGCGGCGATGAACAGCGCGCCGACGACCACCCCGATCCACAGTTGCGGGCTGGCCAGGGTTGCCAGCTGGTCGGCCGGGGTGAAGCCATCCAGCACCGATTGCAGCGACTGTCCCTGCGTGGACCTGGTCTGGTAGGCCACTTCGACGCCGGGGAAGGTGCCCAGCAGCAGGCGGCCGACCACGTGCGCCCAGAACCAGCCCGCATCCAGCGCGAACAGTTTCATCAGCCCGAACCAGCTGACGACGACCCCGGCGAACACCGGCAGCATCACCGCCCACAGGAACGGCTTGCTCCTGGCCCATGCCGAGCACAGCAGCAGCCAGCCGACGGTGGGCAGCGCCCACAGCGCGTAGACCGGCACCCAGCACAGCATTCCGGCGATGAGGGTGAACGGGCTGGACGGTGCCCAGATCAGGGTCACCGGATTGCCGCCGTGGGCCAGCACCACGATGCTGATGATCGCGATGAAGCCGAACATGGTGAGGATGGCCGCCAGCGTCGCCAGCACCGGTGCGACGACCACCGCGCTGGCCAGCTTGGACAGCACCGTCTGCGTGTCGGACAGCGGCAGCGACTTCCAGAACAGCACGCTGCGGTCGCGGCGGTCGTCGTACAGCGCGCCCAGGCAATAGAAGAACACCACGAAGCCGAGCACGATGAACGGCCATGCCGAACTGAGCAGCAGGGTGAAGTTCATGCCTTCGCCGAGCTTGGCCATGTCTTCCGGCGACATCTGCCGGGTGAGCATGCCCAGGTCCAGGCCGTTGACGTTGACGCCATCGATGTGCAGGCCGCCGTCTGCAGCGGCACGATGGGCGGCGAACAGCCCGGCGATGATCGCCATCACCGTCAGCAGCAGCGAGATGCCGCCGGCCACCAGCGGCGCGCGCAGGAATCCGCCGCGGTTTTCCCAGTATTCGCGCTTGAGCAGCCACTTGAACTTGCCCAGCGGGGTGATGTGGTGGACGGCGTTCATGCGTAGGTTCCCTTCATGATGGCCACGAACAGGTCGGCGAGGCCGGGGTTGCGGGTTTCGCCCAGGGCGTCCAGTTGCGCGCGATCGGCGCCGTCGTAGAGCAGCACGGTCTTGCCGAACGGCAGCGCGCGCTCGTCGATGGGCCGCAGCTCGCGCGCGGCCTGCACGGTGTCGGCCGAGGCCAGCAGTTCGGTGTAGCGGCCGGACACGCTTTCCATGTCGGCCGACAGCACGATCCTGCCGTCGCGGATGAACAGCACGTCGGTGAGGATGTGCTCGATCTCCTCGACCTGGTGGGTGGTGATGAGGATGGTCTTCTGCTCGTCGAAGTAGTCCTCCAGCAGGCGCTGGTAGAACTCCTTGCGGTACAGGATGTCCAGGCCCAAGGTGGGCTCGTCCAGCACCAGTACGCGGGCGTCGATGGCCATCACCAGCGCCAGGTGCAGCTGCACCACCATGCCCTTGGACAGTTCGCCCACGCGTTGCTTCGGCTGCAGCTTGGTGTTGGCCAGGAAGCGCTCGCAACGGGCGCGGTCGAAGCGCGGGTGCACGCCGGCGACGAAATCGATGGCCTCCTTCACCCGCATCCAGCGCGGCAGCACCGCCACGTCGGCGATGAAGCAGACGTCGTTCATCAGCGCGTTGCGCTGGCTGCGCGGGTCCATGCCCAGTACGCGCAGATCGCCCTCGAATGCGGTCAGGCCGAGCATGGCCTTCAGCGCGGTGGTCTTGCCCGCGCCGTTGGGGCCGATCAGGCCGACGATGCGGCCCGGTGCGATGGTGAAGCTGGCGTCGTCCAGCGCCGGCTTGCGCTTGTAGGTCTTGCGCAGGCCGCGGGCGGAAACGACGGTTTCGGCGGTGGCATTCATTGTTTGGTCCCCGATGGCAGCAAATCGTCCAGGCTCAGCCCCAGGCGCTGGATGCGCTCCAGCACGCCGGGCCACTCTTCGTTGAGAAAGCGCTCGCGCTCGCTGCCGCGCAGCTTCCGCGCGGCCTCCTCGGTCATGAACATGCCCAGGCCGCGGCGCTTCTCGACCAGGTTCTCGTCGGCCAGTTCCTGGTAGGCGCGCGAGACGGTGATCGGGTTGAGCTGGTATTCGGCGGCCACCTGGCGTACCGAGGGCAGGGCGTCGCCGGGCTTGATGATGCCGTCGAGCATCATCGCGATGACCCGGTCCTTCAGCTGGCGGTAGATCGGAGCGCCATCGCTCCAGTGGATGTCGCTCATGGTCAGCTCCGTGGGTTCAACGGACGTGCGAACGAGAAATAGGGCAGGGACAGGCTGGCGCGCACCCGCCGGGCCTGGCGCCGGGCCTTCTCCGGCAGGTCGGCCTCGGGCGCTTCGCCGGCGAGCCCGGCATCGGGCGTCGGCGCGGCACTGCGACCGGCCGGCATGGACAGGGTGCAGCCGAGCAGCAGGAGCGTGCCGGCGGCGGCAAGCGCAGGCAGGGCAGGGCGACAGTGCTTCAGGTCCATTGCGATCCCCCGTGCAGGGTGTCTGGTGTTGTATGCAACTATAACACCGATACGCCGACATGCAACTCCCCTGTAACCCAACTGATGGCCTAGTCTTTGCCGACGCCGATGGGCAACCGGGAGAACACAGATGGCACTTCGAAATTTCCTGCTGGGCATGGCGATCGCCGGCCTTTTCATGGCGCCGGCCCATGCCGGGGATCAGTCCCTGCTGGACCGCGACTACCGCCCGCTGGCCGGCAAGGAGCCGGTCAACCTGAACCACGACTACGGCGGCAAGGTGCTGCTGGTGGTCAATACCGCCTCCAAGTGCGGTTACACGCCGCAGTACGAGGGGCTGGAGGCGCTGCACCAGGAGCTGGGCGGCCGCGGCTTCGCCGTGCTCGGTTTTCCTTCCAACGACTTCAAGGGCCAGGAGCCGGGTACCGAAGCGGAGATCCAGGAGTTCTGCACGCTGACCTACGGGGTGAAGTTCCCGATGTTCGAGAAAGTGCACGTGGTCGGTGGCGACGCCACGCCACTGTACCGCGACCTCACGCGCCTGACCGGCGTCGCGCCGGGCTGGAACTTCCACAAGTACCTGGTCTCGCGCGATGGCCGGGTGGTGGCGCAGTTCCCGAGCAAGGTACGCCCGGACGATGCCGGGCTGCGCGCGGCGATCGAGCGCGAGCTTGCGGTGCCGGTTCCGCACCACCATTGAGTGGTGCCGTGCGCACCTCGACATCACCGGTACGCATGCGACAATGGCGCCCCTCGCGCCGATGGCGGCGTTTGTTCACTTCCAGAGAATGCAGCGAATGAAGATGGGAAAGCGTGGCGCCGCGGCGTCGCTTCTGATTCTGGCAATGGCAGCCACCGGTGCAGCCATCGCGCAACAACCCGCCGCCCCGGCGGCCACCAAGGAGAAGTCCGTTTTGACCTCGGAACGTGAAAAAGTCGGTTACGCCATCGGCGTGGATGTCGCCAGTTCGTTCGAGCCGGTTGCCGCCGACGTGGATGTCGCCGCGCTGCGCCGCGCCGTGGAGAACGCCTTTGCCGGTGGCCAGCCGCTGCTGTCGCAGGAAGAGGCGCAGAAGATCGACCAGGCCCTGCGCACGACGATGATGGTGCGCGCCGGGCAGCCGGTGCCGGGCATGGCGCCGGGCAGCCAGCCGCCGCCGGTGGACCGCGAGAAGGTCGGCCTGATGCTGGGCAGCTATGCCGTCGGCCCGTCGCTGGCGCCGATCAAGGACGAGATCGATCTGGACGCGACCTTCCAGGCCATCACGACCCTCTTCGCCAAGGGCACCCCGCTGATGGACCGCCAGCAGGCGCAGGCCACGCTGCAGGCCTACAGCACCGCCAAGCAGGCCGCCGCCGCCGGCAAGAACCGCGAGGAAGGCGTCGCCTTCCTGGCAAAGAACAAGACCCAGCCGGGCGTGGTGACCACCGCCTCGGGCCTGCAGTACCAGGTGCTGCGTGCCGGTAGCGGCGAGCGTCCGCTGGCCAGCAGCCGGGTGCGGGTGAATTACGAGGGCAAGCTGCTCGACGGCACCGTGTTCGACAGCAGCTACGAGCGCGGCCAGCCGGTCGATTTCGGCCTGGGCCAGGTCATCAAGGGCTGGACCGAGGGCGTGGCGCTGATGCCGGCCGGTTCCAAGTACCGCTTCTGGATCCCGTCAGAGCTGGCCTATGGCAGCGAGGGCACCCCCGGCGGCCCGATCGGCCCGGACGCGACGCTGACCTTCGACGTCGAGCTGCTGAGCGTCCTGCCGTAAGCCAACGGAGCCATCGTTTCCAATGCGCGTCGCTATTTTCGGCACCGGCTATGTGGGCCTCGTCACCGGGAGCTGCCTGGCCGAAGTGGGGCATGAGGTGGTCTGTGTCGACATCGACCATGCCAAGGTCGAGGGCCTGAACCGCGGCATCGTCCCGATCTACGAGCCGGGGCTGGAGCCGATGGTGAAGGCCAACCACGCCGCGTCGCGGCTGGCCTTCACCACCGACGCGGCCGCTGCCATCGCGCATGGGCCGGTGGTGTTCATCGCCGTGGGCACGCCGCCGGACGAGGACGGCAGCGCCGACCTGCAATACGTGCTGGCGGTGGCCCGCACCATCGGCCGCCACCTGCAGCGGCCGACCGTGGTGGTCAACAAGTCGACGGTGCCGGTGGGCACCGCCGACCGGGTGCGTGCGGCGATTGCCGGCGAACTGGCCGCGCGCGGCGCGGAAATCGACTTCGACGTGGTTTCCAACCCCGAGTTCCTGAAGGAAGGCGATGCGGTGGCCGACTGCATGCGCCCGGATCGCATCATCGTCGGCGCTACCGACCCCGGACCGGTGGCGGTGATGCGCCGCCTGTACGCGCCGTTCAACCGCAACCACGACCGCGTGGTGGAGATGGACGTGCGCTCGGCCGAGCTGACCAAATACGCCGCCAACGCGATGCTGGCGACCAAGATCAGCTTCATGAACGAGATCGCCAACATCGCCGAGCGCGTCGGTGCCGACGTCGAGCAGGTGCGCCGGGGCATCGGTTCGGATCCGCGCATCGGCTGGCACTTCATCTATCCCGGCGCCGGCTACGGCGGCTCCTGTTTCCCCAAGGACGTGCGGGCGCTGGCGCGCACTGCCATGCAGCATGGCCACGTGCCGCGGCTGCTGGATGCGGTGGAGGCGGTCAACGATGCGCAGAAAGGACACCTGTTCGAGCTGATCCAGCGCCACTACGACCGCGGCGAGGACGAAGGCGTGCGCGGCAAGACCTTCGCGGTGTGGGGGCTGGCGTTCAAGCCCAATACCGACGACATGCGCGAAGCCTCCAGCCGCCGCCTGCTGGCGCAGTTGTGGGAAGCCGGCGCGCACGTGCGCGTCTACGACCCCGAGGCGATGCAGGAGGCGCGCCGCATCTTCGGCGAGCGCGGGGACCTGATGTTCTGCGAAACCGCCCACGATGCGCTGGAAGGCGCCGATGCATTGGTCGTGGTCACCGAGTGGAAGCAGTTCCGCAGCCCGGATTTCGCGCGCATCGCCGCGGCACTGGGCGACGACGTGGTGTTCGACGGCCGCAACCTGTACCGGCCCGACGAGATCGAAGCGGCCGGGCTGGCCTATTACGGCATTGGCCGGGGACGTTCACTGCATGTCTGAGTTGTTTCCAAACGAACGCGAGCAGGCGCTGGAAGCGCGCCTGGTCGAACTGGAAATGCGCGTTTCCTTCCAGGAACATGCGCTGGCCGAGCTGAGTGAAGCGTTGGCCGACGCGCGCCTGCAGGGCAGCCGTAATGCCGATGTGCTGCGGGTGTTGCTGGAGGACCTGGGCAAGGTGCGCAACGCACTGTATTCCGCCGATCCGGCGAGCGAGCCGCCGCCCCCGCATTATTGATGCCGCCTTGATTGGTGGCCGGGGCCGGGTTGGCGGGTGCACAGGAGCAGCCCGTTCGCGAAGGCTCCCGCAGCGAATTGTCCCCATTCCATCAGCCGACACCGCACCATGAGCGACACACTCCGCGACCAACTGCTCGGGCTGGGCTTCAAGTCCGCCCCCAAGCCGGAACGCAAGCCCGAAGCGCGCCGCGACAACCGCCCGCAGGGCAAGCATGGCCAGCAGCCCGGCAACAGGCAGGGTGGCAAGCCGGGACCGGGTGGAAGGCCCGTGCGTGCTGGGCAACCGGCCCCGCGCAAGCCGCGTTCGCAGGAAGACATCGACCTGGCCAAGGCCTACGCGATCCGCGCGCAGCGGGAAAAGGACGAGCGCATCGAGGCCGAGCGGCAGAAGCAGGAAGAAGCGCGCCTGCGCCGTGAGGCACGCGCGAAGCTGGACGAGCTGCTCAAGGACAAGGGGCTGAACGACCCCGCCGCCGACATCGCCCGCCATTTCCCCTATGGTGGCAAGATCAAGCGCATCTATGTCACCGCCGAGCAGCTCAAGGCGCTCAACGCCGGACAACTGGGCGTGCTGCAGCAGAACGGGCGCTACGTCCTGGTGACTGCCGAGCTGCTGGCCGAAGCGGAGGAGGTCTTCGCGCCGGCGGTGGCGCTGAAGGTGGACCCCGATGCCCCGGCCGGGGAAGATCCCTACGCAGATCCGAAGTACCAGGTTCCCGACGATCTGGTCTGGTGACCATCACTCGTAGGAGCGACGTGAGTCGCGACCGGGCTTTGTCGAGAGACGTCCACGGTCGCGACTCAAGTCGCTCCTACGCTTTGGAAACGGGCATTCGTTTCTCGGGCACGAACCACCATGCGATCAACGCACCGGCCAGGGCAAAGCCGCCGCCGGCGATGAAGGCCACCTTGCCGTCACCGAAATGCCACAGCTGGCCGGCGATCAGCGCACCGAGCACGCCGCCCAGCCCGGACGAGAAGCCGTAGAACAACCCTTGCCCGTGGCCGTTGAGGTTGCCGGGGAAATAGCGCGCCAGCAGTTGCATCGCCGAAGCGAAGAATGCGGCGAAACCAAGGCAATGGGTGGCCTGCGCGGCCAGCATCACCGGGATGTTCTCCGGCCACAGTGCGGTGGCCCACCAGCGCAGCGCGGCGCTGGCCATCGACACGATCAGCAGCCAACTGGCGTCCCAGCGGCGGAAGAAGCCGGCGATCAGGAAGAACACCGCCACCTCGAACACCACCCCCACCGTCCACATCAGGCCGAGCATCGCCGCGCCGTAGCCGTGGTGCTCCATGTAGATGGAAAAGAATGTGTAGTACGGCCCGAACGAGAGCTGTTCGAGGAAGGCGGCGATGAAGAACGCCAGCACCGGCGGCCGCCGCACGATCGTCCAGAAGCCCTGCACGTGCGCGGCATGGGTGCCGATGTGGCGGGCGTAGCGGTTGCCGAAGGCCGCGCCGGTCATCAGCACGAACAGCGGCAGCATCCACCACGGCAGCCCGGCGGCGCCGTGGCGTTCGATCAACCAGCCGAACAACATCACCACCGCGATGAAGCCCAGCGAACCCCAGACCCGGATCATGCCGTAGCGGTGGCTGTCGCTGCCCAGATGGGTGAGGGTGATCGACTCGAACTGCGGCATCACCGCGTTGTAGAAGAAGCAGAAGCCCACCATCACCGCATACAGCATCCACGGTGGTTGCGGCAGCAGGAAGCCGGCGAAGCTGACAACGGTCAGCACGCAGCCGATGCGCAGCCAGCGGATCGGCCGGGGCGATGCCGCCGCCAGTGAGGTCCAGGTGCTGGGTGCGACGACGCGGGTGGCGTACCACAGGCTCATCATCACGCTGATCGCGGTTACGCCCATGCCGCGCGACTGCAGGTACAGGCTCCAGTACGGCGTGAATGCGCCCAGTGCTGCGTAATAGAAGAAATAGAAGCTGGACAACCGGGCGACGGGAACGCCCTGCGGCATGGAAGCGCGAGTCATGGGCAAGGCGCCGGTGGCGCTGGCAACGGGCTCGTATTCTGCCCGTGGCGGAAGGGCAACGGGAAGCTGCCTGCAAAGGAGCGGACAGGAGCGGATGAACCCGCTCCTGCCGGGGTCATTCGGGATCGTAGTCCAGGTTGGAGGCCAGCCACCTTTCCGCCTGCGCACGGTCCACGCCCTTGCGCCGCGCGTAGTCGGCCACCTGCTCCCTGGACACCCGGCCGACCACGAAATACTGGCTCCGCGGATGGCTGAAGTAATAGCCGGACACCGCCGCCGCCGGCAGCATCGCGAAGCCTTCGGTCAGGATCATGCCGGCATTGCGCTCGGCGTCCAGCAGGTCGAACAGGATGCGCTTCTCGCTGTGCTCGGGGCAGGCCGGATAGCCGGGAGCGGGGCGGATGCCGCTGTACTGCTCGGCGATCAGCGCCTCGTTGTCGAGCGCTTCATCAGCCGCATAGCCCCAGAATTCGGTGCGCACGCGATGGTGCAGGCGCTCGGCCAGTGCTTCGGCCAGGCGGTCGGCCAGCGCCTTGAGCAGGATCGCGTTGTAGTCGTCGAACTCGGCGCGGAAGCGCTCCAGGTGCGGCTCGATGCCGAGGCCGGCGGTGACGGCGAAACCGCCGATCCAGTCCTGTTTGCCGCTGTCTTCAGGCGCGATGAAGTCGGCCAGGCAGAAATCCGGGCGCTCGGCCGGCTTGTCCACCTGTTGCCGCAGGAAGTGCAGGGTGGTGGATTGGCCATCACGGTGGATGACCACGTCGTCGCCGCGGCTGTTGGCCGGCCACAACGCGAACACCGCCTTGGCCGTCAGCCATTTCTCCTTGATGATCCGCTCCAGCAGCGCCCGCGCATCCGCGTACAGCTCGCTGGCCTGCGGGCCGACGATCTCGTCGGTCAGGATCGCCGGGAACCGGCCGGCCAGTTCCCACGCGCTGAAGAACGGCGACCAGTCGATGAACGGCAGCAGGTCGTCCAAGGGCCAGTCGTCGAACACGTGCAGGCCCGGTTGCCTCGGCGCCGGCGGGTCGTATTGCGCCCAGTCGCAGGTGAAGCGCTGGCCGCGTGCGTGTTCCAGCGACACCAGCCGCTTGGCGTCGCCGCGGTTGCGGTGGCGCTTGCGGATCTCGGCGTAGTCGGCCTCGTTGGCGGCGACGAACGGGCCGCGCAGTTCCTCGGAGATCAGCGACTGCGCCACGCCCACCGCGCGCGAGGCATCCTTCACCCAGATTGACGGCGACTTGTAGTGCGGGTCGATCTTCAGTGCGGTATGCGCGCGCGAGGTGGTGGCGCCACCAATCATCAGCGGGATGGTCAGCCCCTGCCGTTGCATTTCGCGCGCGACGTGGCCCATTTCCTCCAGCGACGGGGTGATGAGACCCGAAACGCCGATCAGGTCGGCATTTTCTGCCAGCGCGGTATCGATGATCTTCTGCGCAGGCACCATCACCCCGAGGTCGATCACCTCGAAGTTGTTGCAGGCCAGAACGACGCCGACGATGTTCTTGCCGATATCGTGCACGTCGCCCTTGACCGTGGCCATGACGATCTTGCCGTTGCTCTTGCCGACGTCGCCGGTGCGCAGCTTCTCGGCCTCGATGAACGGCAGCAGGTAGGCTACCGCCTTCTTCATCACCCGCGCCGACTTGACCACCTGCGGCAGGAACATCTTGCCGGCGCCGAACAGGTCGCCGACCACGTTCATGCCGTCCATCAGCGGGCCTTCGATCACGTCCAGCGGGCGCGTGGCCTGTTGCCGCGCTTCCTCCGTGTCTTCCTCGACCCACGCATCCAGCCCATGCACCAGCGCGTGTGCCAAGCGCTCGCGCACCGGCTTGTCACGCCAGCTCAGGTCTTCGACCTTCTTTTCGCCCTTCCTGCCCTTGTAGTGCTCGGCGATTTCCAGCAGGCGCTCGGTGCCGTCCCTGCGACGGTTGAGGATCACGTCCTCCACGCGCTCGCGCAGTTCCGGATCGAGCTGGTCGTAGATCGGCAACGCGCCGGCGTTGACGATGCCCATGTCCATGCCGGCCTTGATCGCGTGATACAGGAACACCGAGTGGATTGCCTGCCGCACCGTTTCGTTGCCGCGGAACGAGAAACTGACGTTCGAAATGCCGCCGGACAGGCGCGCGTGCGGCAGGTTCTGCCGGATCCAGCGCACGCCCTCGATGAAGTCCATGGCGTAGTGGTTGTGCTCGTCGATGCCGGTGGCCACGGCGAACACGTTCGGGTCGAAGATGATGTCCTGCGGCGGGAAGCCGACCTGCTCGACGAGGATGCGGTAGGCGCGCGTGCAGATTTCCACCTTGCGCGCGCAGGTGTCGGCCTGGCCTTCTTCATCGAAGGCCATCACCACCGCGGCCGCGCCATAGCGGCGCACCAGCCTGGCGTGTTCGATGAAGGCCGCTTCGCCTTCCTTCATCGAGATCGAGTTGACCACGCCCTTGCCTTGCAGGCACTTCAGGCCGGCCTCGATCACGCTCCACTTCGACGAGTCCACCATCACCGGGATGCGGGCGATGTCCGGCTCGGACATGATCAGGTTGAGGAAGCGGGTCATCGCCTTCTCGGAGTCGATCAGGCCCTCGTCCATGTTGACGTCGAGGATCTGTGCGCCGCTGGCGACCTGCTGGCGCGCCACGTCCACCGCTTCCTCGTAGCGCTCTTCCTTGATGAGTTTCTTGAACTGCGCGCTGCCGGTGACGTTGGTGCGCTCGCCGACGTTGACGAACAGCAGGTCGGGGGTGATGACCAGCGGTTCCAGCCCGGACAGGCGGGTATGCGGTTGCGTGCTCATGCGGCCTGCTCCTGCGTCTGCGGCAATGCGCGCGGCGGCACACCGGCCACCGCTTCGGCAATCGCCTTGATGTGCGCCGGGGTGGTGCCGCAGCAGCCGCCGACCAGGTTCAGCAGGCCGGAGGTGGCGAATTCCTTCAGCGTGGCGGCCATTTCCTCCGGCGTCTCGTCGTATTCGCCGAAGGCGTTGGGCAGGCCGGCATTCGGGTGGGCGCTGACGTAGCCGCTGGACACCTGCGCCAGCGTTTCCACGTGCGGGCGCATGTCGGTCGCGCCGAGCGCGCAGTTGAAGCCGATCGACAGCGGCTGGCCATGCGCGACCGAGGCATGGAAGGCTTCGGCGGTCTGTCCGGACAGGGTGCGGCCGGAGGCGTCGGTGATGGTGCCGGAGATCATCACCGGCAAGCGGCCACCGCGCGCGTCGAAGGCTTCCTCGATCGCGAACAGCGCGGCCTTGGCATTGAGCGTGTCGAAGATGGTTTCCACCATCAGCGTATCGGCGCCGCCGTCGATCAGGCCGTCGATGGCCTCGCGGTAGGTGGCGCGCAGTTCGTCGAAGCTGGTGTTGCGGAAGCCGGGGTCGTTGACGTTGGGGCTGATCGACGCGGTACGGCTGGTCGGGCCGAGCACGCCGATGACGAAGCGCGGCTTGTCCGGGGTGAGCGCCTCGATGGCGTCGCAGCATCGCCGCGCTACCCGCGCGCCGGCCTTGTTCAGTTCATGGACCAGATGTTCGAGGTGATAGTCGGCCTGGCTGACCGAAGTGGCGTTGAAGGTGTTGGTTTCGATCAGATCGGCACCGGCTTCCAGATAGGCGGTGTGGATGCCGGCGATGACTTCGGGCCTGGTCAACAGCAGCAGGTCGTTGTTGCCTTTCAGGTCGTGGCCGCAGCCGGGGCCATGCACGTGGGCGCTGTCGAAACCCTCCGCGAAACGCTGCCCGCGATAATCGGCTTCCTCCAGTCCGTGGCGCTGGATCATCGTGCCCATCGCGCCGTCGATGATCAGGATGCGTTGCTCGAGGGCGCTCAGCAGCTTGGCGACGCGGTCGGGGTGGAGCCAGGGGAGGGCTTGCATGGGGCGGGCCGTGAGGTTGGGACGGGGAGGTGCGTGGACAGCGGGGCTGGCGCGGCGGATCAGGAGCGGTGGGCGATCAGCGAGATCACCTCGAAATGTGGCGGCCGTTTCTCGCGGGTGACGGTTTCCAGGCTGGACACTTCCAGTCCGGCCTTCTCGACGAACTTGCGCAGTTCCTTGCCGGTGAAGCCGAGGTTGACGTGGCCATAGGCTTCCACCGCGGTCTTGTGCTCGTGGCGGGCGAGGCTGCACAGCATCAGCCGGCCGCCCGGACGCAGCACGCGCGCGCATTCGGCCACGGCCTTCGCCGGCTGGTTGGCGTAGGTGAGGGCGTGCATCAGCACCACCAGGTCGAAGCTGCCATCGTCGAACGGCAGCTTGTGCATGTCGCCTTCGCGGACCTCGACGTTGGGCAGCTTGCGCAGGCGTTCGCTGGCGGCGGCGACCACGCGGGCGCTGGTGTCGACGCACACGTAGCGCTGCGCGTGCGGGGCCAGCAGTTCGGCCAGCACGCCGTCGCCGGAGGCGATGTCGAGCACGTCGCCGGTTTCCAGCAGCGGCAGCGCGCTGCGCGCCATCGCCTCCCAGGTGCGGCCGGGCGAGTAGTGGCGCTCCATGTCGCCGGCCACGCTGTCGGCCCAGTTCTGGTCGGCCGCGCGCATCGCCAGCACCGACGGCACGCGCTCGGCGTCCTGGCGCAGCAGCGGGTCATCGCTGCCGTTGCTGAGCGCATGCCACAATGCGCGCTGCGCCGGGTCCAGCGCGGCCTCGTCGAAGCGGTAATAGGCGGAAACCCCGGCGCGGCGGTCGCGCACCAGCCCGGCTTCCTTCAGCCGCGCCAGATGGGTGGAAACACGCGGTTGCGCTAGCGTGGTGATGGCCGACAGCTCGGCCACGGTCAACTCCTCCTGCTCCAGCAGGGTCAGCAGGCGCACGCGGGTGGCGTCGGCGAACACCTTCAGGCGGGTCGACCAGTCTTCCAGATCCATAAATATCTACCTATCGCGATATAGAGATATTTTGCTGCCGCGGTGCGGCAAGGTCAAGGAGCGCATGGGCCAGCGGCGGTTGCGATGGTTACAATCGCAACTTCGCAATACCCTGGGAGGGGTGCAGTGGATTTCAGCTTCAACGAAGAACAATTGATGTTGCAGGACGTGGCGCGCCGCATCGCCCAAGAGAAGATCGCGCCGAGCGCCGAGCATCACGATTCGACCGGCGAGTACCCGCTGGAAAACATCCGCCTGCTCGGCGAGAACGGGCTGATGGGCGTCGAGGTGCCGGTCGAGTACGGCGGTGCCGGCATGGACCCGGTGTCCAGCGTGCTGGCCATCGTCGAGGTGTCCGCGGCCGATGCCGCGCACGCCACCATCATGTCGGTCAACAACTCGCTGTTCTGCAATGCCGTGCTCAGCCACGGCAGCGAGGAACAGAAGCAGCTGTACGTGCGCGCGATCGCCGAGGGCCGCGAGATCGGTGCGTTCGCGCTGACCGAGTCGCAGTCCGGCTCGGACGCCACCGCGATGCGCTGCCGCGCGGTGAAGCAGGCCGACGGTTCCTACGTCATCAACGGCCAGAAGAGCTGGATCACCTCCGGCCCGGTGGCGCGCTACATCGTGCTGTTCGCGATGACCGACCCGGCGCAGGGCGCGCGCGGCATCACCGCCTTCATGATCGACGCCACCCGGCCGGGTTTCGGCCGCGGCAAGACCGAGCCGAAGCTCGGCGTGCGCGCCTCGGCCACCTGCGAGATCGAGTTCCAGGACTATGTGGCGAGGCCCGAGGACGTGATCGGCGTGGAAGGGCAGGGCTTCAAGATCGCGATGAGCCTGCTCGACTCCGGCCGCATCGGCATCGCCTCGCAGGCGGTGGGCATCGCCCGCGCCGCCTACGAGGCGTCGCTGGCCTACGTGCAGGAGCGCAAGTCGTTCGGCGCGCCGATCGGCAGCTTCCAGATGATCCAGGCCAAGATCGCCGACATGAAGTGCAAGCTCGACGCGGCGCTGCTGCTGACCCTGCGCGCGGCGTGGACCAAGGCGCAGGGCAAGCGCTTTTCCACCGAGGCCGCGGTGGCCAAGCTGACCGCGTCGGAGGCGGCGATGTGGATCGCCCATCAGGCCGTGCAGATCCACGGCGGCATGGGCTATTCCAAGGAAATGCCGCTGGAGCGCTATTTCCGCGACGCCAAGATCACCGAGATCTACGAGGGCACCAGCGAGATCCAGCGGATGGTCATCGCGCGCAACGAGACCGGCGTACGCTGAAACACACCGGCAGAGCCGTAGGAGCGACGTAAGTCGCGACCATGGCTCTATCGGGAAGCCCCTTGTCGCGACTCACGTCGCTCCTACAGGGGGCGCAAAGGAAAGCCCCGGCATAGCCGGGGCTTCGTTGTTGCAGGACTGCGTTTCCGCTTAGCGATCCTGCTGCACGGTACGCACCTTGTGCTGCTCGATGTACTGCTTCGACTGTTCGTCCAGCTTGTCGCCCAGCACGCGGCGAACGGTGACGAAGAACAGCGGGATCAGCAGCACGCCGATGACGGTGGCGAACAGCATGCCGCCGATGACGCCGGTGCCCAGCGAGTGGCGGGCGTTGGCGCCGGCACCGGTGGAGATGGCCATCGGCAGCACGCCGAGGATGAACGCGAACGAGGTCATCAGGATCGGGCGGAAGCGCAGGTGCGCGGCCTCGATGGCGGCTTCGCGCAGGGTCTTGCCGGCGGCGCGCTGCTCGACCGCGAACTCCACGATCAGGATCGCGTTCTTTGCTGCCAAACCAATCACCGTGACCATGCCGATCTTGAAGTACAGGTCGTTCGGCAACCCGCGCATCAGCGAGAACACCACCGCGCCGAGGATGCCCACCGGCACCACCAGCAGCACCGACACCGGGATCGACCAGCTTTCGTACAGCGCGGCCAGGCACAGGAACACCACCACGATCGACAGCACCATCAGCAGGGTGGCGGCATTGCCGGCGAGGATTTCCTGGTAGGACATGCCGCTCCAGTCGTAGCCGAAGCCGACCGGCAGCTTGTCGTGCACCAGGTTCTCCATCGTCGTCATCGCCTGCCCGGAGCTGCCGCCCGGCGCCGGCGAGCCGACAATGTTCACCGCCGAATAACCGTTGTAGCGGCTCAGTGCCGGCGGCGCGTAGATCCAGTCGGACTTGACCACGGTGCTGAGCGGGATCATCGCCGGCTGGCCGTCGGCATCCTTGCTCAGCGAGCTGGGCACGTAGTAGCTGCGCAGCGATTCGGGCCCGGTGCGGAAGGCCGCGTCGGCCTGCATGTTCACCCGCTTGATGCGGCCGCCGTAGAAGAAGTCGTTGACGTACACCGGCGCCAGCATCATCTGCAACGCGGTGTAGACGTCGTTGACCGCCACGCCCATCGCCTGCGCCTGCACGCGGTCCACCTTCAGCTGCAGCTGCGGCGAATTCTCCAGCGTGTTCGGGCGCACGCCGACCAATGATTCGTCGGCGGACGCGGCACCGAGCAAGGTGTTGCGTGCTTCCATCAGCGCGTCCTGGCCGGCGCCGGCGCGGTCCTGCAGCCACATGTCGAAGCCGCCGAACTGGCCCAGGCCCTGCACGGTGGGCAGGTTGACCAGGAATACCTGCGCGTCCTTGATGCCGCCGAACGCCTTCATGTTCATCTTCTGGATGAACTCCGGCGCGGTTTCGTCGCGCTCGTCCCAGTCCTTGAGCCGGATGAAGGCCATGCCGACGTTCTCGCCGGAGCCGACGAAGCTGAAGCCGGTGACCTGCATCATGCCCTCGAACGAGGGATCGTCCTGCATCAGCCCCAGCAACTGGTCGAACACCACGCCGGTGCGGCTCTTGGTCGCTCCCGGCGGCAACTGCACGATGGCCAGCGCATAGCCCTGGTCCTCTTCGGGCAGGAAGCTGCCGGGCAGGCGGGTGAACAGCAGGCCGCACAGCGCGATCAGCAGCGCGAACACCATCAACCAGCGCGGGCTGTGCCTGAGGATGCTGCCGACGGTACCGACGTAGCTCTTCTCGAGCCGGCCGTAGTACTTGTTGAAGGTGCGGTAGACCCAGTTCGGGTTGTCGTTGTGAGTCGGCTTGAGGAAGGCCGCGCACAATGCCGGGGTGAAGCTCAGCGCCAGCAGCGCCGAGAAGCCCATCGACATGGCGATGGTCAGCGCGAACTGCTTGTAGATCTCGCCCGAGGCGCCGGGCTGCATCGCGCTGGGGATGAACACCGCCGCCAGCACCACGGTGATGGCCACCACCGCGCCGGTGATCTGCCCCATCGCCTTCTGCGTGGCCGGCTTCGGGTCGAGCTTGTCCTCGCTCATGATGCGCTCGACGTTCTCGATCACCACGATGGCGTCGTCGACCACGATGCCGATCGCCAGCACCATCGCGAACAACGTGAGCTGGTTGATGGTGAAGCCGATTGCCAGCATACCCATGAAGGTGCCCAGCAACGCCACCGGGATCACCAGCGTCGGGATGATCGTCGCGCGGAAGTTCTGCAGGAAGATCAGCATTACCAGGAACACCAGCACGATGGCTTCCACCAGCGTGTGGATCACTTCCTTGATCGAGATGTTGACGAAGGTGGTGCTGTCGAACGGGGTGAACCAGCTCACGCCCTGCGGGAAGCTGCCGGCCAGGTCGTCCATCTTGGCGCGCACCGCACGGGACACGTCCAGCGCGTTGGCGCCGGGCAGCAGCTGGATGGCGAAGGCGGCCACCGGCTTGCCGTTGTAGCGTGTGTCGAAGCCGTAGTTGGAGGCGCCGAAGGCGACGCGGGCCACGTCCTTCAGCCGTACCACGCTGCCGTCCGCATTTGCCCGCAGGATGGTGTTCTCGAATTCCTCCGGCGTGCTGTAGCGGCCTTCGGCGGCGACGGTGGCGGTGAACGCCTGCCCGTTCGGGGCCGGGTCGCCGCCCACCGAACCGGCGGAGAACTGCAGGTTCTGGGTGCCGATGGCGTTGTACACATCGGTGGCCGACAGGTGGTAGCCCTGCAGCTTCTCCGGGTTCAGCCAGATGCGCATGGCGTACTCGGAACCGAACTGCTGGGTGCTGCCGACGCCGGGCACGCGCGAGATCTGCTCCAGCACGCGCGAGCCGACGATGTCGTTGAGCGCGTCGCGGTCCACCGTGCCGTCGTCCGAACGCACGCCCACGGCCATCAGGAAGCCGGCGTTGGCCTTGGCCACCACCACGCCCTGCTTGGTCACTTCCGAGGGCAGGCGTGGGGTCGCCAGCGCCACCTTGTTCTGTACCTGCACCTGGGCGATGTCGGCGTCGGTGCCGCTGTCGAAGGTGAGGGTGATGCTCACCCGCCCGGTCGAGGACGAGGAGGAGCTGAAGTAGACCAGGTTGTCGATGCCGGTCAGCTGCTGCTCGATCACCTGGGTGACCGACTTCTCGGCGGTGGCGGCATTGGCTCCGGGGTAGCTGGCGGTCACCGTGACCTGCGGCGGCGCCACGCTGGGGTAGGACTCCACGCCCAGGTTGAGGATCGAAATCACCCCGCCAAGCGAGATCAGGATGGCCACCACCCACGCGAATACCGGGTGTTCGATGAAAAATTTGGGCATGGGGAGGCTCCGTCAGTCCTGCTGCGGCTGCGCCGGGGCGGCTGCGGGCTTGGCCGTGGCCGGCTGCCACGGTGTCGGCTTGGCCGGCTCGCCCGGCTTGACCTTCTGCAGGCCCGAGGCGATCACCTGGTCGCCGGCCTCCAGCCCGGCCGACACCAGCCAGTTGCCGCCCTGCTGGCCGTCCAGCACCAGGTCCTTGCGCACAACCTTGCCGTCCTTGCCGACCACCAGTGCGTAGCCGCCCTGCGCGTCGCGCTGCACCGCCTGCTGCGGCACCAGGAAGGCGTTGTTGCGCTGGCCGAGATTGGCCTTGAAGCTGACGAACGAGCCGGGCAGCAGGATGTGCTCCGGGTTGGGCAGCTGTGCACGCAGCGACACCGTGCCGGTGGCCGGGTCAACGGTGGTCGCCGAGAAGTCCAGCGTGCCCTCGTGCGCGTACCGGGTGCCGTCGGGGAGGTTGACCTGCACCGTGGTCTTGCCGTCGCCGGCCAGCGCCACCGTGCCCTTGTCCTGCGCGGCGCGCAGCCCGCTCAGTTCGTCGGCGGTCATCGAGAAGTTGACGTACAGCGGGTCGATCTGGTCGATGGTGGTCAGCAGGGTGGCTTCGTTCTGGCCGACCAGCGCGCCCTCGGTCACCTGCTGCTTGCCGGCCAGCCCGGCGATTGGCGCGGTGACGTTGGCGTAGCCGAGGTTGATACGGGCACTGGTGACCGCCGCCTGCGCCTGCTGCACCGCGGCGGCGGCGCTGCGCTCGGCGGCCTCGGCATTGTCCAGGTCCGAGCGCGACACGTAGTTCTGCGGCGCCAGTGTGCGGGCGCGTTCGGCGGTGGCTCTGGCGTTGGTGTGGGTGGCGCGGGCCGAGGCCAGCGCGGCTTCGGCCGAGGCCAGTGAAGCACGCAGCGGCGCCGGGTCGATCCGGAACAGTGCCTGGCCTTCCTTGACGCTGCTGCCTTCCTCGTAGATACGCTCGAGCAGCACGCCGGAAACACGGGCACGCACGTCGGCGGAGCGGAACGGCGACAGGCGCCCGACCAGCTCGCGCTGCAACGGCAGCGCCTGCGGCTTGGCCTCGATGACGCCGACCTCCGGCGGGGGCGGGGCCTGCTGTTCCTGTTGGTTTTTGCAGGCGGCCAGGCCCAGGGTCATGGCGCCGGCGAGGGCAAGGATGCGCAGCGGAGAGGTCATCGGGGGAGCTCCGGGAGATTGTTCAGCGGGTGCCGGGGATGCCGGCCGGCGGTGCCGGAAAGGCACGCAGGAAGGCATCGATGGCGAATTCGGCCCAGCGGCGGCGCTGCTTCGGATCGTCGCGGTGGGGGGCATGGAAACGTTGGCGTTCGAAATCCTGACCGGCAATCATGCTGATCAGCATCTCGGCGATGAAATGCGGATCGTCATGGATGATGCGCCCACGCGCCATCTCGGTTCGCATCCATTCAGCCAGCTGCCCGCGCAGAGCCTCGGCCCCGCCCTGGTACAGCAAGCGGGCTTCTTCGCGGAACTCGGCGGTGCCGGTGGCGATCAGCTGCGCAGTCTGGCGGTTGCGGGGCTGGTTGCGGTGTTCCAGATAACGCAGCGCGAAATCCAGCAGGACCTCGCGCAGCGGGCGTTCGTCGCCGCTGGCCAATGGCGCGGCGGCAGCCGAGACGCTCTGCCGCACGACCTGGCCGAGCAGTTCGCGCTTGCTGCCGTAGCGGCTGTAGAGGGTCTGCTTGGAACAGCCCACGTGCGCGGCCACCGCGTCCATGCTCAGGTGCATGCCGTGCACTGCCAGCAGTTCGCGCACGGTGTCGAACACGCGCTGGTCGCGTGCCTCTGCGGGTGCGGAATCGGAGGTCTCGGCAGGCATGGATTGGACTATACCGTCCAGTTCAAAATTGGTAAAGCAGCGCGAAAACGCGGCTTCGGCGGTAATGCAGCCGCGTGGCGGGAAAATGTTTTCCAGTGAAAAATATTCAATGAAAACATTTGGTTGTATGTGTTTTTGGCATGATTCCATGGCCTGCATTGCGGCCTTGCAGCAATGCCGTGGTGATTGCGGGGGATACAATTTCGGCCTCCCCTGGAGCATCACTGAAGCTCAATCATGAAACCGCAAAAAAACGCTGCCAAATCCGCAAGAACGAAATCCCAATCGGCTGCCAAGCCGAGTGTTTCCGAAGCCGGTCTGTCGCTGGAGCCGGTTTTTGCAGCGTTGCGAACGCGATACCCGGCCGCCGGCCGGGCCGAAGCGGAGGCATTCGCCTCGGCGTTCTATCGCCGCATGGAGAGCGATGAATTCAGGCTGCATCCGACCGAGGACTGGGCGGCGCTGGCCGCTGGCATGCTGGAGTTCGTGCGCGTGCGCAAGCCGGGCAAGGCCAACGTCCGCGTGTTCAACCCGACCCTGAAGGGCGATGGCTGGGAGTCCAGCCACACCGTGCTGCAGATCGTCAACGACGACATGCCGTTCCTGGTGGACACCGTGTCGCTGGCGCTGGCCGAGCAGGGCATCGGCGTGCACGTGCTGGGTCACCCGGTGCTCGACATCGCCCGCGACAAGGCCGGCAAGCTGACCGGCGTGGGCGAGGGCAGCCCGGAGTCGGTGATGCTGCTGGAAATCGACCGCCAGCCGGCCGAAGCGCTGGCGACGGTGGGCAAGCGCGTCACCGCCGCACTGGAAGACGTGCGTGCCATCGTCAAGGACTGGGCACCGATGCGCGACAAGGCGCTGGCGCTGGCCGACGACCTCGGCAGCCGTCCGCTGCCGGTGGGCAACGACGCGCGCGACGAGGCGCAGGAATTCCTGCGCTGGGCCGCCGACAACCACTTCACCTTCTTCGGCTACCGCGAATACAAGGTGGAGAAGCAGGGCAAGGAAGAAGTGCTGGTCGCGCAGAACGGCACCGGGCTGGGCCTGATGCGCGGCAAGGACACCTCCGTCGCGCGCCCGGTCAAGGGGCTGGCGGCGCAGGGCCTGAACACCAGCGGCAACCTTGCCGACGCGCTGATCCTGACCAAGACCAATGCCCGTTCGCGCATCCACCGCGGCGGCTACATGGATTACATCGGCGTGCTGGAATTCGACGCCAAGGGCAAGATCATCGGCGAGAAGCGCTTCCTCGGCCTGTTCACTTCCAGCGCCTACAACCGCCGCCCGTGGGAAATCCCGCTGGTGCGCCTGCGCTACGAGAACGTGATGAAGCGTTCGGGCCTGAGCCCGTCCAGCCACAGCGGCAAGGCGCTGCGCCACATCCTCGAGTCGCTGCCGCGCGAGGAGCTGTTCCAGTCCAGCGAGGACGAACTGTTCCGCACCGCGATGGGCGTGCTTGGCCTGCAGGAGCGCGTGCGCAGCCGCCTGTTCCTGCGCCGCGACAAGTTCAGCCGCTTCCTGTCGGCGCTGGTGTTCCTGCCGCGCGAGCGCTTCAACACCGACGTGCGCCTGCGCATCGAAAGTATGCTGCGCGACGAGCTGCAGGGCGAACACGTGGATTCCAGCGTGGTACTGGGCGATTCGCCGCTGGCACAGGTGCACCTGATCGTGCGCCCGAAGGCCGGGCAGAACCTTGACCTGGACATCGACAACCTCGAAAAGCGTCTCGCCCACGTGCTGCGCAACTGGCAGGACGACCTGCGCGAAGCCCTGGTCACCAGCCACGGTGAAAGCGAAGGCCTGCGCATCGCTTCGCGCATCGGCAAGGCGTTGCCGGCCGGCTACATCGAGGACTCCACCGCCGAGATCGCCGCCGCCGACGTCGCCCAGCTCGACGCGTTGACCGGCCCGGACGACCTGCGCCTGAGCCTGCAGCCGACCCGCCGCGACGGCGTCGATGGCCTGCGCATGAAGCTGTACCGCCAGCTCAAGGACATCCCGCTGTCCGACGTGCTGCCGATGATGGAGAACATGGGCCTGCGGGTGATGGCCGAGCGCCCATACCGCCTGGTGGTCGACGACGCACCGGTCTACGTGCAGGATTTCGAGGTCGAATCGATCGTCGGCGCGATTGACGCGGCGGCTGCCAGCGCCGGCTTCAGCGATGCGTTCGCCCGCGTCTGGCACGGCGAGGCAGAGAATGACGGCTTCAACCGCCTGGTGCTGGCCGCCGGCCTGGACTGGAAGCAGATTTCGGTACTGCGCGGCTACTGCAAGTACCTGCTGCAGATCGGCGTGCCGTTCTCGCAGGCCTACGTCGAAGGCACCCTCAACCGCTATCCGTTGCTGGCGCGCCTGATTGTCGAACTGTTCGAGGCCCGCTTCGACCCGGCCCCGGCCGCCGACAAGGCGACGCAGGACGCACAGCTGGCGCAGTTCAAGGCGCTGGCCGGCGATGACGCGGCCACTGGCAAGCTGCTCGACGGCGTGGTCAAGGCGCGCGCCGGCAACCGCGATGCGCGCATGGCGCTGGTGCACGAAACGCTGGTCAAGCTGCTCGACGGTGTTTCCAGCCTCGACGAGGACCGCATCCTGCGCAGCTTCATCGGCGTGATCGAAGCCACGCTGCGCACCAGCTACTACCTGCCGCGCAAGGACGGCGTGCGCGCCGACGGCGGCCCGGCCGACTACATCAGCTTCAAGCTGGACGCGGCCAAGGTGCCGGACCTGCCCAAGCCGCGCCCGTACCGCGAAATCTGGGTATGCGGCCCGCGCGTGGAAGGCACCCACCTGCGTTTCGGCCCGGTGGCGCGCGGCGGCCTGCGCTGGTCGGACCGCCGCGAGGACTTCCGCACCGAGGTGCTGGGCCTGGTCAAGGCGCAGATGGTGAAGAACACCGTCATCGTGCCGGTCGGCTCGAAGGGCGGCTTCTTCGCCAAGCAGCTGCCGGACCCGTCGCTGGACCGTGACGCGTGGTTCGCCGAGGGCGTGGCCTGCTACAAGCGCTTCATCAACGGCCTGCTCGACATCACCGACAACATCGTCAACAACAAGCTGGTGCCGCCGCAGGGCGTGGTGCGCCACGACGGTGACGACCCGTACCTGGTTGTCGCTGCCGACAAGGGCACGGCCAGCTTCTCCGACATCGCCAACGGCATCGCCGCCGCGCATGGTTTCTGGCTGGATGACGCCTTTGCCTCGGGTGGATCGGTCGGCTACAGCCACAAGGGCATGGGCATCACTGCGCGCGGCGCGTGGGAGTCGGTCAAGCGCCACTTCCGTGCGCTGGGCCGCAACTGCCAGGCCGAGGACTTCACCGCGGTGGGCATCGGCGACATGTCCGGCGACGTGTTCGGCAACGGCATGCTGCTGTCCGAGCACACCCGCCTGGTGTGTGCGTTCGACCACCGCCACATCTTCCTCGACCCGAACCCGGTGGCGGCAACCTCGTTCAAGGAACGCGCGCGCATGTTCAAGGTGCCGCGTTCGAGCTGGGCGGACTACGACGCCAAGCTCATCAGCAAGGGCGGCGGCATCTACCCGCGCTCGCTGAAGTCGATCGAGATCACCCCGCAGGTGCGCGAAGCACTGGGCATCGACGCCGGCATCAAGGCGATGACCCCCACCGACCTGATCAACGCCGCGCTGAAGGCGCCGGTGGACCTGCTGTGGAACGGCGGCATCGGCACCTATGTCAAGGCCGCCAGCGAAACCAACGCCGAAGTCGGCGACCGTGCCAACAGCGGCCTGCGCGTCAACGGCGGCGAGCTGCGCTGCAAGATCGTGGGCGAGGGCGGCAACCTCGGCATGACCCAGCTCGGCCGCATCGAGGCCGCGCAGGTCGGCGTGCTGCTCAACACCGACTTCATCGACAACTCGGCCGGCGTGGATACCTCCGACCACGAAGTCAACATCAAGATCCTGCTCAACGACGTGGTGCGGGCCAGGAAGCTCACCGTCGATCAGCGCAACAAGCTGCTGGCGTCGATGACCGACGAAGTGGCCGAGCTGGTGCTCAACGACAACTACCGCCAGAACCAGGCGCTGAGCCTGATGGAGCGGATGAGCGCCAAGCGCCTGGGCTCCAAGCAGCACTTCATCCGCACGCTGGAACAGCAAGGCCTGCTCGATCGCCAGATCGAATTCCTGCCGTCCGACGCCGAGCTGTCCGCGCGCAAGCTGCGTGGCCAGGGCCTGACCCGTCCGGAACTGTCGATCCTGTTGTCCTACTCCAAGATCGTCGCCTTCCAGCAACTGCTGGAGTCGGATATCCCGGAGGACCCGTACCTGTCCAAGGAACTGCTGCGCTACTTCCCGCAGCCGCTGCAGAAGAAGTACGCCGACAGCATGCAGGGCCACCGCCTGAAGCGCGAGATCATCGCCAGCGCGGTGACCAACCAGACCATCAACCGCATGGGCGCCACCTTCCTGATGCGCATGCAGGAAGATACCGGCCGCAGCGTGGCCGAGGTCGCCAAGGCCTACACCATCAGCCGCGAGACGCTGGACGCGCGTGCGCTGTGGTCGCAGATCGACGCACTCGACGGCACCTTGCCCGAAGCGGTGCAGGTCGATGCGCTGGAGGTGATCTGGAAGCTGCAGCGTTCGTTCGTGCGCTGGCTGCTGAACCGTCCGGGCGCGATGCCTGGCATCACCGCGGCGGTCGAGCGCTACCAGGGGCCGTTCAACGACATCCGCGTCGCCTCGGGCGTGCTGCCGGATTCGCAGCGCCCGGCCTACGAGGCCAGCGTCAAGCAGTGGAAGGAAAAGGGCCTGCCGGCGGCACTGGCGCAACAGCTGTCCGAGCTGCAGTTCCTGGAGCCGGCGTTCGACATCATCGAGCTGGCCCGTACCCGCAAGCTCAAGCCGGTGGACGTGTCCAAGGTCCACTTCCGCCTGGGCGAAGCGCTGCTGATGCCGTGGCTGTTCGAGCAGATCGACACGCTGGAGGTCAACGGCCGCTGGCATGCGGTGGCTCGTGGCGTGCTGCGCGACGAACTGGCCGCGCATCAGCGCGTCCTCACCGGGCAGGTGCTGTCGGTGAAGGGTGGCAACGCCGAGGCCAAGGTGGCCGCATGGCTGGGCCGTGATGACAGCAGCCTGCGCTTCACCTTGGCGATGCTGGCCGAACTGGCCGAGCAGAAGACGCTGGACTACCCGACTGTCTCGGTCGCGGTGCAGCGCCTGGGCCAGTTGGCGGCGCACGGGGCCTGAGCCCCGTGGTCGGGCCTGCAAGGCAGGCCCGACCCGAACGTTTGCAATGCAAACGTTCGGCACCGCCTTCGGGCTTGCCTATCCCCTGGCTGTCGCTGCGTCCCCCTTGATAGAAGGGGGGCTTTGCTCCAGAAATGATGCCGGTGGGTGCCGACCGTTGGTCGGCACTTGCCCGATGAAATGAAAACATCGCGGCCAAGGCTGCTCCCATCAAAGCATTGCATGCCGAGGGAGTGGCCTTGGCCGTGATGTTTTGCAGGCAATGGCAGCAAGGCCAAGGCAGCATCGCCCATTGCGGGTTATTCTCGGCAATCACTCCCGACCGACGATGGCCATGTCCCCCCGCATCGCCTTTCTCGCAAGCAACACCGAGGCCGCGCAACAGGCTCGCGTGCAGATGGCCGCGCGCTATGGCGACCACAAGCCGGACGCTGCCGACGTGCTGTGCCCGCTGGGCGGCGACGGCTTCATGCTGCAGACCCTGCATCGCCACGGCGACAAGGGCAAACCGGTATTCGGCATGAAGCTGGGCACGGTCGGCTTCCTGATGAATCACTATCGTGATGATGATGATCTGGTCGAGCGCCTGGCGCTGGCCGAGCCGGCGCACCTGCGGCCGCTGGAAATGCTCGCCTTGACCGAGTCCGGCACCAGCACCGGCTCGCTGGCCTACAACGACGTATCGATGCTGCGGCAGACGCGGCAGGCCGCGCACATCGGCATCGACCTCAACGGCCAGCAGCGCGTGGAGGAGCTGATCTGCGACGGCGTGCTGGTGTCCACCCCGGCCGGCAGCACGGCCTACAACTACTCGGCGCGCGGGCCGATCCTGCCGCTGGGCTCGAACACCATCGCGTTGACGCCGCTGGCGCCATACCGGCCGCGGCGCTGGCGCGGGGCCATCCTCAAGGCCGACACCGAGGTCTGCTTCCGCGTGCTCGACCCCTACAAGCGTCCGGTCAGCGTCACCGCCGATTCGCACGAAACCCGCGACGTGGTGGAGGTGACCATCCGCGAATCGCGGCAGCGGCAAGTGACCCTGCTGTTCGACCCGGAACACAACCTGGAAGAGCGCATCCTCAGCGAGCAGTTCGAGTTCTGAGGGCAATGGCGGCGAAAGCCCGACAAAACCGCAGCACCAGACCTTCCGGTTAGACTCCAAACCCTCCCTCCGGTATTCCCGTCAGGCTCCTCCAATGGGTGACAACACTCCCCGGCTGCTCACCGTCGCGGTGACCTCGCGTGCCTTGTTCGACCTCGAAGAAGGCCATGCGCTGTTCGAGCAGCAAGGTCTGGAGGCCTACGCCGCCTATCAGCGCGAACACGAGGACGATGTGCTCAGGCCCGGCGTGGCGTTCCCGGTGGTGCGCAAGCTGCTGGCGCTGAACCAGGGCACCAGCGCCGAGGACCCGCGGGTGGAGGTGATCCTGCTCTCGCGCAACTCGGCCGACACCGGCCTGCGCATCTTCAATTCCATCCAGCACCACGACCTGGGAATCGTCCGCGCCACCTTCACCGCCGGCGAGCCGACCTGGCCCTACGTCAAGCCGTTCGGCACCGACCTGTTCCTGTCGGCCAACCCCGAATCGGTGCGGCGTGCACTGGTGCATGGCATCGCCGCGGCAACGATCCTGCCGCGCAGCGGCACCGACGTGTCCGTCACCCCCACCGATACCGGGCACCCGGCAGGGCAGTTGCGCATCGCCTTCGATGGCGATGCGGTGATCTTCGGCGACGAGAGCGAGCGCATCTCGCGCGAGCAGGGCGTGGAAGCGTTCGGCCGCCACGAGCGCGAGCGCGCGCACGAGCCGCTCAGCGGCGGGCCGTTCCGCAATTTCCTGTCGGCGCTGCATGCCCTGCAGGCGGCGTTCCCGGCCGGTGAGCAGGCGCCGATCCGCACCGCGCTGGTCACCGCGCGCTCGGCGCCGGCGCACGAACGGGTAATCCGGACTTTGCGCGAGTGGGGCGTGCGTCTGGATGAAGCGTTGTTCCTCGGTGGCCGCCACAAGGGGCCGTTCCTGGAGGCATTCGGCGCGGATATCTTCTTCGACGATTCCCAGCACAACATCGACAGCGCCCGCCAGCACCACAGCGTCGCCGCCGGCCACGTGCCGCACGGCATCGCCAACGCCGTGCGCACCGAATGAGCGGCGGCGCCCGCATCCGGCGCAGCTGGCGGTACGTCGAACTGCAGTTCTGTAGCGACACCATCCAGACGCGCATGTCGCGCTGGTTCCCGCAGCGGCTGCACGTGGGCTATACCCGCAGCATGCTGGCCGCGCTGTGGCTGCACCCGGCCCCGCGCCGCATCGGCATCATCGGTCTCGGCGGCGGCTCGCAGGCCAAGTTCTGCCATCGCCACCTGCCGAAGGCCCGTATCGAGGCAGTGGAAAGCGACCCGGACGTGGTCGCGCTGCGCAGGGCCTTCCATGTCCCGGCGGATGATGAGCGCCTGCAGGTGGAATGTGCCGACGGCGCCGGTTGGCTGCGCACCCGGCGTGGTTGCTTCGACCTGTTGCTGGTGGATGCCTACGATGTGCAGGGCATACCGCCGGCCTTGTCCACGCAGGGTTTCTACGACGACTGCCGTGCGGCCCTCAGCGCCGATGGCGTGATGGCCGGCAATCTCTACAACACCGATACCCGTCGGCACCTGGTGCGGCTGCGCCGCAGCTTCGACGGCCGTGTGCTGAAGCTCGACGAGCCGGGCATGAGCAACAAGGTGGTGGTCGCATGGAACGGCTCGCCACAACCGGAGCCGGTTCCGGTGGCCTTGTCGCGGCTGCCGTGGGGCGCTCGCGGACAGTTGCGGGCAGGGTTCAGGCGGCTGGCGCAGGCATGGGAGGGCCGGACTTCGCGTTGACCTGCCGTGGCGGACCGGCTGGAGCCAGCCGGGATCGTGCATCCCGGCGACGGCATGCCGAAAGTAGCGGCAGCGCTACTTCGGCCTGCATGGTCGACGCGATGGCATCACGAAGTGGATGCCGGCGGCTCGCCTCCATCGGGAGAGGCGGTATCGCGGGCGGAGCGCTTCTTCGCCTGCTTCGCTTCCTTCTGCTTCTTCTTTGCCAGCTCGCGCTGGCGCTTCTCGAACGAATAATTGACCTTGGCCAAGTGGCTTGCTCCGTCTTTCGGGAAAGTGATTCAGTTCTTGCCGGTTTGGCCGGTGGCGACCGGCGCTGCCGTCGCGGGCTTCAGCACGCCATCCTTGCCACGCAGTGGCGTGTTGCCCAGCACTTCGATCTTGCCGCCGGCCTTGTCGAAGGCTGCCATGTCCTTGGCGATGCGCTCGCGGGTCAGGTGTCCCTGCTGGGCGCCGGAAGTGAAGGTCGAGCTCGTCCTTCTCGGGGCGGTGGCGGCGGACTTGCGAATGGAGGTCATCTCTTTTCCTCGTGTCGGTGCCAGCCCGATGACGCGATTCCCCGATGCGGGTGATGGACGCGATGCGGCTGCCGTGATGGATGAGCTGCATGGACGCGGCAGTTCATTCATCGCGCCATGCCGTTCCGCTCGAGGTACGGGTCATGACGGGCAGTGCGGCAGGGGCCGCCGGAACGCGCATCGCCACCGTGCAATGGGGCGTCTGCAACCCCGGGGGCATCGGCATTCATTCGAATGCACGCGTCATTACGACTGGACTATGCGGGCAATGGACGCTCTCGGCGAGCGGTTGCCACATGAAAGGAAGCGGAGCGTGCAACTGCCTGGGCGGCTGCGCGGAGCGCGCGAAGCAGGCATCGCCTGCGTGGACCATGCTAGCACTTTGCGGATGCAGGCGGATTCATGCGTGCGCCCGCATGCCGGCGTTGCAGCATCCATGCAGCGAGGCGGGTTGCTCCGTCTCGCCCGATTACCGGCGGGAAGGCGCAGTGCCCTGCGGCTTTCCAACCACGGCCAGCGTGTTGCGCGCCGCTCAGAACTCCAAGTCCAGCGCAGCGCATAGATAATCGACGAAGGGGCCCAGCGCGGCGAGGTCGGCGGCAATGGTCTGGCGCAGGCGCGGGCTGGCCATGCCGGCGTCGTCCACGTGGCGCAGCAGCACCCAGTTGCGGTGGCGCAGGTCGTCGATGAACTCGAAGTCGGCGGGAAAACCGCGCGGCGGCCGCACCAGCATTTCGCTGTCCTCGAAACCGTAGCGCCTGCGCAGTGCCGGAGCGTGCGCGGTGGCTTTCCAGGTGCCGGGGTTGTCGAAGATGAACTGGCGCACGCGGCGCTGGATGTCCGGCTCCTGGTGCCACAGGCCGGCGCCGATGAAACTCGCGCCCGGTTGCAGGTGGACATAGAACGAGGGCGCGGGCACCTGCTTGCGGCGCTCGTGGTACAGGCGCGCGCCCTGCCACGGTTTGTACGGCGCTTTGTCGCTGGAATAGCGGGTGTCGCGGTAGATGCGGTACAGCGAGCCGCCGACAGTGCGCGGGTCGGCCAGGTAATGCGTGCTGACCTGCGCCAGATCGGGTTGCAGGTCGGCGATCAGGCGCAGGAACGGTTGCCGCACGTGTTCTTCGTATTCGTGCTTGTGCTCGGCGAACCACGGTTTGTCGTTGTGGCGGTCGAGGTTGCGCAGGAACTTGAAGCTGGCATCGCTGAAATACTGGCTCATGGCGTTGGCTGCAATTGCTGGCCCCATCGTTCAAGTGCGTCGAGCAGGGCGAGCGGGGCGGGGGTGTCGTGGTGTTCCTCGCGCAGTGTGCGGATTTGCGCGAAGTAGTCGGGCAGGCTCTGTTCGCCGAGGCCCGGCTCCAGCAGACGACGGCGGCGGTAGTCGTCCCAGCGGGCGCGTTCGCCAGCATCCAGCGTCTGCGGGTGGTTGCGTGCGCGGTAGCGGAACAGCAATTCCGGCAGGCGCGGGTCGCGGAAGCGGTTCTCCAGTTCCGCCAGCGCCTCCGGCGGGCTGGTCCTGACCTTGGCCAGCAGCGGCTTGTCGCCATCGGCGAGGAAGCCGTCGTACAGCGCGCCGTCGGCATCGGCCGGGCCATCCGCGGGGCGTTCGCGGGCGAAGACCCGGCGGACCTTCTCGGCCAGCTGCGGGCCGATCGCGCGCAGCTGCGCGGCGCGGGCTTCGACCCTCTCCGGGTCGATGCCCAGTCGTTGGAAATCGGCGGCACGCAGGTGGTTCCATGCCACCAATGCCGGCACCTTGTTGAGGTGGACTTCTTTCAGCGGCACCCGTTGCTGGCCTTCGGGCAGGTCGGCGGCGCGAGTGTAGAGGCGCTGCGCGATTTCCTCGGGCGACAGCTCCAGCAGCGGCTGCGGGTCGCTGTCCAGGTCGTACACGATCACCCGGTTGTTGATGTGCGGGTGCACGGCCAGCGGCAGCACCGGCGCCGCGCACAGGCGGCTGGCGGGGTAGCGCATGGAGATGTGCAGGGCCGGCTGCATCGCCACGCCGTCGAGCAGCCCGGCGACGAAGCGCTTGTCGCGCAGCTTCAACGCGTAGTCCCACATGCGCGGCTGCGCCTGCTTGAACTTGCGTGCCATGCCGATGGTGGCATGCACGTCCGACAGTGCTTCATGGGCGTCGCCTTCGCGCACGTCGTTGGCGTCGGCCAGATGTTCCAGCTTGAACGAGGTGCCGCCGTCCTCGCGCCGTGGCCAGACGATGCCGTCCGGGCGCAGCGCGTGCACCAGCCGCAGCATGTCCAGCAGGTCCCAGCGCGAGTTGCCGCCGCGCCACTCGCGCTCATAGGGGTCGAAGAAGTTGCGGAACAGGCCGTGGCGTACGAACTCGTCATCGAAGCGCAGCGTGTTGTAGCCCAGCGTGCAGGTCTGCGGGCGTGCCATCAGCTCGTTGATGCGGGCGAAGGCCTCCGCCTCGCTGATGCCTTCGGCCAGTGCGCGTTGCGGGGTGATGCCGGTGATCAATGTGGCAATCGGCGAGGGCAGCAGGTCGTCGGCGGGCTTGACGAAGAAGCTGACCGGCTCGTCGATCACCTGCAGCTGCGCGTCGGTGCGTACCGCGGCGAACTGCGCGATGCGGGTGCGGCGCGGGTCCTGGCCGAAGGTTTCCAGATCGTAGAAGAGGAAGCTTTCGGTCATCAGTACGCTCCCTCCAGCACCGGCAGTCGTTCGTGGACGATTCGTTCCAGCGCGGCCCAGTCGATGCGTTCCAGCGTGGCGAGGCCGGCGGTGGCCTCGGCGAGGATGCGCTGCTGCAGCCGCGTGCGTTCCAGCGCCACGGCATACGGTGTGTGCAGGAAGGTGACCATCGTGTAATGCGGCACGAAACGTGTCGGCCAGCGTCGCTGCAGTTCGTGTTCCAGTTCGCGTTGCAGCAGGAACGCGGGATCGGCGACGTGGTCGCGCATCTCCAGGTAGTTGTCCAGCGCCATCTGCTGGATTGCCGCCGCGTTGGGCTTGCGCTCGGTTTCGAACGCGGCGAAAGCATGCGCGGTGTCGCCATGCGCTTCCAGCAGCTCCGCCAGCGCCACGCAATCCTCGAACGCGCAGTTCATGCCTTGGCCGTGGAACGGCACCATCGCGTGCGCGGCATCGCCCAGCAGCACCGCCTTGCCGCCGAGGTGCCAGCGGTCCAGGTGCAGGGTGCCCAGCAGGCCGGGCGGGTGCCGCTCCCAGTCGCGGCGCAGGTTGGGGATCAGCGGCAGGGCGTCGGCGAACTCGCGGGCGAACAATGCCTCGGCCTCGGCGCCGCTGCGCACCGTGGCGAAGCCTGGGTCGCCTTCGTTGGGCAGGAACAGGGTGACGGTGAAGGTACCTTCGTCGTTGGGCAGGGCGATGCACATGTAGCGGCCGCGCGGCCAGATGTGCAGCGCGTTGGCTTCGATCATGAAGCCGCCGCCGGTCGCGGGCGGGATTTCCAGTTCCTTGTAGGAATGGTCGAGGAACTCGGTGCGCTCGCCGAGCGACGACTTGCGGTTCATCGCCGCGCGCAGCGCCGAGCCGGCGCCGTCGGCACCGACCAGCGGCGTGTCGAAGTGGATGTCGTGCGGGCTGTCGTTGCGGTCGTCGATGAAGCGCGCATAGCCGGCGTCGAAATCCACCGTATGCAGGCGGCGGTGGAAATGGAAGCGGGCGCCGGCGTCCTCGGCCAGTTGCAGCAGCGTGATGTTGAGGTCCCTGCGGTGCACCGACCAGATCACCTCGCCATCGTCGCGGCCGTAGCGCTGCAATTGCGGTGTACTGCCGTCGCGCGGGTGCACCATGCGCCCGCGCATCATCACCGTACGCGCCATCACGGCCTCTTCCACGCCGGCCTGGCGCAGTGCGTTGCGGCCGCGTTCGGCCAGCGCGAGGTTGATCGAACGGCCGCTTTCGTAATCGGCGACGCGCGGGTCGCCACGGCGTTCGTAGACGGAGACGCGCCAGCCGCGGCGCGACAGCAGGATGGCGAGCAGGGAGCCGGCCAGGCCGGCGCCGATCAGGGTCAGGTGACGCGGGGGGAAAGCGGTCAAGTCGTGGGTTCCGTGGGGTTCAGAGGCCTGCCCAGGCTTCCACTTCGGCGACGAAGCGGAGGATGTCGTCGTGGCGGTTGTACATCGGGGTCGGGGAAATGCGGATCACGTCCGGCTCGCGCCAGTCGCCGAGTACGCCCTTCGACTGCAGATGCTCGAACAGGGCCCGGCCCTGTGCGCGGCCGCCGGCCACACGCAGTGACAACTGGCAGCCGCGGCGTTCCGCTTCGGCCGGGGTGACGATCTGCAGCACGTTGGACAGGCGCGCCAGCACCAGCGCTTCCAGGTGCCCGGTGAGTTGCAACGACTTGGCGCGCAGCGCCGGCATGCCGGCCTGGTCGAACAGTTCCAGCGAGGCGCGCAGCGGCGCCAGTCCCAGCACCGGCGGGTTGCTCAGCTGCCAGCCCTCGGCGCCCAGCTCGGGCACGAACTCCGGCGCCATCTGGAAGCGCGTGGCCTGCTCGTGGCCCCACCAGCCGGCAAAGCGCGGCAGCGATGCATCGCGTGCGTGGCGCTCGTGGACGAAGCAGCCGGCCACCGCGCCGGGGCCGGCATTGAGGTATTTGTAGTGGCACCACACCGCGAAGTCGGGGGCGGTGTCGTGCAGGGTCAACGGCACGTTGCCGACCGAGTGGGCGAGGTCGAAGCCGACGTTGGCGCCCTGCGCGCGTGCCAGCCGGGTGATCGCGTCGAGGTCGAACACCTGCCCGCTGCGGTACTGCACACCCGGCCACAGCACCAGCGCTACGCGCTTGCCGTGCTCGGCGATGGCGCGTTCGATGGCGGCCATCGAGATCGTGCCGTTGGCCTCGTCCGGCTGCACTTCGATCAGGTCGGTGGCTGGGTCGAAGCCGTGGAAGCGGATCTGCGACTCGACCGCGTGGCGGTCGGTGGGGAAGGCACCGGCTTCCATCAGGATCGCCGGGCGCGCGGCCGTGGGGCGGTAGAAGCTGACCATCATCAGCTGCAGGTTCACGCTCAACGTGTTCATCGCCACCACTTCCACCGGCAGCGCGCCGACCACGCGCGCCAGCGAATCGCGCACCAGCCGGTGGTAATTCATCCAGTGCGTCGGACCGGTGAAGTGGCCTTCGACCGCGATCCGCGCCCACAGGTCCAGGACCTCCTGCACCATCACCTGTGCGCCACGTGGCTGCAGGCCGAGCGAGTTGCCGACGAAATAGGCCTGGTCGGCGCCATCGTGCTGCGGGATCAGAAACTGGTCGCGCAGCTGGCGCAGCGGATCGGCCGCATCAAGCGCGACGGCATGGGCCGGGGACAGGAGTTCGTTCATTGCTGCATGGGCGTGAAGAATGATGCAGCAGTGTACCGCCGGGGCATGGAGCGCAGGGGCGACGTGAGTCGCGACCGGATTCTGCCGACAAGGCCCGGCCGCGACTCATGTCGCCCCTACGGCTGAGGATGCACTTCGCCGCACTGCGGGCAGGTGCGGTGTCGCAGCGAGGAGTGGAAGCGGTCGAATACCAGCGGCAGATCCGTCTCGATGTTGCCGAGGTGGAAGAATTCCTCATACAGCTTGTGGTTGCAGCGCTCGCAATACCACGTCACGCCGTCACGTTCGTGCGGCAGGCGCTTGCGCTCGACCACCAGTCCGATGCCGCCGGGTGGGCGCCGCGGCGAATGCGGCACCCGCGGCGGCAGCAGGAAGATCTCGCCGGCGCGGATCGGGATGTCGCGCACCGCGCCGTCCTCCTGCACCTTGAGCACCATCTCGCCTTCGAGCTGGTAGAACCATTCCGGGCCTTCGTCGTAATGGAAGTCGGTGCGTGAGTTGGGGCCGCCGACCACCATCACGATGAAGTCGCCGTTGTCGATCATCCGGTTGCCCACCGGCGGCTTGAGCAGGTGGCGGTGTTCCTCGATCCAGCCCTGGAGGTTGATCGGCGAGGCAAGCATGGTCGGCTCCGGCAAAGGTTTAGTCGCGGCGGCCGTGGCGCGGCACGAAGGACAGCGCCCGTTCGTAGGCCGGCTGCAGTTCCTCCTGGCTGCCGACGTCGATGCCCATCTCGCGCACGCGGCCGTCCTTCAGGCTGTAGACCCAGCCATGCACCATCAGCTTCTGCCCGCGCGCCCAGGCGTCCTGCACGATGGTCGAGCGGCAGGCGTTGACCACCTGCTCGATCACGTTCAGCTCGCACAGGCGGGCATGGCGCAGCGCCGGGTCGTCGATCGCGTCGAGGATGGCCGAATGCTTCTGCGCGACGTCGCCGACGTGGCGCAGCCAGTTGTCGGCCACGCCGATGCGCACGTCGTTGAGACTGGCATGCACGCCGCCGCAGCCGTAGTGGCCGACGATCAGGATGTGCTTGACCTTGAGCTGGTCCACCGCGTACTGGATGACGCTCAGGCAGTTCAGGTCGGTATGCACCACCACGTTGGCGATGTTGCGGTGGACGAACACCTCGCCGGGTGCCATGCCGATGATCTGGTTGGCCGGTACGCGCGAATCCGAACAGCCGATCCACAGGTACTCGGGGTGCTGCTGCCGGGACAGCTGGCTGAAGAACTCCGGGTCTTCCTGCTCGATGCGGTCGGCCCAGTCGCTGTTGTTCTGCAGCAGCATGCGGATGTCTTTCATGGTCGCTTGTCCCTGTGGCGGGGTGGGGGATCGGCGCGGCGCACCCGCTCGCGTCGTCGTGGGGGAGAAAGCCGGTTTCAGCCGGTGTTCCGGTGCCGGTGCATCCGTCAGGCGCGCCCACCCAGCGATTGCACCATGCGCCCGCGCAGTTCCTCGTCATTGGCTGCCCGGGGCGGCTGCACTTCGTGCAGCGAGAAGCCGCGCATCAGGGCGTCTTCCTCGTCCAGGCCGTCGAAGGCGACGAACTCGGCGTCGAATAGCTGCGCGCGGGCGGTGTCCTCGCTGTCGTAGCTCAGGGTGTTGCCATCGCTATCCAGCACTTCGGCGGTGCCGGCCGGGCGCACGCGCAGGCGGGCCCAGACCAGGGTGGTGCCGAGGCTGGCCAGCCACCACTGGTCGATGGTGGCGTCGGAGTCGTTCATCTGATTACCTGCGAGAGGATCCACAGCAGCAGGGCCATGCCCAGCCCACCGAGCATCACCAACAGTGCGATGCGCGCCGGGGTGGCGAGGCCGCTCAGCGAGCGGTCGGCGATTGTCTTGAAACCGCCGGCCAGCAGCCAGCGCAGGCAGCCGGGCTTGAGGAAGGCGCCCTCGCCGAATTCACCGGCCAGGGCGGGATGGCGGTCGCGGACATGGACCAGTGTCAGCGGCCAGAAGATCAGGAATGCGCTGAAGCCGGCGATGGCGACGCCGACGAAGCACAGGGCGAAGAACAGGGTCATCGGCGGAGGAGCGAGTGAAGAAGAGTGAGGAGTGAGAAACAGCCAAGGCTGCTCACTGCGTCGATTTCCGCCTTTCTCTCACTTCTCACTTCTGGCTCCTCACTTCTGCTCCTCAGAATTCCGCCGAACCCGGCGCGCGCGGGTAGGG